>CAMDQC010000141.1 GCA_945905735.1 Prosthecobacter debontii | reverse complement strand
AATTTCTCCCGCCGGGTGGTTTTCTTTTTTTCGCTGTACTCCGCTGCCGCGAAACTCATTTGCTTTTCCATGCTCTTGTCTATCAGCTCTATCGCCCGCTGTCCCGCTATTTTACAGGGACTTTCGCTTTATTCAGCGTTTCCCTAAAGAGAAATGGCGTGTTTCCCATGAACCGGGAAATGCAACGAAGAACACCCATCCAGCGGGCGAAGTTTCGGCTGGGGGGATTCGGGATTGTTTCCGAGAATTGCGGTTGCGAAGATGGACGAATGACAGAAACACACAGCCCAGCACCAATCGACGGTTTTGAGCTGCGGCTCGCAACGGAATCGGACCGCGAATTGATCTACCGTCTGCGCCACGAAGTCTATGCGCGGGAGATCGGGCAACATGCCGTCAATTCCGACGAGCGGCTGATCGACAATCTGGACGAAGCGAACATTTACCTCGTGGCCGGCTGCGGGGATCAGATTGCGGGTTTCATCAGCCTGACTCCGCCGGAATGCGGACGGTATTCGATCGACAAGTATTTTGCCCGCAGAGACCTGCCGTTTGCGGTGGATGATGGTCTTTTCGAGGTACGTTTGTTGACCGTACAGAAACCGTATCGCGGCACGCGCGTGGCAGCATTGCTCGGGTATGCTGCGCTGCGATGGTGCGAGGCGCATGGCGGAACGCACATGGCTGCAATCGGGAGACGCGAGGTGCTCTCGGCGTATCTCAAGGCGGGGCTCTTGGACTGCGGGATGCAGATACAGTCGGGCGCGGTGCATTACCACCTCCTTCATGCAACGCTCCAGGGTGTTCGGGATCGGATGGATTCCGTTCCGGGACTCGTGACTCTTTTGGAGCGGGGCACTCGTTGGGCCGTGGGATTTCCGCTGCGAAAACCGGCGGCTTGCTTCCACGGCGGCGCGTTTTTTGAAGCGGTCGGTCCGCGCTTCGACAAGCTCCACACCGTGCCGGGGATCATCAATGCCGACGTGCTCGATGCGTGGTTTCCGCCAGCGCCGGCAGTTTTGACTTCGCTCACGGAGCATCTCCCGTGGCTGCTGCGCACCTCGCCGCCGACGGGCTGCGAAGGGCTCGTGGAGACCATCGCCGGAGCACGCGGTGTGAAGCCTGGCAACATTGCCGTGGGCTCCGGTTCGTCCGATTTGATCTTCCGCTCGTTGCCGCGATGGTTGAACCGTAAATCCCGTGTGCTGCTGCTCGATCCGACTTACGGCGAATACGCGCACGTCCTCGAAAAGGTCATCCGATGCACGGTGGACGGGCTGACATTGCGGCGTGAAAGCAACTACGATGTCGCGCTGGATGAACTCGCAGCGGCGCTGCGCATCCCATACGATCTCGTCGTGCTCGTGAATCCGAACAGCCCGACCGGACGCCATGTCGATGCAGCGTCTCTCGCTCCATTGCTCGAAGGTGCGCATCCCGCGACTCGCGTATGGATTGATGAAACGTATGTCGATTTCGTGGACTCGGCGCAGTCGTTCGAGCGAATCGCCGCGCAAAGCCGGAACATCGTCGTGTGCAAATCCATGTCGAAAGCCTACGCACTCAGCGGCGCTCGCGTCGCGTATCTTTGCGCAAGCCCGCATCAGCTCGAAGAACTCCACGCTTTCACTCCGCCTTGGGCCGTGAGTCTGCTCGGGCAACTCGCCGCCGTGCGCGCCTTGGAATCGCCGGACTACTACAACGCCCGGTGGAGTGGGACTGCGTCGCTGCGACTGCAACTTGCGGAAGGCCTTGCCGACCTCGGATGGCACGTCGTTCCCGGCGCTGCGAATTTTCTGCTCTGTCATCTGCCGGAGTACGGACCCGCCGCGAGCGAAGTCGTCGCGAAGTGTTGCGAACATGGGCTGTTCCTACGCGATGCCTCACGCATGGGCGCGAACCTTGGAATCCACGCGATTCGTGTGGCGGTGAAAGATGCGGAAACCAACCGGCGGATGCTGGCGATACTGTGCGCCGTCACGAGAAACTGATGAAACCTCTCGCTATGAAAACCATCCTCAAATTTCTCACACTCGTCGCACTGCTCTGCGGCTCTACTTTTGCGGCGGAGCGACCGAACATTGTCGTGGTCCTGCTCGATGACATGGGCTGGGGCGATTTCTCGTGCTTTGGAAACAAGGACGCGCAGACGCCACATGTGGATCGCCTCGCCGGGGAGGGGATTCGGTTTTCGCAATTCTATGTGAACTCGCCGATTTGCTCGCCGTCGCGGACTGCGCTGACGACCGGGCAGTATCCGCAGCGTTGGAAGATTGCGTCGTTTCTTAACAATCGCGCCGACAACGCCCGCCGGGGCATGGCGAACTGGCTCGACCCAAAGGCACCGACGCTCGCGCGCACACTCCAGCGGAGCGGATACGCCACCGGGCATTTCGGAAAGTGGCACATGGGCGGGCAGCGCGATGTCGATGATGCGCCTGCGATTTCGGAGTATGGCTTTGATGAATCGCTGACGAATTTCGAAGGCATGGGGCCGAAGCTCCTGCCGCTCACCATGAAGCCCGGCGCGACGGAGCCCGGCAAAATCTGGGCCGACGCCGAGCGGCTGGGCACGCCGGTGACGTGGATGCAGCGTTCGCAAATCACAGGCGGATTTGTCGATGCGGCGATCTCGTTTTTGGACAAAGCAGTCGCGGCGAAGAAGCCGTTCTTTATGAACGTGTGGCCAGACGATGTTCACAGCCCGTTTTGGCCGCCGGTGGACAAATGGGCGGATGGAAAACGTGGGCTTTACCGCGCGGTGCTGATGGAAGCAGACCGCCAACTCGGCAAGCTCTTCGACCACATCCGCAACACACCAGCGCTGCGCGACAACACGATCGTCCTCGTGTTCTCGGACAACGGTCCGGAGCCGGGAGCGGGCAGCGCCGGGCCGTTTCGCGGGACGAAGGGCACGCTGTACGAAGGAGGGACGCGCTCATCACTCGTTGCGTGGGCACCGGGCCTGATGGACAAATCCAAAGTCGGCATACACAACGAGCAATCCGTCTTCGCCGCCTTCGATCTCGCACCATCGCTACTCGCGATCGCGAAAGTCGCACCGCCGCCGGGAGTCACGTTCGACGGCGAAAGCCTTGCATCCATCCTGCTCGGCGAAAGCACCGCTTCGCGCAAAGCTCCCATCTTTTGGCGTCGCCCACCCGACCGGAAAACCATGCCTCCATCGCCGGAACTCTTGCCCGCGCTCGCAGTGCGCGATGGTGATTGGAAGCTGCTTTGCGAATACGACGGTAGCGAGCCGCAACTCTACAATCTCGCGACCGACCGAGGAGAAACAAAGAACGTCGCAGCGCAAAATCCCGACCACGTCGCGCGTCTCACGAAAGCTCTGCTCGCGTGGCACAACTCAATGCCGCCCGACAACGGACCGTCGCTCGTTGATTCACTCACGAAGCCTGGAAAACAGAAGCAACCAGACTCGGAGTGATCGCCGCGTTCCGAGCAAGGACGATGGTGAAAGTAGTGCGGTTTTGCATTCGACGAACTGCGAGCGAACTGTTTTCTTCCGCCCGACGATGAGCCCAAGCAGATGCCACCATCCAGAGCACAACCGGACACCGAAGCAAGGCGTGGCCTTGATTCCCATGGATCTGAAAACGTTCGGTAGTGGCTCGGCGAATGGCACGATGACTGCGACTGTCGGTGTCGCATCACACGATTTTTAATGACTAAACTTACTGAAACTACTCCGCTAACCACACAGATGTCTTATATCGCCAAAGGAGCTTGGATTTGTCACACGGGGAAAGTTCGAAAAGTGAATGAGGATGCCTGCCTTTTTGGTGGAACCTTTAGCGGAGCGAGCACGGCGACTCCAGTGGATGCGGCGTGCAGTGGTCCGCGGTGGATCGTGGCGGTGGCAGATGGCATCGGCGGGCACAAAGCGGGTGCTTATGCGAGCCGGGAGGTGGTGGAATCGCTGGAGAAGTGCGGCGGGGACCAGATTTCGCCGGAGGGGGTCGCGAGACTCCTCCAGGATACGAATGATCGGTTGCATCAATCAGGGGTGGAAAACCATGATTTGATGGGGACTGGCGCGGCGGTCGTCGGGATGCTCGCTGGCGAAGGGGGGCTCTTCGCTTTTAACGTAGGCGACGCACGTCTCTATCGTCAGGAGGGCGGCAAATACAAGCAGGTCACTCGCGATGATTCCGTAGAGGCACTGCTCGTGGCCGAAGGGCTCATGCGGGCGTCGGAAGGTGTCCGTCCCGCGACGATGCACGCGCTTACCCAGTCCATCGGCGGTTCGCGTGACATTGTGAAAATCGAGCCGCATTTCCATCTTCTGCCTGTGACGAAGACCGCGCGCTTCCTCCTGTGCTCGGACGGCTTATCGGACATGCTTTCGCAGCGCGAAATTGAGCGGATCGCAGTGTCGATTTTGAGTCCCTCGGTGGCCGTTCAAGAGCTATTTAACGCCGCAATGGAGGCGGGAGGACGGGATAACTGCACCATCGCGATCGTGGATGTGGAGAAGAGGGAATAGCAGGGGCTCGAAGTTGCCGAAGTAAGGCATTTGACTTTCATCATTAAACGCCGATAGAGTGCGCTTGTGAAAAATTTCACAAAGCTCGAAACCAAGGTGCCAGGACCCGTTCCTGGTGTGAATCATAAGGAAGCACTCAAGAACACTTTCGAGCTGATCAATTCCGGCTTGTACGCGGTCGAGGAACGGATTCGGGCGCAGGCTCGGGACTTTGATCCGGCGGTGGAGGGCTACGTTGCTTACGCGATTGAGAGTAACGGGAAGCGGTTGCGCCCGGCGCTGGCGCTGTTGGCGGGCGGGGCGACGGGAGATATTACCAACGAGCATCTGGACCTCGCGGTGGTCGTGGAGCTTATCCACGCGGCGACGCTGGTGCATGACGATATTCTCGATGGGGCCGACACGCGGCGGGGGAAGCCGACTCCGAATGCGAAGTGGGGCAACAGTCTCAGCGTGCTGCTGGGAGATTGCCTCTTCGCCCACGCGCTGAAGCAGTGCAGCCGCTTTCAGAGTAGCGAGGTGATGCGGCGCATCGCGGAATCGGCGAGCGAGGTTTGCAGCGGGGAGATTATCCAGACGCAGCGACGCTTCGATTTGAAGCTCTCGGTGCCGGACTACTACCGCATCATCGAGATGAAAACGGGGGCGCTTTTCGCCGTGGCGACTGAACTTGGGGCGTTCATCAATGAGGCGGCTCCGGCGGTCATCACGGCGATGCGGACGTTCGGGATGCGGCTGGGGACGGCGTATCAGATTTACGATGATGTGGTGGACCTCGCGGGGGATGAAACGAAGGCGGGCAAGACGCTGGGAACCGATTTGCGCAAGGGAAAGCTGACGCTGCCGATCTTGTATCTTTTGCAAAACACGGACTCGGCGGAGCGCGATGCGATCTGCCAAATCATCCTGAGCGGGACGGACGCGGAGATCGCCACGCTGGTGACGAAAGCCGTGGAGACGGGAGCTTTAAAAAGCGCGGTGGCGACGGGGCGCAGGATGCTCGGCGAGGCGCGAGTGGAGCTGGATGCGGTCGCTCCGGGGCGTTACCGCGAGGCGCTGGAAGGGCTTGTTACCACGCTCGACGCGATGTTTTCCCAATACGGAGCGCAGGGGAACTGACCGATGTTTAACGAGATTGCGCTGGGTTCCGCGTTTGCCTCGCTCCTTTGCTGGAGCGTGTGGGTATTTCGGCGGCAGCAGCGCATCATCCGAGAGGTGCAGCGGGAGAAAGTGAAGATACAAGTAGAGGAGCGGCGCGTATTCGACTTCCTGCACAATCTCGGCGAAGCGCTCACGCATGAGACGCGGCCCGGCGATTTGCATGGGAGTATCGTCGAGGGTGCGCTGCGGATTTTGGAGGGGCAAGGCGGCGCGCTTTATCTCGTGGATAAGACGGGGCTTCAGCTTCGCCCGGCGTTTATCTCGGCGCATTGCCCGCCTTATATCGACCTGCCGCCGGGCGGGACGGGCTCGATGCACAGCCAACTCAAGCTCACCGCGGTGAAAGTGAGCGACGGACTGCTCGGCACCGTTTTCGCGGCGAAAGATGCGCTCTTTATAGAGGGCGACGATTCACGGCTGCCCGGCGTGGGAGCGCGTGCCTGGCTCCGCTGACGTATGCGGGGCAAAATCTCGGCGTGCTCGTGATTTCGCGCGATGCTTTGCACGACACGTTTGCGCCGTCGCAGCTCCATACCTTCCGGGCGCTGGCGGAGCAGTCGGCGTTTTCGCTCTGGGACGCAATCCTTCACCACGAAGCGGCGGAGAAGCGGCAGATCGAAAAAGACCTCGCGACCGCGAACGATGTGCAGCGCATCCTACTCCCGTCGAAGGAGCCGGACATTGAGGGCTTCGAGACTTCCGGCACGAATCTGCCCGCTCGCTACCTCAGCGGCGATTACTTTGACTACGTGCCGCTCGACGCCGACCGGCTCGGCGTAGTCATCGCGGATGTGAGCGGGAAGGGGATACCGGCGGCGCTGCTCATGGCCATGTGCCGCAGCGCGCTCCGCGTCATCGCTCCGGGCTGCGAATCACCGGCGGAAGTCATGCGGCGGCTGAACGCGCAGATTTATCCCGACATCAAAGAGGACATGTTCATCTCCATGGCCTACGCCATCCTCGACCGGCGCGATGGCTCTGTGAAACTCGTGCGCGCCGGGCACGATGCGCCGCTCGTTTTTCGCGCGAAGGACGGGAGCATCGAAGTCATCAAGCCGCCGGGAATGGCCGTGGGCATTGACAGTGGGGGCGCGTTCAATAGGGTCACCAACGATTTTTCCGTATCGCTCGCGCCCGGAGATTGCCTCGTATTTTATACCGACGGCGTCACCGAAGCGCTCGACCGACGCGGAGAAGAATACGGACTGGAAGCCATGAAGCGCGCCATACAAGCGAGCGCCGCACAAGGAGCCGCAGCAATCGTCCGCCGGGTGGCGGATGAAGTGAAGGCATTCGTGGGAGACCATCCGCAGCACGACGACATTACATTGATAGCAATCAGGAAAAAATGACCGATACCGATACCGAGAAAACAGAAACCGAAGAGCCCGAATCCACCGACCCCATCGCGCAGGCGCAAGCCGAAGCCGCGAAGTGGAAAGACCTCGCCGCCCGCAACCAAGCGGACCTGGAGAACTACCGCAAACGGGTCGCCCGCGAGCGCGATGACGACATCAAGCGCGCCAAGCTCGGGATGCTCGAAGACCTTCTGCCTGTGATGGATAACTTTGAATTTGGGATGATCGAAGTCCGCAAAGGCGACCCGAAATCGCCCATCGCAGTCGGCATGGAGATGATCGAGCGACAGCTCAAAGACTACATGGCCGGAGCGGGCGTGGAAGTCGTCGAAGCTGTCGGATTCGTCTTCGACCCGAACGTCCACGAAGCCGTGGGCCAAGAAGAAAGCGCCGAGGTGGAGGAAGGCAAAATCATCCGCCAAATGCGCAAAGGCTACAAAGTGCGCGACCGACTTCTCCGCCCCGCAATGGTCGTGGTAAGCAAAGGGAAAGGCGCATGATGGCGGCGAAACGTGACTACTACGAAGTCCTAGGCGTGCAGCGCGATGTCAGCGCGGAAGACCTCAAAAAGGCCTACCGCAAGCTCGCGGTCAAATTTCACCCGGACAAAAACCCCGGCGACGCATCGGCAGAGGAGAGCTTCAAGGAGCTTGGCGAAGCCTATGACGTTCTCAGCGATGCGGACAAACGCGCCGCGTTCGACCGCTTCGGCCACGCAGCGTTCTCGCAAGGCGGCGGGCGCAGCGCAGCCGGGCACGATCCGTTCGACATCTTCAAAGAAGTCTTCGGCGGTGCAGGCGGCGCGCAAGGGATGGGCGGCATCTTCGAGCAATTCTTCGGCGGCGGCGGCGGTGGCGGACGTGGTGGCGATCGAGAGACCAAGCAACGTGGCAGCGACTTGCGCTACGACATGCAGATCACCCTCGAAGAGGCAGCGGTCGGCGTGGAGAAAGAGATCGAAGTCACTAAGCTCGAAGCATGCGGCGGCTGCAAAGGCTCCGGCGCAGAGACGGGCTCCAAAGTCGTCGGTTGCGGCACTTGCGGTGGACGCGGCCAAGTCGTGAGCAGTCGTGGCTTTTTCCAAGTCTCGCAGACCTGCCCACGCTGCCGAGGGACCGGCCAGACCGTCGAGCGTCCCTGCCCGAAATGCCGTGGCGAAGGCCGCGGAGAGCAGACGGGACGCATCAAATTCAAAATCCCTGCTGGCGTGGACGATGGCTCGAAAATGCGCATCGCAGGCAACGGCGAAGCCGGCATCCGAGGCGGCCCACGCGGCGATCTCTACGTCGTCATCCACGTCAAAGAGCATGAGCTTTTCGAGCGGGAAGGGGAGAACCTCTACTGCGAAGTGCCCGTCAATTTCACCACCGCAGCCCTCGGCGGCGACATCAAGATTCCCACACTCGACGGCGGCATGGACCTCAAAGTGCCCGCTGGCACGCAAAGCGGCAGCGTCTTCAAAGTGCGCGGAAAAGGAATGCCGAGTGTGAACAACAGCAGCAGTCGAGGCGACATCCTCGCCCGCCTCGTCATCGCCGTCCCGCAAAAGCTCAACGCCGATCAGCGCAAGAAACTCGAAGAATACGCCACCCTCATGGGCGACGACAGTACCGGGGAAAAGGGATTCTTCCAGCGTGCAAAAGAGTGGATGGGCGGGTAGAGCGATCGCCTTTCTATGCTGCCAGAAACGACGATGGTTGAGCTTCAAGGGGTGTCCAAACGCTTTGGGGAGTTCGTTGCTGTAGAGAATGTCTCTTTGAAGATTCAAGAGGGGGAGTTTCTGACCCTGCTGGGACCTTCTGGGTGTGGGAAGACGACGCTTTTGCGGATGATCTCTGGGTTTGATTTCCCGACGGAGGGCAGGGTGTTGCTCGATGGGGTGGACGTGACGGAGGTGCCGCCGTATCGGCGATGTGTGAATCAGGTGTTTCAGAGTTATGCGCTGTTTCCGCATCTGACGGTGGCGGAAAATATCGCATTCGGCCTTAGGGCTAAGGGCGCATCAAGGGAGCAGATCGCGAGGAAGGTGGGGGAGTGGATAGAGTTGGTTGCTTTGCAGGGGAAGGAGCAGCATAAGCCGAGCGCGCTCTCGGGAGGGCAGCGTCAAAGGGTGGCGCTGGCGCGAGCCATCGTGTGTGAGCCGAAGGTGTTACTACTGGACGAGCCGCTTTCGGCGCTCGATGCGAAGTTGCGGCATTCGATGCAGCGGGAGTTGAAGGAGCTACAGCGCCGGTTGGGGATTACGTTTGTTTTTGTGACGCACGATCAGGAGGAGGCGCTGACGATGAGCGATCGAATTGCGATCGTGAATAAGGGACGGATCGAGCAACTGGGGACTGCGGATGAGATTTATCATGCTCCGAAGACCCGGTTTGTTGCGGAGTTCGTGGGGCAGGTGAATGTGATGCCGGGAGAGATAATCGGGCGCGAGGGGGGAGATGTATTGGTGCGGGTGAGGGAGGGCGTGGTTTTTCGGGTCGATGGGGCCCTTTTGGTAGGTGATTGTGCAACGGTGCAAGTGAGTTTCAGGCCCGAGAAGGTGCATCTGATGAGGACCGCGGTGCATGGGGAGAATGTGTTTGCGGCGGAGGTCGTGGATGAAGTGTTCCGGGGGCAGACGGATCAATTATTTATGCGTACGGCGAGCGGGCTGGAGTTTACCGTGGTGGTGGCGAACGAGAGTCGTTCGCAGGAGTGTTTTCACAAAGGGGAACGGGTGTTTTGCTCTCTACACCGAGAGGATGTGGTGGCGGTGAAGGAGTGGTGAGGGGCTTGAAAAAGGTATCCAATGCGGGCGAGTGAGCGTATCGGAATGTTCAGCGAAAGGCACGCCATCGGCTTCGCACGCTGCCGTTGAAAACACAAACACTCATGTCCACACCCGAAGTGCAAATCCCGACCGAAGCGCCTGTGATGGTGCTCCCGTCCGCGCTGCTCTTTCCGAATGCTCTGATGCCGCTTTTTATCTTCGAGGCTCGTTATCGGGCGATGCTGGACTGGGCGCTGGCCCACGACCGCGCGTTCTGTGTAGCGCTTATGAAGCCGGGGGTGACGGAGGCGAAGAGCCCCGATGATTTCTACCACACGGCGGGGCTAGGGATGGTGCGGGCGTGTGTGAAGTGTAAGGATGGGACATCGAACGTGATGTTGCAGGGGTTGGCGCGCGTGAGTTTCGATGGGTTCGTCCAGATAGCGCCCTTTCGCATCGCCAAGCTGGTGTCCGTGCCGTCAGTGCTGGGCACCGAGGCGCAGACTGCTCCGCTCGCGGCGGAACTGCGGGCGCTGTGTAAACGGTTTCGGAGTAAGGGACTGAGCGATAACATTGAGGCGTTCCTTTTCAAAATGACCGACCCCGAGATGCTGGCAGATGCGGTGGCGCATTCGTTCGTGCATGATCCGTTTCGCAGGCAGGAGATTATGGAGGAGGCGCGATTGCCTCAGCGGTTGGAGCTGATCATCCGGCACATCGAGGAGGAGACGCCGGGGAGTTAGAACTGTCCGCCGAGATTCGAATAGACGCGCGGGGTGAAGAGGCGGGCGTGTTCGTCGAGCAGGTAGCGGTCTGTCATCCCCGCGAGGTAGTCGCAGACGGTGCGGTGGAGCCCATCCTTTTTGATGCGGCGCGAGGTGGCGTTGCCGAGGAGTTTGGGCTGCTTGAGGTAAGCCTCAAAGACATCGCGTAACATCTCGCAGGCGCGGTCATTCGCGCCGGCGACACGTGGGTGGTAATAGAGGTTTTTGTAGAGGAATCGCCGGAGTTGTTGGTTGGCCTTCAGGAGCGGGCGGGAGTAGGCGATGAGCGGCTTGGCGTGCTGGCGGACTTCATCGGCGCTGGCGACTTTCGCTCGCTCGATGAGGGCGGAGCTGGTGGCGATAACGTCTGCCGCTTGCCGGTCGATGATGCACCGTATCACATAAGCCCGGAACTCTCGCCCTTTGAGCTTCGGGAAATGCTCGCGCACTTCTTCCTCGCTCGTTTTCCACACGGTGAGCGCGGCGAGTTGCTCGGGCTCAAGGAGTTGGAAGTCGAGGCCGTCGTCGAGGTCGTGGCTATAGTAAGTGATCTCGTCTGCGAGGTTGGAAAGTTGGGCTTCGAGTGAGGGTTGAGCGTGGGGTGTTTCATCGCCGGTGCCTTGGTAAAACTTCGCGTGCTTTTGCAGTCCTTCGCGGACTTCGTGCGTGAGGTTGAGCCCGGCGAATTTTGGGTAACGGGACTCGATAACATCGACGGTGCGGAGGCTCTGCTCGTTGTGGTCAAAGCCGCCATGACCTTTCATTAGATCGTCGAGCATCTCCTCGCCGCTGTGCCCAAACGGCGGGTGGCCAAGGTCGTGCGCCAGCGCGATGGCCTCAGCGAGGTCTTCGTTTAGCCCCAGCGAACGAGCGATCATGCGCGTGATGTTGGCGACTTCAAACGTGTGTGTGAGGCGGGTGCGGAGATGGTCGCCGGTGCCGTTCAGGAAGACCTGGGTCTTATACTCTAGCCGACGGAACGCCCGACTGTGGATGATGCGGGCGCGGTCGCGCTGGTACTCTGTGCGCGTCGGGTGCTTGCGCTCGGCGTGCAATCGCCCTCGCGAATCGCCCGACTTCTGCGCGTAGGGCGCGAGAATGTTTGCCTCTATCGTCTCCAGTTCCTTGCGCGAGCGGATCATTTTGGTTCGTCAGGTTTGCCGAGGATTTCCTGCTCCAGCTTTCTGCGTTTGGCGCGTGTGGCCGCGCGGATGAGGAGGATGTCGAATAGCGCGAGGAGCATCCCCGTGAGCGTGAGCCACGCGCAGGTGAGCCAGTAGCAAAAAAAGCGCAGAGGGTTTTCGCGTGCCCATTTTTCCGAGAAAAACGTCCCGGCAAAGAGCATCACGAGCGCGGCGAGCATGATGTAAAACATCACGCTTCTCCGGGTTTTTTGGTCCCGGAGGATTCCCTTGGTTAGATTCAGGACGAGGCGAAGCACGGCGGGACTTTCACCGGGGAGGGCGCTGTGGGTCGAGCAAAGAAAGCGCTTGCGGGCTAATTCACCGCCATGCGCACCTGCACAAATGCGATCATCTCCAGCAGGTCATCGACGTGGAAGGGCTTCGCCAACATCGTCCCGTTCACCACACGGATGAACTCGTTCACCTTCGGATTGCCTCGATGTCCCGTCATGAAAATGAACCGGTCGCATAAATGGGGACGCATCCGTTCTACTGCGCGGAAGAACATGTCCCCTGGCAGGGTTGGCATCATCATATCGCAGAGGATGACCTCAAAATCGCCCGCGAGTACCTCGTGAACGCCTTCGACGCCATTTTGCACGGCGACGACCTCAAATTCATGCGATCCAAGGAACTCCGACATGATATCTTTGAACTGAGGATCGTCCTCCAGAAGGAGAATGCGGCGTTTTTCCATCGATGGAACTGTGGCGGCAAAACTGTCTGAAATATCGAGCGTGGCGGCGGTGTCGGTATATTTTTGCATGTGAGTTGTTGTTTGTAATTACCATAAAAGCAGCCCCCGTGCCGCGGGCTGTTGGAAAACCTTGGGAATCTGCATCACCGAGCCGATTACAAACACTTTCTGATGATCAACGCGCGAGGCTCGGTCATTTCTTCCATCGCGTAGCGGATTCCTTCGCGGCCAAAGCCGCTGTCTTTGATGCCGCCGTAGGGCATGTTTTCTACGCGGAAGGTGGGGACTTGGTTGATGAGCACTGCGCCGACTTCCAGCCGGTCGTGGGCGCGGAGGGCGAGCTGGAGGTCGCGAGTGAAGATGCCGCATTGCAGGCCGAAAGGGGATGCGTTGACGAGTGCGAGCGCTTCGTCGAATTCGCGGTAGCGGTGGAGCGTGACGACGGGCGCGAAGAACTCGCAGGTGCTTGCTTCGTGGGCTGCGGGGACGTTTTCGAGGATGGTCGGCGGGACGACGCTGCCCGTGCCTTCGCTGCCGATGCGCTGTGCCCCAGCGGCGACGGCGCTGGCGATGCGGTCGCGGGTGAGTTGCGCGGCCTCGGCGGAAATCATCGGGCCTACGACAGTGCGCGGATCGCTCGGGTCGCCGACGATGATTTTCTCCGCGACGAATGCGGCGAACTGTTCGCGGAAGGCCGCGTAGAGCGACTCGTGGACGAGGATGCGCTGCACGCTGATGCACGTCTGCCCCGCATACGCGAAAGCGCCCGCCGCAATGGCCGGAATCGCCGCCGCGAGGTCGGCATCCGAGTGGACGACGACCGCTGCGTTGCCGCCGAGTTCGAGGCAGACTTTCTTTTTCCCTGCGTCCGCCTTGAGTTTCCAGCCGATGCTCGGGCTGCCGGTGAAACTGAGCATCGCGATGCGTGGATCGCGGACGAGCAAGTGGACGTGCTCGTTCGCACACGTCACCACATTCACTTGCCCGGCGGGGACTCCGGCCTCCACGAGCACGTCGGCGAGGAGGAGCATGGTGAGCGGGCATTTCGGCGCGGGCTTTACGATGATGCAGTTGCCGCTGGCGATGGCGGGGGCCACTTTATGGGCGGCGAGATTGAGAGGGAAATTGAACGGCGTGATGCCTGCGATCACGCCGATGGGAAAGCGCCGGACGATGCCGAGATGCCCGTCGCCCGTCGCAAACGCATCCATATCCAACACCTCGCCGTGCTGTCTGCGCGCCTCTTCCGCCGCAGCGGTAAAGGTGAGGATTGCACGGCTCACCTCCGCGTCGGCGTAGGTGACGGGCTTGCCCGCTTCGGCGACGATCGTGTTCACGAAGTCCGCTTTACGCGC
>CAMDQC010000140.1 GCA_945905735.1 Prosthecobacter debontii | reverse complement strand
ATTACGCAGGCGGCACCGATATCGTCACCGGCAGCGTCGTTGCCTCCGGCACCGGCCTCGGCACGGGCGTCGTAAATGTTGGAGCCGGAAGTGCGCTGAATGTGCAAGGCGTCCAGACCGGACTGCTCGGCCGCTGGGTTCACTCCCAGGTGACCTCGATCACTCCCGGCGTGACCACTGGTAATGGTGCCATGTTCACGGAGTTTACGAGCCTCGCAAATCTCGATGCATTCATCGCAGGCAAGCCGACACTCGCCGTCGAATCCACCGCCGCTCGCGGCAAGGTCAGCGTGAACTACCTCGATGACGGTGGAGCGAACGGAAACACAGCACTCCCGCCTGCGGTGATTGCGATCGCTTCGCAGGGCAACTACGTCGGGGATCTCCGTGGCCGATTCAACGCAGCGGTCGCTGGGGAATACACCTTCCAGACCCGTTCCGATGACGCGACGGTCCTTTGGGTGGATGGACAGCCCGTTCTCGATAACAACCGTTCGCAGGGTCCAAGCATTCGCACGGGCACGATTAACCTTACGGCTGGTCAACACGACATCGCAGTTGCATACCAACAGGGTGGCGTTGGCGGCAACAGCTTCTCCGTCGGCGTCACGCTTCCGGGGCAAGGCCAATCGTTCCAGGTCGGCGCGGAGTTGAATATGTCGAATGACCTCCTCAGCTACGGCAGCAACGACCTCACCGTCGGCGGTCTCGCAGGTGCAGGAACCGTCAACACCGTCGCAGGCGGAACGCTCACGGACAACAACTCGGCAGACGCGGACTTCGGTGGCGTGCTCAATGGCAGCGCAGCGTTCTTGAAGACGGGCCTCGGCAAGCAAATCCTCAGCGGCAACAACGCAGCGACCTTCACCGGTGCTGTGAGTGTCACGGGTGGAACGCTGGAAGTCAGCGGCAACCTCAGCGGCAGCGCAGTCACGGTCAATGGCGGAACTCTCGGCGGCGACGGAACCGTCGGCGCAGTCTCCGTCACCACCGGAACAGTCGCTCCTGGAAACAGCACGTTTGGCTCGCTCGACACCGCAAACTTCGGCCTCACGGCTGGAGCGCTCAGCCTCGAAATCGGAAGCCTTAGCTCCTACGACTCCATCAACACAACAGGCACCGTCACACTCGGCGGAAACCTCGTATTGAACGTGGGTGCCGGACCGTTCACGTTCGGCGACTCGTTCACGATTATCAGCAACGACGGAGCAACCGATGCAGTCAACGGCACATTCGCAGGAATCGCGGAAGGCAGCATCTTCAGCGCAGGTGGCTACAACTTCACGGTAAGCTACGCAGGTAACGACGGTAACGACGTAACGCTCGTCGTCCCAGAGCCCGGCACCGCAGCCCTCTTGCTCGGTGGACTTGCGATGCTCGCCGGTCGCCGCCGCCGCAAGCAGGCGTAAGGCGCTGCTGTTGCAGAACTACTCACGATCAGCCCTGCTGCCAAACGGCGGCAGGGCTGGTTTGTTTTTCGGGATGAGGGCTTCGGCGTGCATGGCGGGGAATTGCCGAGCGATCCCTCATTGCAAAGCGTGAGCGCATCCCATAACCCTCACAGTGCTTCACTCCCTCGCGTCGTCTGTGTAATCCATCACCATGAAATTCTGGCACAACGTAATCGAGACCGCCGGTATGGCTGGTTCGTTTCACCTCGTTCTCCTCGGCTTCATCATTGCCGCGCTTGTGCTCCTGCGTGTCCGCCCTCGGGAGCTCGCCCGGGTGCGCGCTGCTGCACTCCTGTTCGCCCTCGGGTGCGTCGGGGTGTTGCTCGGAGGTGCGTTGCTCTACGTCATCTCGGCGGACCACGTCGCATACGTCACGATCCGTGGGATTTCCCGGTTTCTCGAAACCGTTGCGATCGTCAATCTCGCGGGCGTTTTCCTTTTCGCCGTAGTTCTTTCCGCCCTTCGATTCGAGGCCCCGCGCATCTTGCAGGACCTGCTTTCTGGTGTCGCATATATCATCGTCGCACTGGTCGTTCTCTCGAGTTCGGGCATCGACTTGCGAGGCATCGTCGCGACTTCGGCGGTGATGACTGCGGTAATCGGCTTCTCGCTGCAGGATACGCTCGGAAACATCATGAGTGGTATGGCCGTGCAGATGGACCGCACGATCCGCGTCGGCGACTGGATCCGCGTCGGTGAAACCGAGGGCCTCGTGCGGGAGATTCGATGGCGTCAGACTTCGATCGAAACGCGTGAATGGGACACGGTCGTGATTCCAAATAGCATGCTCATGAAAGGCACCGTGACGTTGCTGGGGCGACGTACTGGCGAATCGATCCAGTCCCGACGCTGGGTTTACTTCAACGTGGATTTTCGGCGCTCGCCGACGGAGGTCATTCGGATCGTGGAGGCCGCGCTGCTCGCCGAGGCACTCGACAGCGTTGCGGCGAATCCGAAGCCGCACTGCATCGTCACGTCGTTCACCGAGAGTTGGGTCTCGTATGCCGCGCGCTACTGGCTCACAGATCTTGCGCGGCCCGATCCCGTCGATTCGCTTGTGCGCACTCGTATCTTCTCCGCCTTGCAGCGAGCGGGCATTCCGCTGTCCATCCCGGCGCACGCGGTTTTCCTCACCGAGGATGACGAACACAATCGGGAACGAAAGAAGGTCGAGCGATTGCAGCGACACATCGCGGTGCTCGAGAAGGTTCCGCTCTTTCACTCGCTGAACAGTGAGGAGCGGAGCGCACTAGCGGGCCGACTCAAGGGTGCGCCATTCATTGAGGGGGAAGCGATCACGCGCCAAGGGGCCGATGCGCACTGGCTGTATATCATCGCCAGCGGGGATGCGGAGGTGCATGTCACCATCAATGGGAACACAAAGCATGTTGCCACATTGCACCCCGGGGATTTCTTCGGCGAGATGGGTATGATGACGGGCGAACCGCGTAGTGCGTCGGTTTACGCCAAGACGGATGTAAAATGCTACCGCCTCGGAAATGAGGACTTTCACGACATCGTGCATAACCGCCCACAGATCGCCGATGACATAGCTCATACACTCGCTCGCCGTCGCCTTGAGCTCGAAGTAATTCAGGGTAAAATCAGCCTAGAGACGCAGCATCAGCGGATGCAGCAAACCAAAGGAGACCTGCTCGGCCGCATCCGTGGGTTCTTCGGCCTTCGCGCCTAGAGACGCGTCGTTTCCTACGGCACATCGACCCGGATGAGCGCCTGCGTCAGGTCTGTGAACGTGGCCTGCACGGCGAAAGAGCCCGTCGTATTGTAGCTGCGGCGTGCTCCGTAGCTGCCGGGGAGTGCGTTGAGGAGGGTGAATGCTTTGAGCTGCTTGGTGCCGGTGGGGAGCGTGATGTCGTCGCCGGTGCGCAGGATGAGGTGGAGGGTGCCGAAGAAATCAGCCGCCCAAAGCCCGAGCTTCGTTTTCCCGGTGACGCTTTTGCCTTTCAGCTCGGCGGTGAAGATGGGGCCGGCTTGGTCCGGCAGGGCGAAGGTGGTGAACTTGCTCCACACGGCGTCGGGGATGGCCTCGCCGTCGGCGTCGAGTGCGCTGCTGCCGAGCGTGGCGATTGGCTCGGGCGCATCCACGCCGTTGTTGCGCCAGAGGGCTTTGATGTCGGGCGCTTGGGCCACGGCTCCTCGGCGCGTGCCGAAGAAAAGGACTTTGCCCGCAGCATTGGCGACGGGGTCCGCAAAGCTGGCGAAATTGCTGAAGCCCGCTTGCTCGCTGAGGATCGTGGTGAAGGTGCTGCCGTTCGCGGCGAAGAGCAGCGCGGTATCGTTCGCGGTGGTGATGCCGGGTTGTTTCGTGCGCTGGGCGAGGAGGGCCACGCTCGGTCCGCCGTAGGCTGGGATGCCGAGCGCGGCATACGTGGCGTTCGTTTGTAAAAGGGGCGTCTGCACGCCGAGGCTGTTCACTTTCACGAGAACGGTGCGTTTGTCGGCGAGGGTCACTTTCACAAGCGTATCGCTCGCGCCGTGCCAGCGCCCTTGCCCGGCGGAGGTGGTGGCGGGTTGGAGGACGCTGATTTTGCTCACGCTGGAGCCGAGCAATCCCGCACCGGTCCGCGCGAGTAGTCTGCCCGTGGTCGCGCTGGTGATTCGGATGAGCGCGGTGTCGCTCGCCGGGGTGACGAAGTCGCGCGCGGGGGCGAGCTTGATGAGGGCGAGCAGCGCGTCGTCGGTGATGGATGCACTGAGCACCGACTTGAGCTTGAGCGAGGCCAAGCCGGGGACGGGCATCCCTTCGCGGAGGATGGGCGCGAGTGGGCCGAAAAGGTCCGTCCACACGCCTTCATCTGCGCCGCCCGGAGCCCCCGTGAGCTTCGCGCCAAACGCCACCTTCCCCGACGCCGAGAGGAGCGGGTCGAGGAAGCTCTTAAACGTCGCGCCTTGCTGCGCCACGATGCGCCCCTGCCCGGCAGCGTCTTCTACATAAATCGCCGCCAGCTTCGCCCGCCCGGCGGTGATCGTGATGCGCGACGCCAGCTCCCGTCGGTCGCTGATAGCGGGCGTCCCGAACGCCGCCAGCACGCTCCCCTCGGGGAAGCCCGTCGCCCCCGTGGGCAGCGCCGCGCCTGTGTAAGCGGCGGTCGCGAGCACGCGGAGAGTGTCTATTTCAAAGCGCACCGTCACCGTCGTCTGCAAGGTCGTCGTCTTGTTCGCGGCATTTGTCGCCGAGAAGGTGAGGGGATAACTCCCCAGCGCGAGCACCGCTCCCGGCGCGGGCGTTTGGGTAAATGCGGTGACGCCTCGCGGGTCCGTCGCCGTCACCACGGAGCCGCGCAAATCCGGCATCGTCGCCGAGCCCGTCCCAGCGGCAAAGAGCGTCTGCGCTGTCACGCCGACGACGACGGGCGGCGGGATTTCCGATGCCGTGCCCGATGCCGCGAGGTCCAGCGAAGGCGCGTTCGCATCTGCCGTGCGGATGCGCAAAATCCCATTGCGCGGCCCAGTGCCCGTCGCCGTCAGATTCGCTTGAAATTCAACACTCCCGCCCGCCGGGATGTCCACCGGCCCAGCACCCAGCGCGATCAAAAACTCCGGATTGCTCGAACTCACCGTTACCCCACTCAGCGTCGCCCCGGAATCGTTGCGGATGACAAACGGACGCCCCGTAGGCTCGCCCACAAACACACTCCCCCAATCCACCGGCACATTATCATTCACCAGCGCCGCCGTGTCGCCCGGATCAAAAACCAGCGTCAACTCATCGCCCGTCAACGCCCCCGTATGCCAGCCCTCCGACTTCCGCGCCACCGTCACCGGCAAGTCCATCGTCGCCGTCCCGCCTTCGAGGTCCGTCGCCGTGACATGCACCATCGTGCTGCCAAAGCGGTCCGCCGCCGGAGTCAGCCGCAGCGTCGTCCCCGTCAGCGCCGCCGCCACCAGCCCTGCATCATCCGAGGTCGTGGTAAAAGTGAGCGTCGCCACGCGAGCCGCATTCGTTTCGATCGTGTGGACGCGGTTGAGGTCCCCCGTCGTATAATCCTTCACCGGCAAGTCCGTGAATGCACCGCCCGCGTTCACTTTTGGAAGCGCCGCGATTTCATCCGCCACATCCATCCCCGATCCGATGACGCGCGCAAACACCGTGAAGCCCCCGTTCTGCGCATCCAAGTTCGCCGAGTTATCCGCGAGGTTCACGAACCACTGGCTCGACGCGCTGTCCGGGTCGCCGCCCAGCTTTGCCATCGCTATCGTGCCCCGAAGATTCGAGATGCCCGGCTCGTTTTGGATCGTCGCAAACGTCGGTACGGACTCCACCCCATTCGTCGCCGTCCACCGGAACCCACCACCCTGCACGATGAACCCCGCAACCGAGCGGTGCATGAAATTATTCGCATACCGCCCCCCGTCCACATACGCCAAAAAGTTCGCCACCGAGATCGGCTTCGTCGCATCGAAGAGCTCCACATCCATCGTCTTCACCGTCGCCCCGATGCGAAAGCTCACCCGCACCGCCGTTCCCACCACATCCGGGTCGCGAAACAGCGAGCCCACCTCCACCGTCTGCGCCGTCCCTCCACGGCGAAGCGCAGGAGCCACCGCCTGCTGGAAAATCTCCGGCGGCACATTCGCGGCATTCGCGAACGCAGCGGAAAAAACGAGGATGAAGTGAAAAAGAAGATGGCTTCGCACGACCGCACACTACGGAAAAATCGCCCGCGCGCAAATGCAACTCCTGCGGAGTCCTGTGACTTGTCACGCCAAAGAGTCGCGGCACGAGGCGCGGTTTGCGACAAGTCGCTTGCGTGACGGGAACGGAACATTTTGTTTGTTGCCCTGCCTGCGGAAGGCACCCAACTTCCGTGACGTGTGAGGGTAGCCTCATTCGCCCGAAACACCTTTCCAAAAACACCCATGAAAACATCACAAGTATTCCGCCTATTTGCGGCACTCGCATTCTTCACCGCACTCACTCCGGCGCGCGCCGTGGTGGGCGTGGACGGCGAAGGCATCGGGGCTATTTGGCGCATGAAGTTTAACGCTGCGGGACTCACGGGCGCGGCGGATGCCGATGGCGATGGAAAGTCGAATGCCGATGAGGCGAAGGCGGGCACGGACCCTTGGTCGCCGACGGATATTATTAAAGTGACGGACCTCTCGCTCGTCGGCGGGAATTTGGAGGTGCGCTGGCCTTCCATCATCGGGAAGCGGTATAAAGTGCAGAGCAATACGGACCTTTCCAATGCGGCGGGGTGGAGCGATGCGACGGGGTTCTTGGACGGCTCGGGGGCGACCATCATCCAGGCGTTCCCGGCCACGGGCGCGGGGACTTTTTACCGTATCGCGGTCTATGAGAAGGATAGCGACGGGGATGGGGTGGATGATTGGGAGGAGATTCAGCTTGGGATGGACCCGGAGAACTCGCACAGCCACGGGTTGAGCGGGCAGTCGGATATGGCGTTTGTGACGGCGGGGCTGGCGGCGACGAATGTGGTGACGGTGGCGGCGCAGACGCCGACGCTGGCGGAGACCTCGCTGAATCCGGGGGGGTTCTCGGTGGTGCGGACGGGCGGGTTTGCGCCGTTGACGGTGCAGTACGCGGTGAGCGGCGGGGCGACTTCGGGTTCCGACTATACAGCGCTGTCGGGGACGGTGGTGATCCCGATGTCGGCGAATAGTGCGACGATTTCGGTGACGCCGATTGCGGATGCGGCGATTGAGTCGAGCGAGGCGCTGGTCGTGACGCTGACGGCGAATGCGGCTTACACGGTGGGGCAGCCAGCGGCGGCGGGTATTTTGATCACGGATAATGTGACGGCGACGGGCGATGGGCTGCGGGCGCAGTTTTGGAATGAGGGGCCGCTTTCGGATACGGTGGCGGCGGTGTTTCCGGGGAATCCGCTGCTGTCGCGGGTGGATGCGACGGTGGATGTGGTGTGGGCTTCGGGGACGTCGCCGAGTTCGCCTGCGACGACGATCACGCACGATAATTTTTCGAGCCGGTGGAGCGGAGAGGTGCTGCCGGAGTTTGCGCAGATTTATACGTTCTCCTACACGGTGAATCGTGCGGGGCGGCTGTGGGTGAATGGACAACTGTTGGTCAATAACTGGCCACCAGCGACGGTTTCGAGTGCGACCTATACGGGCGTCATCGCGCTGGAGGCGGGCAAACGCTACCCCATCGTCGTCGAGCAATACGACAATAGCGGCAATGCCGAGGCGCATCTGAGCTGGTCGAGCGCGAATCAGGTGTTGCAGATTATCCCACAGGCGCGGCTGTTCTCCACAGTGCCGCCGCAAATCACGAGCGTGCTGGAGTCGCTGACTTTTATCGGCGGGCCGACGTTTAACTACCAGATCACCGCGAGCGCGAATCCAACGAGCTACGGTGCGGCGAATCTGCCTCCGGGGCTGACGGTGAATACGGGGACGGGGCTCATCTCCGGCACGCCCTCGCAGGCGGGGAACTGGCAAGTCGTGCTGACGGCGTCGAATGCGACAGGCAGCGGCTCGGCGATTCTGGACCTCGATATTTTGCAGGCGGGCGGCGGAATCACGCGGGAGGTGTGGACTTCGCTGCCGGGCACGGATGTGAGCACGCTGCCGCTGGGGACGGTGCCAAACTCGACTTCGATCCTCACTTCGCTGCAAGCGCCGGTGGATGCGACGGACGATTACGGCGTCCGCATTCGCGGCTATGTGACGATGCCGACGACGGGGACGTATCGCTTTTTCCTCCGCGCGGATGATGCGGCGGAACTTTACGTCTCGGACGATGAAGACCCAGTGAACGCCTTCAAACGTGCGGAGCTTCTCGCGCCAACTTCTGGTGCGGACTGGACGGGCGCAGCACAGTCGGACCTTCTCTATATGAAGGCGGGCTTCCGGTATTACATCGAAGTGCGGCACAAAGAGGGCACGGGCACGGACCACGTCGCAGTGGGCTGGAGCAAGCCCGGCCAAGCCGACACCGCCCCGAGCGAAACCGTGCCCGGCTATGTGCTGACGCGCTACGAAGACGTGCCGCTCGGCGTCGCAGATGGGACGCTGTTTTATACCAATCTCGTCCCGCAAGGAGGGACGGTGACGAATGCTTACGGCACTTGCTCCATCCGCCTGAGCACGGACCAGACGGTGGCGTATGTGACGCCCACCTTCTCCGGCCTCGGCTCGGCCTTTACCGGGATGCACGTCCACGACGATCGCTTGCCCAATGGCGCGAATATCGTGTTCGACCTCGACGAACCGGGAGTCGAACGCACTGCGGATGGTGCATATATTTGGGAGCTCGTAGGCGTCGGCGCGCTCTCCGCGACGGAACTAGCTACGGGCCTCGGGACGAATGGTTACTTCAACGTCCACTCCGTGAATTTCCCGAACGGCGAAATCAAAGGCTACTTCCAGCGGCTCGACGGCTCGCAGACCTTCACCCCGCCCGCGGCCGCGCCAAACTGGACGGCGGAATCCGGCGCAGCAAATACGGACGCGACGGCAGCAGCGCGTTTCCTTTCTCAGGCGACCTTTGGCTACAATACTGCGGACATCACGACCGTGACATCCGCCGCCAGCTACGATGCGTGGATCGATGCGCAGTTCGCGCTGCCCGTCTCGGATACCTACACCGACGTGTATAAAAAGCGGAACGTCACCGACCCAAACTCGCCGACTTATGGCGGAGACTTGATGTTTAACTCGTGGTGGAAGACCTCCATCTCCGCGCCGGATCAGCTCCGCCAGCGTGTGGCGTTTGCGATGAGTGAAATCCTCGTGCTCTCCGAAAGCGGCCCGCTCGACGACCGCTCGGACACGCTCTCCGTATTCTACGATCTGCTGGCGAAGCACTCGCTCGGCGTGGATGGCGACCTCGCAACCTACCCCGGCAATTTCAAAGCTCTGCTCAAAGCCGTGACCCTGCACCCCGGCATGGGCCGCTACCTCGACATGCTGCGGAACGACAAGCCGAACAAATCCACCGGCCTCATCCCGAATGAAAACTACGCTCGCGAGATCATGCAGCTCTTTAGCATCGGGCTGAACCGACTGCACCCCGACGGCTCCCTCGTCCTCAACAGCAAAGGGCTCCCGGTGCCGACTTACGACCAAGATGCCATCGTCGGCGTCGCTCACGTTTTCACCGGCTGGGATCACGGATACGACGGTGCGTTGCGCACGACCTTCGGCGCGAGTTCAAATTACATCCGCCCGATGCGCGAAGTGCCTGCCCGGCACTTCACCGGGCAAAAGCGCACGCTGAATAATCGCGTGCTCCCCGGCCTCACCACCGCAGGCGGCACAGCCCTCGACCCGAATGCCACCACCACGCCGACGACCGCACAGCTCGCCGACCCAGCCTTCCAAGCGCTCGCCGGGGTGGAAAATGACGCCGTTCACGACCAGCTCTTCAATCACCCAAACTGTGGCCCATTCATCTGCCGCCAGCTCATCCAGCGCCTCGTCACCAGCACGCCGAGCGTCGGCTACATTTACCGCGTCGTGCAGAAGTTTGAGGATAACGGCAGCGGCGTCCGGGGTGATTTGCGCACGGTGGTGAAAGCCATCCTGCTCGACTACGAAGCGCGCTCCTTGGTGGCAAAAGCGCAGCAGGGCTACGGCAAGCAACGCGAGCCCGTCGTGCGCGTGACGAACCTCGCCCGCGCCTTCCGTCCGGTTTCCAGCTTTACCGGGAAATACGCGCAAGACGGCGGAGTGATCACTGTGGATACCGCGCCTTTCGCCCACCGGCTCACGGGCACACCTTCCGTCGAGATTGGGTTTGCCAGCACCGCGACGCCGACACCCGCGCTCGCTTCCGATAGCGGCAACTACACGCTCACGGGCACCTTCCCGCCGACGGCGACGCAGTTCAGCGTGCGGACGCGCGACATTTATCGCGGCACATGGTCGCAGGCGGGCAACACGATCACCGTCACCGCCACGCATCCATTTGTCGCGGGCAATCAGGCATTCATCCGCTGGCGCACCGGCGCGACGGCGGGCCTCGTGAATGGCCTCTATACGGTCGCTACCGCGACGGGTACCACGAGCTTCACCGTTACCTCACCCGACACAGCGACCGTCACCGCCCAAGCCTGCGACGTGGCATTTGTCCGTGGCACTTACAGCGTCAGCGGTTCCGTGATGAGCCTCACATTCACCACCAACCTTGGGCTCGCCGTGGGCGAAAAAGTGTATCTCACCTTCACGCCCGTCACCGGCCAGACCACGCTACCCGTCACCGGAGCGCCAAGCGGCCTCTACACCCTCGGCGCGCCGTTGGCCTCCACGAGCCCGCTCACGGATACGCGCCGCTACACCGCCACGCCGGATGTCGGGACGCTCAGCACTTCCAGCCTCAGCGGACTCATGATTGGCGCTGCGCAAAACCCGATTTTGGATCGCGGCAGTCTCACCAGCGGTACCGACATCGCCACTTCCGGCTACAGCGACTGGACGGTCGGTAGCAGCGACACGAACCTCGCGCAAACGCCGATGCGCTCGCCCACCGTGTTCAACTTCTTCCTGCCCGATTACCAATTCCCCGGAACGCTGCAAAACAACGGCCTCATTACGCCCGAGTTCGAGTTGAGTTCGGAAACGAACGTCACCCGGCAGGCGAACTTCCTCTATGGCGGCATCTACGGGACTCACGTCAGCACCGGGCTCACCAGCTTTGGAAATCAGGACATCATGATGGATTACGGCCCGTGGATCGGCCTCCGCCCATCGCTCACGACGTATTGGACAGACACCGTGAACCTCCGCGACCTCATCCGCGAAATGAGCAAGCTCCTCATGGCCTCCGCAATGAGCCAAGCGATGGAAGACACCATCTACACCTACGTCTCCAACACCGCGACAAACTACCTCGCCTACTCCACGCCGGCTTCCACGGAAACCCAGCGACGCGACCGCCTGCGCGCCATCCTTCAGTTCATCGCCACCTCATCCGAATTCACCATCCAGAAATAACGAATATGCGTCCTACCAATAGCAAACAAGACGACCGCCAACTCCTCCTCCGCACCCGCCGCGACTTCATCCGCCAAGCCGCCTGCGCCGCAGTCGGCACCATCGGCATGAGCAACGCCCTGCGCGACTTTCGCTTCATAAACTCCGCGCTCGCTCAGGGCAGCGGCGCATTCACCGACTACAAAGCGATGGTCTGCATCTTCTTGAGCGGGGGCAATGACAGCAACAACTTCATCATCCCACGCGGAGCAGGCTACACAAACTACAACGCCGCCCGGCAGATTCTCGCCATCCCGCTTCAAGCCATCGAAACCGGCGACGACCCGCTCACCACCGGAGCCGTGGAAACCAACGCGCCGACCTCCATTTTCCCCATCAACAACGACGGCAACGAATACGGCTTCCACCCGAGCTGCACCGAACTCGCCAGCCTCTTCAACGCTGGAAAACTCGCCACCATGTTCAACACTGGCCCGCTCCTTTACCCCATCACCCGCGACCAGTATCAGAAAAAAACCGTCTCCACCCCGCCACAGCTTTTCTCCCACAGCGACCAAGTCACCCACTGGCAAACCTCCCTCCCCGACCAACCGCCCAAGACCGGCTGGGGCGGGCGCGCAGCCGACAAACTGCACCCCTACCAATACGACCTTGCCCACGTCACCGCGCCCAACCAAGCCCAAATCTCCCTCTGCACCAGCCTCGCGGGATCGAACACCTTTGAAGTCGGCAACGACGTGCAACAATACCACGTCTCCACCGGCGGGGCCGTCGTCCTCAGCAGCCCCTACACCGCAGGCACCCCCGCCCACACCAACCGCAAAAACGCCCTCCTCGGGATGCTCAACCAACCCAACCCCAACCTCCAAGTCGGCGCATACGGCGAAGTGATGAACCGCGCCATCGTCTCCGCCGACACGCTCAATCTCGCCATCACCCCCACCGCTGCCACGAACTACTTCACCACCCCATTCCCGACCACCTCACTCGGCAACCAACTCAAAATGGTCGCCCGCCTCATCGCCGGACGCGACACCCTCAAGATCAAACGGCAAATCTTCTTCGTCTCCGTCGGCGGCTACGACACCCACACCTCCCAAGTCGGCAACGCCGCAAACCCCGGCAACCCACTTTTCGGCTCCCACGCCAATTTGCTCAACGAACTCAGCGAAGCCATCGGCGCATTCCAAGCCAGCATCGAGCAAATCGCAGGCGGCGCATATGGCGGCGGCGACCTCGTCAACAAAGTCATCGGCTTCACCGCCAGCGACTTCGGGCGCACCTTCCCCAGCAACGGCCAAGGCTCCGACCACGGCTGGGGCTCCCACCACATCATCTTCGGCGGCGACGGCACCAGCACCGGCGCAGTCAAAGGCAAACGCACCTACGGCCAATTCCCCGTCCTCCAAATCAACGGCCCCAACGACACCAGCACAGGCCGCTGGATCCCCACCACCAGCGTCGATCAATACAGCGCCACACTCGCCAAATGGTTCGGCGTCAACACCACCAACATGTCCTACGTCTTCCCGAATCTCAGCCGCTTCGCCACCCCGGACCTGGGCTTCATGGCCTAGCTCATGGAAAAACAAAACAGCCCAGGCCTCTGGATCGCCGCCGCCGCACTCAGCGCAGTGCTCGTCGTCATGCTCGCCACACCGGGGAAAAAGCCCGAGCCTCCAGTAACTGTCACGCCCCCCGAACAGATAAAAAGGACAGCAGAGACACCGGCGACCACCATCACCCAGCCGCCCACCGAGTCGCCCGCAGCCACACCCACCATCCCACCTGTCGCCGCCATCCCCTCAAAGCCAGCCCTCCCCCGCGACCCCGACGACCCCATCCCCCCCCTAAAACCCATCACCCCCGCCGACCGCGACAACACCCTCCGCGTCCTCGACAACATCCAATTTGCCCTCCGCGACTACCGCAGCGCCCTCGGCGAAAACCCCGTCGGCACCAACGCCGAAATCACCAGCTCCCTCCTCGGCAACAACCGCAAACAAGCCAAAGTCCCGCTCCCCGACGGAGCCACCCTCAACGGCCTCGGCGAGCTCTGCGACCCGTGGGGCACACCCTACTTCTTCCACCAACAAAGCGCCACCCGCATGGAAATCCGCAGCGCCGGCCCCGACCACAAAATGTGGACCGCCGACGACGTGCTGATGTAGCGCGCCCCCCCGCTTTGCCTTGAATGGGAGCGGGGCTTTCCCAAGCCCCGTATGTCCCGACGAGTCGGGAAAGGTGCATCCAAGAGGTGCCTCACGCACCGATGCCCCTGCCGGGGCACACGGGGCTTAGCCCAAGTTCCGCAGTTCGCGGAGGCCGGTTCCGCATTCATGCGGGTCCCTGGGCGGCGAACTCGATTTTTCTGCACTACATTTGCTGAACTTCGGCGGCGCTTGCCGTCGGTGGGGTGGCGAGGATCCGGTTGCGCGTGGGCAGTT
>CAMDQC010000139.1 GCA_945905735.1 Prosthecobacter debontii | reverse complement strand
TTTCTCCCGCCGGGTGGTTTTCTTTTTTTCGCTGTACTCCGCTGCCGCGAAACTCATTTGCTTTTCCATGCTCTTGTCTATCAGCTCTATCGCCCGCTGTCCCGCTATTTTACAGGGACTTTCGCTTTATTCAGCGTTTCCCTAGGCTGATTCCTACCGTTACCAGTCCCGCGTATTCATTCCCCGTGCGATGCACAACCGACAGTCTCATTGGCCACGACACTGCACAGGAGCCACCTCACGAAGCAAGCCCAGTTTAATGACCAACGAGCGCAGGGGTACGATTATATCAGTGCCGCTCGGAACGAAGGTCGTCTATTATATCCTCAGTGCTGGTGCCTTGCTTGCCAGTGCCCACAGAAGCGCGGAGTTGATGAAGGCGCTGGAGCCATGCTTCGCGGTCGGGTTGCCGCGCTTGCGTGGCGGCGGGACGCACCAATTCCATCGCGTCGCGGACGAGTCGCTCGAAGCGAGCAGCGGTCATTTCGTCCAAGTCGCGCAGGGTATGATCGATTTCGATAGCAAGAGCACTCATGCGGCGGAAGCTACGCGGCGGGCTGTGATTTGCAACTACGCTCGCAGCTTGATCCTCGGCATTTGAGAGAATTACCCAGTCGTGCGGAGGCCGCTGGCGATTGCATTGATGCTGAGCAGAAGGTCGGGCAGCAACGCGCTGGCGGCGGATTCGTTTTCGTCGGCGCGAAGCCCGCGCCAGCGCCGGAGAAGCGCGATTTGCTGGAGGTGGAGGATGCGCAGCGCCTCTGCGCGGAGGCCGAGCGTCTTCGACATACGTGGGCGGCGGTCCACCATCGCGCCGCCGCGCAGACGGTCGAGCATCGTGCGGGTCAGCTCCCACTCTTTGAGGATCATCCCGAGCAGCTCCTCGCGTACCGACGGCTCTTCCACGAGCCCGGCGTAGGCGACCATCAGATCACGGTCGGCGCTGGCGATGGAGGCTTCGATATTCGTAATGACGTAATGCAGGAACGGCCAACTACGCAGCCCCGCCGCGAGCTGCGTGAACTCCGCCTCGCTGAGCGACGCCAGCGCGCTGCCCGCGCCAAACCAGCCAGGAACGTAAAACCGCGCTTGATTCCACGAGAACACCCACGGAATCGCCCGGAGGTCCGCGAGGCTCGGTTTGCCCGTCCGTCGCGATGGGCGCGAGCCGATGCGGCTGTGCTCCAGCGCATCAATCGGCGTGGCTTGCCGGTAAAAAGTGAGGAAGTCCGGCGAGTCGAGCAGCCTGCGATACGCGATGCGGCTGGAGGCCGAGAGCTTCTCCACGAGCGGTGCCAGCGTTTGCTCGGATTCGTTCGCGTTGCGGTTCAAGCTCGTCGTCGCGGTGACGCCAGCGAGCAGCAGTTCGAGGTTGTAAGCAGCCGTCGAGCGGTTCGCGAATTTCTGCGCAATCGTCTCGCCTTGCTCGGTGAGTCGGATGTCGCCGCCGAGCGAGCTGTGCGGCAGCGCGTCGAGGAAGCGATGCGTCGGCCCGGCTCCACGGCTCACAGTTCCGCCGCGTCCGTGGAAAAAACGGATGCCCACGCCCGAGTCCACGCCCACCGCCGCGAGCTGTGATTGTGCGCGATGCAGCGCCCACTGGCTCGCGAGGATCCCCGCGTCTTTATTGCTATCGCTGTAGCCGACCATCACTTGCTGGACGAGCCCGGTGCCGTCGCGCTGTGCTTGGAAATTCAGGCTCCGCTGCGTCACCGCTTGCGCGAGGAAAAGCCGCAGCATCTCCGGGCCGCGCTCCAGATCGTCCGCCGTCTCGAAGAGCGGCACGACGGGGAGAAGGCACACGATTCCCTCCGGGAAAGCGCGGAGCAACCCGGCCTCGCGCGCCAGCACATAGACGACGAGCAAATCCGACAGCCGCCGCGTCATACTCACGATGAGCGCGCCGATTCCCTCTGCGCCAAACGCCTCGATGTGCGCCGCCAGCACGCGATAGGAGCCGATGACGGCATCCGCCTCCGGCCCCGCACTGGTGCTGGGATGTAGGAACGGGCGCGGCGAGCGCAACTCGCGATCTAGGAAGCGCAGCCGCTCCGCTTCCGTCCACTCTTCCCACTGGCTACCATCCAAGCCGCACGCGCCCACGAGCTGCGCCAGCGCCTTCGCGTGAAAGGCGGAGTTTTGCCGGATGTCGAGCAGCGCGAGGTGAAAACCGAAGACCTCCAGCGCCCGCATCACCGGCTCCACATCCGCTTCCGCGAGCCGCTGTGCGCCCGCATCCACGAGCAAGCCGTGCAGCGTAGAAATGTCCGCGCGAAGCTCCGAGGCATCGCGATAAAACTCCGCGCCTCTGCGCAACTGCGGGAGCTTCCCCGGCGTGACGCTGAGCGGGAGTCGCGCGATCATCAGCTCCACAAATTGCCGCCACGGTTCCTCACCGAACTGCACGAGAATCGGCGCGGCCAAATCGCCGAGCACATTTGCCAGCCGCGCAATCGCATCGCGCAACTCTGGCTGCGGAGCCTGCATCCAAGTCGTGAGCGTGAGCTTCTCCGCCAGCGCGGTGAGCCCGCGATAGTGGACGAGCAGCGCATTCGCACGCAGGCGCTCCAGCGTTTCGCGCGTCACTTCATCCGTCACGCCGGGATGCCCGTCGCGGTCGCCGCCGACCCACGTCCCAAAGCCCAGCCTCGGCAGCGCGCCGGGCTTGCGCAGCGGCGCGACATCGTAGCCGGATTGGCTCCACGTCAGGCGGATGCGCTCGTCGAGCAGCGGCAGCACTTTTGGGAAAACGTCGCGCAGATAGTTCAGCACGTTGCGTCGCTCGTCGGTGAGCGTGGGCTTTTCCAGCAGGATTTCGCCCGTGCGCCAGAGCCTCTCCAGCGCAGCCTTGATCGCGTTCATGTGGCGCTCGTGACCGGTCGGCGTATGGATGGCGTTGCGGCTCTGCAACTGTGCGAAGAGCGTGCGGTGATGGTCCAGCACGGTGAGCCGTTTCGCCTCCGTCGGGTGCGCGGTGAGCACCGGCTCCACGCGGATTTGCGGGAGCAGCGCGAGGATCGTCGCCTCGCTCACGCCTGCCGCTTTTAAGCGCCGGAGCTGACTCCCCCACAAGCCCTGCTCCGCGCCGATGCCCTCGTGTTCTTCGCGCAAGTCGCGCATCTCGGCAGCAGCGTTTTCCTCCACCATATTGAGGAGCTGAAACGCGACGGAGTACGCCAGCCCGAGGCGCGGCGGCAATACGGCGGCGTCGTCCGGCAGCGGATGGGCCATCCACGGCAGCAGCGCCGCGAGGTCCGCGCGCCCGAGGTCGCGTAGCATCTCCGCAAACGCGGACATGAGTTCCTGCAAGTCGCGGTCAATTTGCTCAAAGCCGATGGCGAGATAGTCCGGCTTGCTCATTGCTGCTGCATCTCTTGCTGGACGAGAATCTCCTCCTCCAGACTGACAAACGGCTGGAAGATATAGGCGTTAAGCAACTCCGCGCCGATGTCGTTGAAGCGCCCTTGGAGAAAGTCCATGTAAGCGTGGACGCCGAAGGCCAGCACTTCATCAATGGAGCCGTATTCCAACTCCGCGAGCAGACGCCCGCTGAGCTTCTCCGCCTCATTACTAAAGCGGCGGTCGCGCACCCCGGAGATCGCTCGCAGCGCATCGTCGAATTTCTCGATGCAAAAGCGGACGCTGCGCGGAAACTCCTCGTTAAACAGCAGCAACTCGACCGCCCATTCCGGGCGCACGTCGGCACCGTAAGCCGACTTATAGGCGTCCCACGCCGAGCACGAGCGCAGCACGGCGCTCCAGTCCAGCACGTCGCGCTGGCTAATGTTTGCGGGCGCACCTTTGGCGGGGAAGGTCGCGTGTCGCACATCAATGATGCGCGTGATTTTATCCGCCCGCTCGATGAACTTCCCGGCCTGCATAAACTGCCAGCCTTCATCGTGGACGAACGTCGCGTAGATGAGCCCGAGCAGGAGCAGGCTGCTGTTTTTAATGTTCGCGAAAAACTCCGTGGGGCTGTGCTCCCAGAGCTGCCGGGCCTCGGCGTCGCGCAGCCAGAGATACAGGCGGTTCAGCTCCTCCCATAGCTCCACGGTGATCTGGTCGCGCACCATGCGGGCGTTCTCCCGCGCCTCCGCGACGGAGCGGACAATGCTATTCGGATTCTCCGTGTCGAAGACGAGGAACTCCGTCACGGCATGGCCCGTGGCACGAGAGTACTTCGCGAGAAACGCCTCTTCGTCGCCGGTGGATTCCACAATGGGCATCCAATGTTCGGCGAGCGTAGAGTCGTCTAGGTTTCGGAAGTCGAGTAGTAGTTGTAGATTCGTATCAACGATGCGCGCGGTATTCTCCGCACGCTCGATGTAACGACTCATCCAGAATAGGCTGTTGGCGACGCGGCTGAGCATGACAGTGTTGGTGTGTGTATGTAGGTAGTCATGCAGGAAGGAAAGTGGTGTGCGGGCTTATTCATCTCCGTAAAGAACCCATGTGTCCTTACTCCCGCCGCCTTGGGAGCTGTTGACGACCAGCGAGCCTTTCCGCAGTGCGACGCGCGTAAGACCGCCAGGGACGATAGTGATTTTCTCTCCGTAAAGAACGAACGGGCGGAGATCAATGTGCCGCCCCTCGAAAGTCCCGTCGTCCTGCCGCGTCGGGTGCGTGCTCAGGGAAATCATCGGCTGAGCGATGTAATTGCGCGGGTCGGCGAGAATGGCGGCGCGGAACTCATCACGCTCTTTTTGCGAAGCACGAGGACCCATCAGCATCCCGTAGCCGCCGCTCTCGTTTGCCGCTTTCACCACCAGCTTGTCGAGGTTCTCGACGATGTATTGCCGGTCGGCGTCCTCGCTTGCGAGATACGTCGGGACGTTCGGCAGGATGGGTTCCTGATCCAGGTAGTATTTGATCATCTTCGGCACGAAGTGATAGATCACCTTGTCGTCGGCGATCCCCGTCCCGAGTGAGTTTGCGAGCGATACGTTACCCGAGCGGTAGGCGTTGATGAGCCCTGGCACGCCGAGCTGTGAGTCGCGGCGGAACACCGTTGGGTCGAGGAAATCATCATCGAGCCTGCGGTAGATTACATGCACGGGCTTGAGACCCTTCGTCGTGCGCATAAAGACCCGCGCATCGCGCACCAGAAGGTCGCGTCCCTCCACGATGTCGATGCCCATCTGCCGGGCAAGATACGTGTGCTCAAAGTAAGCCGAATTGTAAGCGCCCGGCGTCAGCAGCACCACGGTCGGGTCCGCGATGCCTTGCGGGGCGATGTACTGGAGCATCTTCAGCAACTCTTGCGGGTAATGCTCCACCGGACGAACGCCGATCCCCTCGAACATCCCGGGGAATGTGCGCTTCATCGCACGCCTATTTTCCAGCACATAGCTCACCCCAGACGGACACCGCCCGTTGTCTTCCAGCACGAGATAGTTCCCGTCCGCATCCCGGATCAAATCAGACCCGCAGATGTGGATGTAGATGTCCTTCGGCACGTGAAAGCCCGCAAACTCCCGCCGGAAATGTTTCCCCGAGAGCACGTAGAACGGCGGAATGACGCCATCCTTCAGAATCTTCTGGTCGTGATAAATGTCGTGCAGGAAAAGATTCAGCGCCGTGATGCGCTGCGTCAGCCCCGCCTCGATGTGCTCCCACTCCTTCGCCGGGATGATGCGCGGGATGAGGTCGAACGGGAAAATCCGCTCCGTCCCCTTCGCATCGCCATACACATTAAACGTGATGCCCTGACGCAAAAACGCCAAGTCCACCGCCAATCGCCGCTGGTCAAAATCCCGTGCCGCCAACTCGCTGAGCAAGTCCCGGAACTTTGAAAAGTGCGGACGAGTCTGGTCGCCTGCCGCCACCATCTCGTCGAAAAATCCCTGCGTTGTTTCGTATCCCCCAAGCACGCCCCGGCCTTTAGCGAGGTCGCTTGACGGATGCAATAGGAACATTGGGAATTTCCCCCTTTTTGAATGTTGCTCCCCGCCCTCGCCCCATGAACTCTCCGCGCCCATGCCACCGCTGAACACCGAAGACTTCTGGGAAGACCTCATCACCGCTATCGAGGCGAAACAAGTCATCCCCATCATCGGCGCGGGCGTCGTTCAATCTCACTAGCGTTGACGCGATTGTGTGTGTCCGGCACGCTACTCGAAATGAGCACCGAAACCGACGAACAAGCGGCTTTTGCCTGCTGGCTGCGGGACTTTACGAAGTGCCTGGATGTGTCGCGGTTTCAGCGCATCTGGCAGGTGCCGGTGACGGCGCAGGGGGAGCAGGGATTTCTCGCGGCGTGCTGGGAGAAGGTGGCGGAGCGGGCGCTGAGTGAGGGGGAGTATTTCTTGGCTTTTGACTCGGCTGAGCATGGGCTGACTTGCGCGAAGGTGGCCAATTTTCCCCCGCACGAGCTGGTGCGGCAGAAGGTGACGGCACTGGCCCGCTCCGGGGCGCTGGTGTCTGCGAAGCGGGAGCTGGAGGCGTTCCTCGTAGAACACACGGCGGATGCGGCGCTGTGTAGCACGATGGCGCGGCTGCTGCGGGATTCGGCCAATGGGGAGCGCGACCTGGCGGCGCAGCGTCTCATTTTCCACGAAGCCGTCGGCTGGGCGCAGCGGGCGCAATCGCTGGCGGATGAGGCTGGGTGGGCGTATCCGGCGAACCAAGAGGCGCAGTTTCTTTTCATGGCGGGCGATTGGGAGGAGGCGAAAGCGAAGGCGGCGAGCGTGATCGTGAATCTCGTGGGGAAGACGGATATGTGGAGCGAGGCGGGGCGCGCGGATATGTATCTTGTGCAGGGAGATTTGGCAAAAGCGGGCGACAACTACCGGGCGGCGCTGGCGGTGGGCGGGGACGCGCCGGGGCACCTCGCTGCGACCCGGACTGTGGCTGCAATGCTGTGCAAAAGGCTGCGCGAATATGGCGTGGAGGAGGCGACGGAAGCGCGGATGAATGAGTGGTTCCCGCAGCCGACGATTCTGGTTTTTGCCGGGCACCTGCCGGATGCAGAGGGGCGCGAAAAGGCGCGACTGCCGGAGCACCTCTGCCGCCCCGATGGGCCAGCGGTGCGGGCTTTGCGGGAGATAATCGAGGAGCTAGACCCCATCGAGGGCATCACTGCGAATGCGCCGGGTGGGGATATTTTGTTCGCCGAGGCGCTGCTGGCGCACGGCGGGCGGAGCCGGCTGGTGCTCATGGACCCATTCCCCCGCGAGCGGATCGTGCGTGTGGCGAAGCGCACGGGCGGGGATTGGGCGGCGCGGCTGGAGCGGGTGTTCGCAGGGGCGCTGCGCTGCGAGGCTATCGCTTGCGCCGAGGATGCGAACGAGGCCGCGCAGTGCGAGTATGCAAACCGCGTGATGATCGGCGGCGCGATGCTGCGCGCCCGCACGACGAATGCAAAGCTGCGAGCCGTCGTCCTCTGGGATGAAGCCGATGCCGCCGCCCCGAAGCGCGGCGGGACGGGGGAGTTTGCCGCCATCTGCCGCGCGGCGGGCATCGAACTGCACATCGTGAACCCACGCCGCCTATGAACGCCGACTCAATTTTCATCCGCTCGATGCTCTTCGCCGATGTCGTCGGGTTTTCTAAATTGCCCGACTCAGCGTATCCGGCGTTTCTCTCCGAGTTCCTCGTCCGCGCTGCTGCGATTCTCGATTCCGATGGGCACAAGCCGCTACTCCGCAATACGTGGGGCGACGCGATTTTTGCCGTCTTCACCACTCCGCGCGAAGCGGCAAACGCGGCCCTCGCCCTGCAAACTCTGATCGCTGGGACGGACTGGAGCGCGAAGCTGGGCAGCCCGCTAAAGCTCCGCATCGGGCTGCACGCCGGGCCCGTGTATCAAGGGCAGGATGCTGTCACGGGGACGCCGAATTTTATAGGCCGCCACATCAACCTCGCCGCCCGGCTGGAGCCCATTGCGGAGGAGGGACATGTGTATGCGAGTGGCGAGTTTGCCGCGCTGGCGACATTGGATGGGCACGGGGAGTTTCAGTTCGACTACGTAGGCCAACGCCCGCTGCCAAAGGGCGCGGGAGTAATCCCCGTCTATCGGCTCACATGCCAAAGGTAACGCCCCCTACCGGAAAACCTTCGGCGCATCGCTGTGGACGTGAATCACCCCCTTTCGCCGAGAGACACTGAATATTAGTCGTTTCTTCGCGGGCGATTCCCGGTAGTTCGCTAGGCTTTTGATGATGGCTGCTATTTCTATTTTTGAGGACAATGTTCCCTCTGCCCGATGAGCGCGCTCCTTTATGCGGCATACTTCATCACCACTGCTGCGCTGCTCTGTTACAGCGTGCAGGGGCTCGTGCTGCTCCTGATCCACGCGGCGAGCCGGTCGCGGTTGCGGGAGGAAAATGAGGACATTGCAGCGCGGGCGGGGAGCATCGCCGAATGGCCGATGGTGACCACGCAGCTCCCGCTTTTCAACGAGCCGAATGTCGCCGAGCGCATCCTGCGGGCGGCGACGGCGATGGAGTATCCGGCGGGGCGGCACGAGATACAGGTGCTCGACGATTCCGATGATGAGACGTGCGCACTCGTGGACCGGATCGCAGCGGAGCTGCTGCGAAAAGGTGTGAACATTCACGTCATCCGCAGGGCAGACCGGGTGGGGTTCAAAGCGGGCGCGCTGCGTGAGGGGATGCGGGCTGCGACGGGGAGCGTGTGCGCGATTTTCGATGCGGACTTTGTGCCGCCGAGCGACTTCCTCCTGCGTGCGGTGCCGGTGTTGGCGCTGAAGCCGCGTGTGGGCTTCGTGCAAGCACGCTGGGCTCATCTCAACGAGCTGGATTCGCTGCTCACTGCTGCACAAGCGACTGGGATTGATACGCACTTTATCGTCGAACAAAGCGCGCGTGCAGCGGCGGGTGCGTTCATGAATTTCAACGGGACTTGCGGCATCTGGCGGCGCGAGGCCATCGAGGCTGCGGGCGGCTGGGAAGATGATACGCTGACGGAGGACCTCGACCTGAGCTATCGCGCCCATCTCGCAGGCTGGACGGCGCATTTTCTCCCCGACCTCGCGGTGCCCGGCGAGCTGCCAGCGAGCATGGCGGCGTATCGGCGGCAGCAGTTCCGCTGGGCAAAAGGCTCGCTGCAAACTGCGAAGAAGCTGCTGCCGCGCGTGTGGGCCGCGCCGATTTCGCGGCTGCGAAAAGTGGGGGCGACGCTACATCTCACGCACTTCTGCGTGCATCTGCTGCTGCTGCTGCACTGCTTGCTGTCTGTTCCGATTTTGCTGTGGGCACATGAGCGCCCGCCGGAGTTTCTCTTTTCACTCTTCAACGTGTTCGGCGGGATGATGCTGCTCGCGCCAGCCACGATGTATGTCACGGGCTGGTGGTCGCTGCATCGCGAAGATCGCGGGCGGCTGGCGACGATCCCGGCCATCATGCTGCTCGGCGGCGGGCTGTGTCTCTCGAATGGGCGCGCAGTCATCGAAGCGCTGGCGGGAAAGGGCAGCGCCTTTCACCGCACGCCGAAAACCGGCAGCTCGGGCGAGCCAGCCCGCGCGCCGCGTTCGCAGATGCCCGCTTGGGAACTTGCACTGGCGCTGTATGCGGCGTTTGCAACGTTCCTTTTCCTCACGCGCGGCGGCTGGTTCCTCGGGCCCTTTCTCCTCGTGTATGTCGTGGGGCTTTCGTGGATGGGAATCCAAGAGTGGATGGAGCAGCGGACCGATGGCTGAGTGGCTCTGGCTCTCGTTTGCCGGGCGCATCACGCTCTCGTGCGGCTTGTTCGCGATGGGGGCGCTGGCGTGGCGTTTGTGGCCGGAAAAGTGGGCGCTGCGTCGGCAATGGATGCTGCTTTTCGCACTGGCAATCGCAGCGCGTGCCCTCGTGTGGGAGCTGCCGCCGTCGGACGATGTGAACCGCTATCTATGGGAGGGCCGACTCATCCGCAGCGGCATCAGCCCTTACGCACAGACCGCGGACTCGCTGGCCTCCATGCGCGACGCTGCGTGGGATGGGATGAACCACCGCGACATGTTCACCGTCTATCCGCCGCTGGCCGAGCTGAGCTTCGCGGTGCTTGGCGGCATCGCGTATGCGCCGTGGATTTACAAACTCGCCTTCACGCTCGCGGACCTCGCCGTATTGCCGCTGCTCGCCGCACTTGGGGGGCGTCTGCGCTGGCTGGCGCTCTATGCTGTGAACCCCGTAGTCGTGCTCAGTTTCGCGGGCGAAGCGCACTTCGACTCGCTCATGGTTCTCGCCACAGTGGCGGCGGTCCTTTTCGCGCAGCAGCGAAGGCCCGCGCTGGCGTGGACGGCGCTCGGGCTGGCCGTGCAGTTCAAGCTCGTCGCCATCCTTTTGGTGCCCGCGTTTTGGATACACTTCGAGGCGCGAGGACGCCGCGCGAGCTGGGCTTTTGTCCTCGCCGCGGTGTTGCCCGCGTTGCCGTTTGTAACGTCCGCGCCTCAATGGATACGCGGCCTAGCCGACTTTGGCGGGACGACGAGCGGGAACGGCTCGCTGCATTTCCTGCTGGAGTTGGTGTGTGGAGGGAAAGCGATCCCCTCCGCCCTCTGCGCCGTCGTCTTGCTCGTCAGCACGCTCTGGATCGCGCGCAAAGTGCAGCCGCTCGGGCTCGCCGCGCTGTGGACGTGTTTCGCGTTCCTTCTGTGTGCGCCGACGGTCACGTTTTGGTATGCGACTTGGGTCCTTCCCTTCGCCGTCCTGCATCGCAGTCGCGCAGCGTGGGTGCTCAGCGCGCTCAGCATTCTCTACTACGCTGCGTGGCAGCATCGTGCGCAGACGGGCAATTGGCTCCACCCACTCTGGGCGCAAGCAGCGCTATGGGTGCCCGTGATTTGGTTTCTGTATCGGGACACACGCCTCACGCTTCTATACCCCGCTCTCCGTAGAATCTCGGGGAACGGTGACGCCCGGGATGAACGCCCTTGAGCTGGATGATTTGTTGAATGGCGCGAGGCACAGCGCCAGTCCATCACTACAGCCCCGTCGGGTGATCAATGAACTCGGACGCGAGGCCGTACTTTTTCCCCACATACGCCGCGAGTGCGCGCACGCCGAACGTCTCCGTGGCATAGTGCCCGCCGTAAAACAGATTCACGCCTAGCTCCTCGGCCAGCGTGTAGCTGTCGTGCGGCCCTTCGCCGGTGATGAAGGCATCGCACCCGAGCGCCGCCGCCGCCGCCACTTCGCGGCCCGCGCCGCCCGTGACGATGCCGACGCGGCGGATGCGCTCCGGCCCGCCCGGTGCGACGTGAACGCTGCCTTGCACAGCGGCTCCGAGCTTTCGCGCAAGCGCCGCGCGGGTCGTCGGCAACTCGCCGACGAGGCCGATCATTTGTCCCTTCGCGGAAAATGCGGGCGTCGTTTTCTTCAAGCCGAGTGCTTTCGCGAGGAGCGCATTGTTGCCAAACTTCGGGTGAAGATCGAGCGGGAGGTGCGAGCTGAAAACGGCAAGGTCGCCCGCGATGGCGAGCTGCACTTTCCGCCGCAACGCCCCGGTGAACGGCTGCGCTCCGCCCCACAGCAAACCGTGATGCACGAGCAGCAGCGTGCCGGGGACTTCCGCCGCAGCGCGCAACACCGCCTCGCACGAATCCACCGCGCACACGACGCGGGAGACAGCGCCGCTATTTTCAAACTGAAGCCCATTGTGCGCGCCCGGATAGTCGCCGATACGGGCGTGGTCGAGGAGCTGTTCTAAATGGCGGACGATCTCGGCGAGTTTCGACATGGATGGAAACGTAGGAAGCACCGCAGCCTCCCGCGAGCGCGAAAATTTTCCTTTGTTCCGCGCGTCCGTTGCTGTTCCTCACAGCCATGCTCAACGTCATCTGGCTTCTCATGATTCTCGTCGCCGTCCTCGTCGGCGGCTTTACCGGACGCTTCCCGGCAATGGTGGAGGGCGCGTTTGAAACGGCGGAGGCTGCGGTGCTGAAAGTCGTCTTCCCGCTCATCGGTCTGTGGGCGCTCTGGCTCGGCGTGATGCGGCTCGCGGAGCGCGCGGGACTCGTCGCGCTGCTCTCTCGGGCGCTGCGTCCGGTGATGCGCCGCCTTTTCCCCGAAGTGCCCGCCGACCATCCCGCGATGGGCGCGATGGTGCTCAATATGTCGGCCAACATGCTCGGCCTCGGCAACGCCGCCACGCCGCTCGGATTGCGTGCGATGCGTCTGCTGCAAAAGCTGAACCCCGTGCCTGCCGTGGCGAGTAATTCGATGGTCACGTTCCTCGCGGTGAACACCGCCAGCATCCAACTCGTGCCCACGACGGCCATGAGCATCCTCGCCACGCAGGGATCAAAGAGCGCGTATTCCATCATGATCCCGGCGCTCATTTCCTCCGCCGTCGCGATGTCTTGTGGCGTCCTCGTTGCACGGGGGCTGGCGCGTTTTTTCCCGGTGCGTGCGGAGCTGGAATCGGCAGCGGAGAATGCCGAGACAGCATCGCCAGAGCCGGAGATCGAGATCGTCGAAGCTCCTGCGCTGACCGCTAGGGGGCGGCTCATCCTTGGTCTGTTTTTCGCGGCGTTTGCGGGGATGCTTTTCGTTTTGGTGTGCCCGCAAATCGCGAATGGACTGCCGTCCTCATTCGGCTGGGCTTGGCGTTACGGAGATTCGTGGCCGAACTTGCAGGGAGCAAAGCGCGCCGTCTTTGCCGTGTCCCTGCTCGCAGTGCCGTTCCTGCTGTCGTTCTTCCCGCTCTACGCGCATCTGCGGAAGGTGAAAGTGTATGAGCAGTTTTGCGAGGGCGCAAAGGAGGCGTTTGGCACGGCTCAGCGGGTCATCCCGTATTTGGTCGCGATGCTGGTTTCCATCCGGCTGCTGCGAGAGGCAGGCGTCATCCAGACCCTCACAGAGCTGCTCCGCAAGCCGCTAGAGTTTGTCGGCTTTCCGCCCGAGCTACTCCCGCTCGCGCTCATGCGCCCGCTCAGCGGCAGCGCATCCAACGGCATTTTCGCGGAACTCGCGAAGACCTACGGCGGCGACTCGCTGCTGGCGAAAATGGCGGCGACGATTTACGGCAGCACGGAGACGACTTTTTACGTGCTCGCCGTCTATTTTGGCAGCGTCGCGGTGCGAAAGATGCGCCACGCCGTCATCGTCGGCCTCACGGCGGACATCGTCGCGCTCATCGTCGCTATCACGATGTGCAAGCTGTTGCTCTCGTAGTCTAATCCTCGTCGTCCGGTCCCCAGAGGTGCTCTTTTTGCCACTTCGTCTCGTAGAGTTTGCACAGCCCGAGAGCGGGTGCGACGCCGCCGCTGTATGTCGCGGTGGTCGAGTATTGCTTGTCCTCGTCGTACCACCCGACCGCGACGATTGCGTGGTCGAAGTGCTCGCCGAGCAGCTCGATGACTTTATCTAGGACTTCCTGTTGTGCGGCGTTCATTGAGTTTGAGTGGCTGAGTTTACTTCGCAGCGGCGGCGGTATCTTCGTCGAGCTTGGCTTGCACGAGAGCGGTGAGTTCGTCGTACAGAGCTTGGTCTTTTTTGAGCACGTCTTTGGCGGCATCGCGGCCTTGGGCGAGGTTGGCGCCTTTGAAGTTGAGCCACGAGCCGCGCTTTTCCATGATCCCTTTTTCCAGCGCGAGGTCGAGCAGCGCGCCGGTGCTGGAGATGCCTTCGTTATACATAATGTCGAACTCGCACTCGCAGAATGGCGGCGCGATTTTGTTCTTCACGATTTTGACCTTCGTGCGGTTGCCGGTCACGGTGCCGTCGCTCGTTTTGATCGCGCCGATGCGGCGGATGTCCACGCGCACGCTGGCGTAAAACTTCAGCGCCTTGCCGCCGGGAGTCGTCTCGGGATTGCCGAACATGACGCCGATTTTTTCGCGAATCTGGTTTGTGAAAACCATGATCGTCCGGGCTTTCGAAATGAGTGCCGTGAGCTTGCGCATCGCGGCGGACATGAGCCGTGCTTGTGCGCCCA
>CAMDQC010000138.1 GCA_945905735.1 Prosthecobacter debontii | reverse complement strand
AACTCCAACTCGCCAAACGCATGGCCCGAGGCTTCCGCAACTTTGAGTTCTTCCGAGCCATCTCCTACCTCAAAGCCGCCTCTCTCAACCTCAATCTCCCCTCCCTCAAACCCTCATGATTTTACCCACTCTAAACAGCGATGAGCCGTGAAAAACACCCTCGCAGTCCACCGCAGCGTCAGCGCCAGCAAAACGAAAGTCGTCCTAGCCAGCGGCGTCGTCACGCTAACCGGCGAGGCCAAAAGCCAAGCCGCCAAAGACCTCGCGACGGAGTACGCGAAAGATGTCCAGGGCGTGAAAGAAGTGAAAAACGAAATGACCGTCGCCGCTGCGCCCGCCGTACCCGAGCAGACCATCGTCGAAATTATCGATGACGCATCCATCACTGCCCAAGTGCGGATGACCCTCCTCTCGCACCGCTCCACGTTTAATCTCAAAGCGACAATCGTCACCGCCGACAACATCGTAGCCATCGGCGGAAAAGCGAACACCACCGCCGAGAAAGACCTCGTCACCAAACTCGTCTCCGACGTGAACGGCGTGAAAAGCGTCGTCAACAACATGTTCGTCGGAGAAGCCTCGAAGTAACCCAAATTTGCTCATAGCTGGTCGGTGCGTTTGATAACCATCGGCCAGTGATGGGCCGCAAGAACTTAAACCAATATGTTATACACCATCGCAATCGTCCTCATCATCCTGTGGGCACTCGGCCTCGTCACGAGCGTCGCCATCGGCAGCTTCATCCACATCCTCCTCGTCGTCGCGATCATCATGATCTTGGTGCGAGTGATCCAAGGCCGCCGCCCGCTCTGAGCCGGGGATTTCCCAGCACAAGGTCTGTCCACCGAAGACAGGGAAAGCACGGAAACTCTCCGTGCTTTTTTTGTCTTCCACTGCGGAAGGACTGAACGCGCAACACAAACATGCCGTTCAGGAATACACGCCCGTCGTCGAAGGGATTCCGGCCAACCGTTCAAAGGATGTGCGCTCCAGCGAACAAACGCTCGACCGGTTCCTTGATTCTGCGTGTCATCCCGGCGAGTTTGCATGGCTCAAGCATCGCGCAGTGGGCGTGGCCTTTAATCACACCCACACCCTCAGATGAGAGAACTTTGCATTTGCGCTATTCTGCCTGCCCGCTATCCATCGCCGACTTTTACTTATGAGCCAACGCAGAGTCGTCATTACAGGAATGGGCGTAGTCACGCCCGTAGGATCGGACATTAACACGTTCTGGGAAAACATCACCAAAGGCGTCAGCGGCATCGTGCCGATCACGCAATTCGACGCCGCAGCCTTCGACTGCCGCATCGCCGGGGAAGTCCAGAACTTCGACCCAGCGCTCTATTTCAAAGAAAAGAAAGAAGCTCGCCGGGCGGACCGCTTCGTCCAGCTCGCCATGGGCGCGGCGACTCACGCGATGAACGACGCCGGCTTCCCCAACGAAGTGCCGGACCCCGAGCGCTTCGGCTGCATCGTCGGCAGCGGCATCGGCGGCCTGAAGACCACCGAGGACCAGCACACGATCTATATGGAGAAAGGCCCCAGCCGCCTCTCCCCGTTCATGATCCCCATGCTCATCGTCAATATGGCCAGCGGCATGATCTCCATGAAGTACGGCATCCAAGGCCCGAACTACGCCCCCGTCAGCGCGTGCGCCACTAGCGCCCACTCCATCGGCGAAGCATGGCGCCTCATCCGCTCTGGCGACGCCGATGTCTTCCTCGCAGGCGGCTCGGAATCCGCCATTGTCCCACTCGGCATCGGCGGCTTTGCTGCCATGAAAGCCCTCAGCACCCGCAATGACGAACCCACCCGCGCCAGCCGCCCGTGGGACCGCGACCGCGACGGCTTCGTCATGGGCGAAGGCGCAGGCATCGTCGTCCTCGAAGAACTCGAACACGCCAAAGCGCGCGGCGCAAAAATCTACGCCGAAGTCGTCGGCTACGGCATGACCGCCGACGCATTCCACATGAGCGCTCCCCTACCCAACCACGAGCAAGCCCAACGCTCCATGCGCATCGCCATGGACCGCGCCGGCATCAACCCCAGCGACGTGGACTACATCAACGCCCACGGCACCAGCACTCCCATGGGCGATGTGTGCGAAGTCCGCGCCGTCAAAGCCGTCCTCGGCCCCCTCGCAAAGAGCATCCCCGTCTCCTCCACAAAAAGCATGACCGGACACCTCCTCGGAGCCGCCGGAGCCGTCGAAACCGTCGTCTGCATCAAAACAATCCAGACCGGCATCATTCCCCCCACCATCAATCTCGAAAACCCCGGCGAAGAATGCGACCTCGACTTCGTCCCCCACGTCGCCCGCGAAAAGAAAGTGCGCATCGCGCTGAACAACAGCTTTGGCTTCGGCGGCCACAACGTGACGCTCGCCATCCGCTCCTTCGAGGGGTGAGGAATTAAGCGGGGTATTATCCTGCTTTCAGGACGACCACCGCGAGCGGCTGGGAATTCGATCCGGTGAGGAAATGGGGGCGGACTTCGTCTCCATACACGCCCGGAGAGTTCTTGCTTTTCATGCCCGCCGCCGATCCCCATCTTTCGGCAAAATGGGTAAAGCCTCAAAACATCAACGGGACTGCCCCGCAGTCGGACACAGCATTTCTTCGCGCGATTGTGGGGAGGGGCGGCATTTGATTATCCCTTGCCCGGCGAGCTGTTCTTACAATCCGTTGTCGGTAGAGAACTACTCGCAGTATTCGGAGATCGAGGGCTCTGTGATTGATAAATCCACTGCGTTTTTCATCCGCGAAAATCGTGGAAATCAACCGCTGATGTCTGCTTACGAGCGGGCCGTACACAATGGAATCACCGATGCTTCGGTGTTTTGCTTGTGGAATTTCTTTTGGGTGCGCGATGCCGCAGGAAAAACAATGGCAGACCGCTGGGCGGACAAGCGGTTCGATGGGCTCACAAACGATGAACGCGCCATCTTCAGCGCACAACGCGACTCGCGGCCTGCATTGATTGAGATTCGGAATATCGTCAACGAAACGACGATTGAAATTGTGGACCTCTTCAGCGGTCAGCGCCTTACGCTGGTGGACCGAGCGTTTGCCTCTAAAGGAGTCCGGTTTGCAACGCTCTTCACGTGGCTGGTGCCGTCGCCGCATTTCACGAGAATCTTGGGCTGTGCGGTTTCACTTCCAGATGCGGGCTCCCTTACGCCGATAGAGGTTTTTCGGGCGATAGAGCGGCAACTCGGCGTGCCGGAGGATGCAGATGCGGAGCAACGCTGGCTCGCCGAAAACTGGATGAAAGTTTCCCTCGCAATCCAAGAGAGCGGCAAAGCGATTCACATCACTTCGATGGCGTCCGCGGATACGACCAAATACACCGTCGAATACACCATCTGCGGCGCTGCCAGCGCGCTGGATTCCCGGCTAGAGCAGCATCCCGGCGTGGAATCGAGCCCGCTATCGTCCGATGAGGAAGATCAAGGTTTCACCCATAGCTATGTTCAGCTTGAGGCCTCCGGCGAGGCTCCGGCAGGCTTCACCAATGAACTCGTCGGCAGCATATTCGTTTCTGAAACGACCGTGCGCCTTGACTCCATCGGAGCCGAGAAAAGTGCGAATTTGCGCGCCACTTTTGAGAAGCTCGCGGGCGACACGGTAGCGTTCCGCACAGAGAGCACGACCGATACTCTGCCCGACCGCGCGAAGGGGACTTTTGACACCGCACTCGTGCCCAAGCTGCTGCTCGAAAACGCACCGAAAATCAAATTTTCCACCTCCCTGCTGCCTTCTTCGGATGCGGGTGGTCCTCAATCCGCTGCCGAAGCATTGCGCAAACACCACGCCGCGTGGCCGGATTCCCCACTCCCTGGGCTGAATGGAAAAACGCCACGCGAAGCCGCCTCGGACCCGCAACTCCGCAGTGCGCTCATCCGGTTCGTCAAACGCATGGCGATCACAGGAGATGGGAAATCCTATGCGCAAAGTGCGCAGGCCACCGAAACCATCGAATTGCTTGGCCTGCACGAGATCGCCGAGCCGACACCACCCAATCGCCCGGCTCTGTATCCAGCCGACGAGGACGACGAACCGGAGCCCAAGGAAACCTTCTCCGGCCCGCCAATCAACCAGTTGAGCGATAGCGAGGTGATGCGTCGGCTCGACAAAATCCAACGCATTTTCAAAAGCGAAGGAGTGGTCGAACTTAGTGCCCACTTCGTCAATTCCGCGAGCGACCTTCTGGACTGTCTGGATGAAATGCTTGCGGATGAGTTGAACGAGTTCGAGTTCGAGTGCCTGTCCCCAGCGCTTGCCATCGCATACCACATCCTCGCTCCACAAGGCACACGCCGAGAAGACGTGGATCCGGATCGTCTCTGCGACTTGATGGACTATTGGGAGGCGGGGTGCGATGAGGCGTTCGCAGAAGGGTTCACAAAGGAAGCGTTGGCCGAGCTCGTAGCAGACTCCCGCCAGCCGTTCGTCGCCTTCCAAGCCGTAACTGCACTGTATAAAGCGGAGGAAGCAAATCAGGGGCGAAAATTCCGCCCCGAATCGCTCTTTGCGATGCTGGCATTTGTCCTCGCTGCCGTTGATGAAATTGATTGCGCGGTCAGCGCGTAAGCGGGGGGCGAATGACGAATGACGAAGTTCGCCGAGTTTCGTCATTCCGTCATTCCCCCCGCATCACCACCATCGCCAGCGGTGGGAGGGTGATGACGACGCTGTGCGTGCGGCCCATCCACGGTTGTTCTGTGGCGTGTGTGCCGCCGTAGTTGCCGATGTTCGCGCCACCGAATTGCGCGCTGTCGGTGTTGAGGACTTCGCGCCAGAAGCCGCCGTGCGGGACGCCGAGGCGGTAGGCTTCGCGGGGGCACGGGGTGGCGTTTAGGACGCAGACGAGGGCGGTGCCGTCGGCGGCGCGCCGGAGGAAGGAGAGCGTGCTGTTGGCGGCGTCGTGCAGTTCTAGCCACTCGAAGGTCGCGCCGGAGTCGTCTTGGTCGTAGAGCGCGGGCTCGCTGCGGTAGAGGGCGTTGAGTTCTCGGATGAGGTCGCGCATTCCGCGATGCTGGTCATTTTCTAAAAGATGCCAGTCGAGCGAACGCTCGTGGCTCCACTCCTGCCGCTGGCCCCATTCGCAGCCCATGAAGAGGAGTTTCTTGCCGGGGTGCATCCACATCAATGCGTAGAGCAGGCGGAGATTGGCGAATTGCTGCCACGAGTCGCCGGGCATTTTGTTGATGAGCGAGCCTTTGCCGTGGACGACTTCGTCGTGGCTGAGGACGAGGATGAAGTGCTCGTGAAACGCATAGACGAGCGAGAAGGTCGCCTGCCCGTGGTGGTAGCGGCGATAGACGGGATCGAGCTCCATGTAGCTGAGCGTGTCGTGCATCCAGCCCATGTTCCACTTCAGCCCGAAGCCCAGCCCGCCAAGGAAAGTGGGGCGCGAGACGCCGGGCCACGCGGTGCTTTCCTCCGCGATCATCATCACGCCGGGATGCCGCGCGTAGCAGACTTCGTTGACGGTTTTTAGAAAATGGATGGCTTCCAAGTTCTCGCGTCCGCCGTGGGAATTGGGCAGCCATTCGCCCGCGTTGCGCGAGTAGTCGAGGTAGAGCATGGAGGCGACGGCGTCCACGCGCAGGCCGTCGATGTGATACTCGGCGAGCCAGAAGAGCGCGTTGGCGATGAGGAAATTGCGGACTTCGTTGCGCCCGTAGTTAGGGATGAGCGTGCCCCAATCCTGATGCTCGCCTTGGCGCGGGTCGGCGTGTTCGTAGAGCGCCGTGCCGTCGAATTTCGCCAGCCCGTGCGCGTCTTTCGGGAAATGGCCGGGCACCCAATCCACGATGACGCCGATGCCGAGTTCATGTGCGCGATCGACGAATGCGCGGAAGTCATCCGGCGAGCCGTGGCGCGAAGTCGGGGCGAAGTAGCCGCACACTTGGTAGCCCCACGAGCCCTCGAACGGATATTCCGCCACGCCCATCAGTTCGATGTGCGTGTAGCCCATCCACGAGACGTAGCCGAGGAGCTGGTCGGCCAGTTCGCTCCACGTCAGCAGGCCCACGCCATCGCGCCGACGCCATGAGCCGGGATGCACTTCGTAGATGCTCACGGCGGAGCGTTGCCAGTTCGTCGTCGCGCGTTTTTCCATCCACGCCGCGTCGCTCCATGTGAAATTGGCGAGGCTCCAGACGAGCGACGCCGTCTCCGTGCCGTGCTGCGAAAAGAAGGCGAACGGGTCGCTCTTTATATGCAGCCCACCGTCGCCACCGAGCATCTCGATTTTGTAGTGCGCGTGCTCCGCGACTGCCGGGATGAAAATCTCCCACACGCCGAGCGGGATGAGTTTCCGCATCGGGTGAAATCGCCCGTCCCAGCCGTTCCAATCGCCGACAATACTCACGCGCTGCGCATTCGGAGCCCACACGCGAAACACCGTCCCGCGCACGCCGCCGTGCTCCTCGATATGTGCGCCGAGCCGATGCCAGAGTTCCCAGTGATTCCCCTCCGAGAACAAGTGCTGGTCAAGCTCCCCGAGCAGCGGCGGAAAGGCGAAGGCGTCATCGCTTTCCCACACATGCCCGTTGTGCGCCGTGAAGCGGAAGCGATGATTCCCCTCCCCTTTCACCGTCGCCGTGAAGAACCCCGCGTCGTCTATTTTCTCCGCCGCAAACTCTTTCCCGCCAAGCAGCACGACGCACTCGCGAGCATCAGGCCGCAGCACGCGCACCTCGTCGCCGTGACGACCAAGCACGGCAAAAGGATCGCCGTGGTCAGCACGGAGTAAAGAGGCGACGGCAGACAATGAAACAGTGGGCATGTTGCGCAGCATGGACTGCCGAGGATGCGGGCGGCAAGCGGGGAAGCGCAGGGTTCACGCATCCAAATATCACTAGTGGGAGGGAAGAGCGCGAAAGGAGCGGGGCTTTCATAGCCCCGCATGCCGCGCAGCGACACCCGCAGGGAGCACGACCTCCCCGACGCGCGGCGACTTTGCGGTAGAGTGCGAAGAGTTCAGCAAAAAGAAAGCGGGTCATGGTAAGGAAGGGAGCAAGCAAGCAACCCAAACCAAAAAACAACCATGACCCATAAAAAAATAAGAAGAGCGTGAGTGAACTCAAAGCAATAATTGGCCAGGACGATGACCTCATACGGGGCATCGTGCAGATCACCGTACAGGAGTTCTTGGAGGCGGAGATGAATGAAGCCCTTGGCGCGACCAAGAGCGAGCGCAGCGATGGCCGGTTGGGCTATCGCAGCGGGCATTATCCGCGCAAGCGCATCACCCGCGTAGGGACTCTGGAACTGCGCGTTCCGCAGGACCGGCAGGGGCGGTTTAGCACTGAGATTTTCAGCCGCTATCAACGCAATGAAAAGGCGTTGGTTTCAGCACTTTTGGAGATGTATGTGCAGGGTGTTTCGACGCGCAAAATCAAGGCCATCAGCGAGGAGCTTTGCGGTCATGAGTTTAGCCCAGCACCATCAGCGACATGAACGGCGCGACCACGCGCGAGGTGGGGCCGCCGAAGGAGTAAGCTACCCGTCGCACGCGGCCAGCACCGCATCCGCCGCTCTGCCAGCGGCTCCGCAGTCGCCGAGGCTGGTGATGATTTTTGCGTAGGCAGACTGCTGCATTGCGCGGGTGCCTTGGTGTTCGGAGAGCTGGATCAGCTCGTTGGCGATGTGGTGTGGCTCGGCGTCATCTTGGATGAACTCGGGCGCAATCATTGAGCCCGCGAGGACGTTGGGCAGGCCGAGGAAGGGGATTTTGATCACCCGCTTCCCGATGGCGTAGGTGAGCCACGCGGTCTTGTATAAAATGACCATTGGCAGCGCGAAGTAAGTCGCCTCCAAAGTAGCAGTGCCGCTGCACACCATGCCGCTGCCTGCGCGCTGCATGAGGTCGTGTGCGTTGCCCACCGTGACGGGGCAAAAGCTGTCGTCTCCTATGCGGCGGCGCATGATTTCCAGCATCTCTTCGCGCAGCGCCTCGCTGGCTGCGGACGCCTCAAAGCGCATCCGCTGCCGGGCGGTGCGGAGATGCACGGCGGCATCGAGCATCGTCGGGAAAATGCGGCGGACTTCTTTGCTGCGACTGCCGGGGAGCAGGGCGGTGAGCATCGGGTCGCGCTCGGATTCGGGGATGCGGCGGGCGGCGAGTGTGTCGAGTAGGGGATGCCCGGTGCATATCGCCTTGAGCCCCACGCCTTCATACATCGGCACTTCAAAGGGGAAGAGGCAGAGCATGAGGTCGAGATACTTCGCCATCTTGGGGATGCGGTCTTGTTTCCACGCCCAGACTTGCGGGGAGATGTATTGGATGCAGCGCAGCTTGGGCATACGGGCTTTGGCGGCTTTGGCGAGGCGGAGATTGAAGCCGGGGTAGTCTATCGTGATGAGCGCGTCGGGCTTCTCCTTCTCGATGTCGTCGAGCATCCGCGTCATCTGGCGTTTGAAATAGCCGTATTTCTTCAGCACATCCCAAATCCCCACGACGGCCTCATCCGCCCAGTCGAAAATCTGCTCGCCTGCAAACGCCCGCATTTCCTTTCCGCCCGCGCCGACAAACTCCGTGCCCGGCGCTCGCTCGCGGATGGCCCTCATTAGCTCCACGCCGCGCGAATCTCCGCTGGCCTCGCCCGCTACGAGGTAGAGCTTCATTGCTGCCCGTCCTCGATTCGTCGCGTGATTTCCAGGGCCAGCTCCAGCGCGGCGGTGGCTTGGTGGCCGGTGACTTTTGGCTGCACGCCAGCGCGGGCGCACTCGACGAAGCTGGTGAGTTCGAGCTTGAGCGGCTCGTCTTTTTCAATCGGCACGGGCTCACGCACGATGCGCTTCCCCGCAAACTCCGTGACGATGGTGCTGCCTGCTGCGACGCCGAGGAGCTTGCCAAAGAGCGTGCTTTCTTTCTCATCCTCGCGGGCGATGCGGAGCAGGTAGCCGTCTTGTTTTTGGTAATCGAGCGAGAGGTAAGCGTCGGGCTGAAAGACGCGGATTTTGCGCACCTTCTCCTGGCTCATCCGGCTGGCGGTGATGTTCGCCACGCAGCCATTTTCAAAGCGGATGCGGACGTTTGCGATGTCCTCGCGCTTGCTCAAAATGGGCACGCCCACCGCATCCACCTGCACCCACGGCGAGCGGACAAGGTGCAGGATGATTTCCAGATCGTGGATCATCACGTCTAGCACCACGCCGACATCCAGACTGCGACCGGGGTAGGGCGAGAGCCGCGTCGCCTCGATAAAGCGTGGCGCTGTCAGCCGGCTCTCCAGCGCGGACATGACCGGGTTGAACCGCTCGATGTGCCCCACTTGCAGCACGAGTTTCCGCTCCTGCGCGATGGCGCACAGCTCATGCGCTTGCTCGGGCGTTTCGGTGAACGGCTTCTCCACCAGCACATGCTTCCCGCGCTCCAGCAGCGCCTTCGCGAGTTCAAAATGCGTGACCGTCGGCGTGGCCACCGTCACCGCATCCACCGCATCCGCAAACGCCTCCAACTCACTGAACGGATGCGCGCCATACTTTCCCGCAATGTCCCGCGCCGTCTCCTCGCGAGAGTCGAGCACGGCGGTAAAGCGGGCGTCCTTCATCTCGCTAAAGATGCGCGCGTGGTTGCGGCCCATGCTTCCAGTGCCGACGACGCCGAGGCGGATGGCGGAATGAGTGCTCATGCCTGAGCGCCACAAAAGGCGAGCGATGTAAATAGAACGGGCGTTTCCAAAGTGACTGACAAGTAACGGGGCACAGCGACTTCATGCAAGCAGGTCTTCGCCGCACGCCGGATTCTGGAATAGCATTGGCAGCACGCTGCTTCACGCGTTACCTCTTGGCCCTTACAATGACCGAGATACCAAAACTCATTTCCGCCGAAGGCTGGCACGTCCTGCATCTTTTCTACAAAGTCGATCACAGCGCATGGTCGTTTCTTTCCGACGAGGAGAAGTTCTGCGCCCGCACCAATCTGAGCGAGCTCGTGCAAGAAATCCGCTCTACGGACGACTGCCAGTTGCTCACCTTCGCGATGGTCACGCCGAAGTCGGATGTGGGCTTCATGCTCCTCTGCGCGGACCTTCAGGCGGCGAGCGCGTTTGAAAAGAAGCTCACCATTTCCCTCGGGCCGGATGTGCTGGTGCCTGCGTATTCTTTCTACTCCATGACGGAGAAAAGCGAATACACCACGCCCGAGTCGGAGTTCGTCGCGGAGCTAAAAGCGACGAGCGCCGAGGGTACACCGGAATTCGAGAAGTCGCTCACCGAATGGCGCGACCGCATGGCGCATTACCAGAAGCACCGCCTCTATCCCGTCCTCCCGCCGTGGGAGGTGATGTGCTTTTACCCGATGTCGAAGCGCCGTGGTCTGCCGGGGCAAAACTGGTATGCGACGCCGTTCGAGGCGCGCAAGCAGCTCATGTCCGGCCATGCAAAAGTGGGCCGCCAGTGGAGCGGGAAAATCCTCCAGCTCATCACCGGCTGCACGGGCCTTGATGATTGGGAGTGGGGCGTGACGCTGCTGGCTCACGACCCGATGGATGTGAAGGGAATCGTGTATCAAATGCGCTTCGACGAAGTGACCGCGCAGTATGGCGAATTCGGCGAGTTTTTCATCGGCCTGCAACTTCCCATCGAGGAAGTCTTCCGCCGCAACTTGCTGTGAGCAAGCGCGACCAGCTTTCGGAAATCCTGCGCGCCCACGCGCCGCTCGTCATCGCGTACAGCGGCGGAGTGGATAGCGCATTCCTGCTCGCCGAGGCTCATCGAGCCTTGGGTGGCAAGGTGCTGGGCGTCATCGCCGACAGCCCCAGCCTCCCACGCGCCGCGCTGGCCGAAGCGCTCGCAGTCGCCCACGCAATCGGTGCAAACGTGGAAGTGGTGAAAACGCTGGAACTCGACAATCCCGACTACGCCGCGAACCCGCCGAACCGCTGCTATTTCTGCAAAGCCGAGCTTTTTCAACGTCTCGACACCCTCGCCGCCACACGCGGCTATCGCGCCATCGCCTATGGCGAAAATGCCGACGACATGGGCCACGACCGCCCCGGTCGCGTCGCTGCTGCTGAGTTCCAAATCATCGCCCCACTCCGCGACGCCGGGCTCACCAAGGCGGAAATCCGCGCCTTTTCCCGCGAGCTTGGGCTGCCGACGGCGGACGCTCCCGCGCAGCCCTGCCTCAGCTCCCGCATCCCGTGGGGCACGCCCGTCACGCCCGATGCCCTCGCCATGGTCGAGCGTGGCGAAGCGCACATCAAGGCGCTTGGGTTCCGAGTTTTCCGAGTCCGCCACATCGTAGAGCCCTCCGCTGCTCCTCGGGCCAAAGTCCTCATCGCCCCGGATGAACTTCCTCGCGCCCGCGAACTCGCTACAGAAATCGAACGCGGTATCCTCGCTGCCGGATACGCCACCGCCGAGCTAGACCCCGACGGCTATCGCGGTCCTTCGCTCTAAAACAGAAACGGCGTCCCCTCGCTCATCACCTGAACGCGGTCGGAGAGTCCGTGGCGGCGGGCGCAGGAAATAAGGCGGCGGAGCGGCTCATCGAGCGGCTCGTAGCTGAGGCGAAACGTGCCGTAGTGCATGGGCACCATCATCTTTGCGCCGAGGTCGGTGAGGGCTTGGATGGATTGCTCGGGGTTCATGTGGACTTCGCGCCCGCTCGGCGGGTCGTAGGCCCCGATGGGTAGAAGGGCCACATCAATGTCGAACCGCCGCCCGATCTCTTTGAAGCCGGGGAAATACGCCGTGTCGCCGCAGTGATACACCGTTTTCCCGCCGCCCTGGATGATGAAGCCGCCGAAGCCGCGATGCGTATCGTGCAGCACGCGCGCGCCCCAATGATGGCAGGGCGTGAGCGTGATTTTCAGCGGCCCGAGCTTGAACGTCTCCCAGTATCCAAGCTCGTGGACGCTGCGAAAGCCGAGGTCGTGGACGAGATTGCCGACTTCAAAAGGGACGACGATGGGCTGGTCGGCGGCGACCTTACGCAGCGTGCGGCGGTCGAGGTGGTCAAAGTGCGCGTGCGTCACGAGCACGAGATCGATCTCCGGCAAATCGCCGATGCTCAGGCCGGGGTGTTTGAGGCGCTTGATGACCTTCAGCCACTTCGCCCAGTTCGGGTCCACGAGCAGATTGTGGTTGGGGAATTGCAGGAGGAATGAGGCGTGACCGATCCACGTCACGCCGACTTGGCCCTTGCGCACCTCGGGGAAAGCGGGCGGTGCCTCGCGACCGATGCGCGCTTTGAAAATAGAAGGTAGCCAGACTTGCGCCACGAAGCTGCGCTTGGTCCACATCTTCTTCGGCTTCAGCCCGACGTGCGTGGCATCCTCGGAATGCCCGCCGTTCACAGCCTTCTCGATGATGGCCTTGGGTTTGCGTTTTTTTGGAATCACGGGCGGTGAACACAGAGGATCGTCAGCCGGCCAAGTGGTTCTTTTTTCAGATTCATGAGTGGAGGTTAGTCCGTCATTTCGTGTTATCACGCGCAAAATCTCACCGCACTCCCAAATCCACGATGACCGCCACTTGCTCCTTCGTGAGATAATCAATCGCTCCCCCATTGAAATACAGCTCCACCCGCCGAATCAACTCCTCCGCAGAACGACACCTGCACCTGCGACACTTCATAGCGGCGAGGTCGCGCTGCCAGCCTGCGGTGGTGAGTTCGACAAGCGGGAGGGCGAAGGATTGGCTGAGTTCTGGCCGACCAAGTTGCGAGAACTCACGGTCCAGCGTCTCGCATTCCACTGCTGCTGCATCCCGATCGATGGCGAATTGGAGGTAGAGCGACTCGATGCGCGCTGGGGAACTGGGGCAAGCGCATTTGCGGATGAGGCGCTGCGCTGGGGCGAATGTTTTTCCTCCCCCTCTCGCGCAAGGGCCGCTATTCAACGCGCTCGCGCTTTCCTTAAAAGCCGGATTTCTCTACTACTGTCACGATGCCTAAAGGTCACACCGTCCTCATTGCCGATCCCGAAACCGACTTCACCGAGTGGGCTACCAAGCAGCTCGCTGCGGCGGAAATCCGGGTCATCTCGGCGAGCCGAGCCGATGAGGCATTCACTCTATTCACCAAGGAGAAGCCCGACCTTGTCATCATCGATACGCACATCCAGCCCTTCTCCGGCATGGAGCTGCTGACGCGCATCCGCGACCGCGACTCGAATGCGTTCGTGCTGCTCATCAGCCAGTTCGGGACGACGCAGGCGGTGATCGAGGCGATGAAGCTGGGGGCGTTCGACTTCGTGCGGAAGGAGACGCTGCCGTTTAATTTCCGCGTCATCGTGGATACGGCGTTGCGCGAGCGCGCCCAAGTCCGCGCGGCGACGGCCAGCGTGCCGAAGCTGACGGTGGAGCAAAACAAGGACAGCATCGTGGGGCAGAGCGCGGCGATGCAGACGGTGTTCAAATTGGTGGGCCGCGTGGCGGGCTCGGATGCGCCGGTCATGATCACGGGCGAGAGCGGCACGGGCAAAGAGCTGGTGGCGCGCGCCATCCATCACCATTCGCAGCGCAGCGCGAAGACGTATGTCGCCATCAACTGCGCGGCCATCCCGGAGCAACTGCTGGAGAGCGAGCTGTTCGGGCATGAAAAGGGCGCGTTCACCGGGGCGACGGGGCAGCGCATCGGGCGCTTCGAGCAATGCGATGGCGGTACGCTTTTCCTCGATGAGATCGGCGACATGCCGCTGCCGCTCCAAGGCAAAATCCTGCGCGTGTTGCAGGACGGCGAGATCATCCGCGTGGGCGGGAATCAGTCCGTCCGCACGAACGTCCGCATTGTCGCCGCGACGAACCGGAACCTCGAAACGGAAGTGGCGGAGAAGCGCTTTCGCGAAGACCTTTTCTATCGGCTGAACGTCGTCCGCATCCAGCTCCCGCCGCTGCGCCAGCGCATCGAGGACATCCGCATCCTGGCCGAGCACTTCGTGCAAAAAGTGGCCATCGAGCAACGGCTACCGCGCCTGAAGTTGAGCGAAGATGCCGTCCATGTGCTCGAAGCGCACAGTTGGCCCGGCAACGTGCGCG
>CAMDQC010000137.1 GCA_945905735.1 Prosthecobacter debontii | reverse complement strand
CTGTACTCCGCTGCCGCGAAACTCATTTGCTTTTCCATGCTCTTGTCTATCAGCTCTATCGCCCGCTGTCCCGCTATTTTACAGGGACTTTCGCTTTATTCAGCGTTTCCCTAGTCGGCTCACCACATGCGTGGCATCCTGCGCCGCAGTCACGACATGCTCCACATAGCCGCGCTCCTTCGAGTCCGATGCGTTCTTTTGAAACCACGGCAAGAGCAACTCCCCGTATCCCAAGATCATCGTCAGCGCGTTATTGAAATCATGCGCGATACCGCCGGCCATCATTCCTAGCGCGCGGAGTCGCTCCTGCTTCACGACCTGCTCTTGCGCCGTGCGGAGCTGCGTGAGCGCATCCTCCAGTTCCGACGTGCGCTGCCTTACTGTCTCGTCGAGCCGAAGGTTCAAAAAGCGATTCTCCAGCAGATTGCGGATGCGCAGTTGCACCTCCGCCGTATCGAGCGGCTTGGTAATGAAGTCGCTGGCACCAGACCGCAGCGCCTTTCTTCGCGTCTCTGAGGATACATCCGCCGTCAGCACGACGATCGGGAGAAATATATCGCCATCCAGCAACTCCCGAATCTCCGAAATCACCTGATACCCGTCCACATGAGGCATGTGCAAGTCGGTCATCACAAGGTCCGGCTGAAACTCTGCAAACATCGGAATCGCTTCCCGAGGATCCGTCGTGCAACGCCACGTCACCCCACCAAACAGCTCCAGCACCCGCTCTAGGAGACGGACGTTGGACGGCTCATCATCGATGATGAGAATTTTTGCAGGTGGCAATGGATGCTGATTCATTTGGGCTGTATCGACCATACGCGAGATACGTTCGACATGCGCGGAAAAAGCAATTGATATGCCTTTGAAGATGCCAAATTTGACCGAACCGCTCAGCCCGACTCCCGCACCTGGCAAAGGTGCCGGAGTGCAGCGCCTCTTTAGCGCCATCGCGCGCCGCTATGACCTCGCGAACCATCTCCTCAGCGGAGGCATGGACTTCCTATGGCGTCGCCGCGCTGCCGCTATCGTCCGCGCAGAAAGCCCGAAAACGATTCTCGACGTAGCCACAGGGAGCGGCGACCTCGCCCTCGTCCTCCAAAAAACCTGCCCCGCCGCCACCATCACCGCCACCGATTTCTGCCAACCCATGCTCGATGAAGCCCGGCGCAAAGGCGTGCAAAACATCGTCCTCGCCGACGCGCTCGACCTCCCCTTCCCCGATGCCGCCTTCGACGTACTCACCGTCGCATTCGGCCTCCGTAATATGGAAGACTGGTCCCGCGCTCTACGGGAACTCGCCCGCGTCATCCGGCCCGGCGGCCTCCTCCTCGTGCTCGACTTCTCAGTTCCCCCGCAGCCCCTGCGCACGATCTACCGCTTCTATCTCCACAACATCCTCCCCCGCCTCGCCTCCCTCCTCACCGGGGAAAAAGCCGCCTACGACTACCTCGCCGACTCCATCGAAACCTTCCCCAGCGGCCCCGCCATGAACGCACTCATCCAGAGCTGCGGCTTTTCCGAGGCAAAATGCCAGCCCCTCACCGGCGGCATCGTCTCCCTCTACACCGCGCGCCGCTCGTAAACGAGCGCCGCCCTCCATTTCTAACTCACCTTCTCCTGCTCGATGCGCGGAAAGAGCGGCGTCGGCTGGCCGAGTTGATGCCCACTTTCGAGCCTGCCCCAAACAGCGTCGGCGAGCGTCTGCGGGGTCGTCACTCCGAGTTGCTCCAAGATGCCCGCTGCCGCTCGGGGAAGGACCGGCGTGATGAGGATGGCGATAATGCGGAGGTTCTCCACGAGCGTGTAAAGGACGGCATCGAGCTTGTCCGCTTGCGCAGAATCGGCAGCGAGGCTGAAGGGTCTTTCCACGTCGATGTATTGGTTGCAAGCGGTCGCATATTGCACGGCGATTTCCAGCGCGGAATGGACACGATTTTCATCCATCGCCTCGCAGTAGGTCGCCACGAAAGCATCCGGCGCAGGGCCGGGCGAAATGGCTTGGCGGACGAGACGCCCTTCGCGGTATTTGTGCGCCATGTTGATGGAGCGGTTCAGCAAATTGCCGATGCTATTGCCGAGGTCCGTGGCGTAGCGGGTGAGCAAGCGGTCGTCGGCAAAATCCATATCGCCGCCCACCGAGCAATCGCGCATGAGGTAGTAGCGGAGCGCCTCCGGCCCGCATCGCTCGGCGAATTGCGCGATGTCTTCCTCCGGCGTCACGGGCTTGCCCTTCTTCGTGTTGGCTTCGTTTTGCTTCGCAAATCCGAGGCGGATTCCTGCGGCAATGGCGTCGGCGACGGAGTTGGGGTCTTTGATATTGCCGAGCGATTTGCTCATCTTTTCTCCGCCGATATTCACATAGCCGTGGACGAGCATCCGGGGCATGTCCGCATCGCAAAAGCCCATCGCTTTGAGCATACACAGCCAGTAGATGCCGTGTGCGGGGATGATGATGTCTTTGCCGATGACGTGCAGCGCGGGCCACGCGCAACCGGGCGTCGGGGCGCTGGGAAAAGCGGGCAGCAATTTCCCATTGGCCACCGCCTGTTTGTAGCCGGCAAAGCTGATGTAGTTCACCAGCGCGTCGAACCACACAAACGTGACGCACTCAGGATCAAACGGAATCTCGATGCCCCAAGAGAGCCGCGCCTTCGGTCGGGAAATGGAAAGGTCGCCCTCGATTTTCGCCGCCGCATTGCGCAGCTCCGTCTGGCGATACGCGGGAGTGATGAGCCCCGGCGTGCTGTCTATAAACGCGAGCAGCCAGTCTTTGTATTTCGTCAGCCGGAAATACCAGTTCGTCTCCTCTAGCTCTTCCACTTTCCCCCACTCAGGGCCGAACGTCCCATCGGGCCCGCGATCTTTATCCGTGAGGAATTGCTCCTGCCGCTCGCTGTAAAATCCCTTGTATGGCGCGGAGTAAATCTCGCCCGCGTCGAAGAGCGCCTGGAGAATCTCCCTCACGCATTCCTTATGCAGAGGGTCCGTCGTGGCGGCCCAGCCGTCGTACTGCACATCGAGCCGCTTCCACAGCGCGATGAACTTCTCGCTGAGCCCATCCACAAACGCCTGCGGTGCCACGCCCTCGCGCGTCGCCGACTGTTGGACCTTCTGCCCGTGCTGGTCCACGCCCGTGAGGAAGTAAACGTCGTCCCCTTTCAGCCGATGATACCGCGCAATCACATCCGCCAAAATCTTCTCGTAAGCGTGCCCGAGATGCGGCGGCGCGTTGGTATAATCGATCGCAGTAGTGATGAAGAATGGCTTGGACATTGGAGCGAACGATGGCGGAGAGACGGCATGAAGTTCAATGACGAATGACGAACCCGGCGGCGGAGGCAAAGAGGCATGAGTCCGACTCAGAGTCGCAGCTAAAGCTCGGAAAAAATACTGCAACACTCCCTCGCCCTGTCGCAGTCTCCCGCCATGCGAATCATTCTACTCCTGCTAACCGCCGCCATCGCGTCCGCGCAAACCGTCCCGGCCAATCTCACCGCCGAGGGCATCCCGGCCTTCTCGCCCGAGCTGCGCCGAAGCACGGCGCGCTATATGGAGTTTCGCAAAGCGGAGTTTGTCGGCTGGCACCCAACGGAGGGGCGGATGCTCATCAGCACACGCTTCGGCGAGACGACGCAGCTCCACACCGTCGCAGCCCCCGGCGCTGCGCGGAAGCAGATCACCTTCGCAGCCGAGCCCACCGTGCGCGGCGCGTGGCAGCCGAAAAGCGCGCGCTGCATCATCTTCTCCCGCGACTCCGGCGGCGGCGAATTCTTCCAGCTCTACCGCCTCGACAACGATGGCTCGGAGACGCTGCTCACCGATGGAAAATCCCGCAACACGGACCTCGCGTGGTCGCCCGACGGCACCCGCATCGCCTACACTTCCACAGCCCGCAACGGGAAGGACAACGACATCATCCTGCAAGACCCGTTCGCCCCCGAGAGCGTCAAAATTGCTCTCGAAGTCACCGGCGGCGGCTGGTCCGTGCTCGACTGGTCGCACGACTCGCAACGCATTGCCCTCGGCGAATACATCAGCGCCAACGAAAGCCGCATCCACCTCCTCGACACGGCCACGGGGAAAGTGACGCGCCTCACGCCCGAGGAAGGCAAAGTCGCGTGGGGCGGCGGGCAATTCTCGCCGGATGGACGCACCCTTTTCGCCACGACGGACCGGCAGAGCGAGTTCCACCGCCTCGTCCGTATTTCCATCGCCGATGGCAAAATCGAGCCCATCGTCCCCGGCGACGCGACGCACGATGTGGAGAGCTTCGACCTTTCCCGAGATGGCCGCGCACTCGCCTACGTGCTCAATGCCGACGGTGCCAGCCAGCTCCACATGCTCGATTTTGCCAGCGGCAAAACGCTCACGCCCAAAGTGCCCAACGGCGTCATCAGCCAGCTCCAATGGGATCGCCAAGGCACCGCACTCGGCTTCTCCCTCAGCTCGGCGGGCAACCCCTCCGATGCTTACTCCATCGGGGCCGACGGCAAACTCACGCCGTGGACCGAGAGCGAAACCGGCGGGCTCTCCCTCTCGAATACGCCCGCCGAACTCATCCGCATCGAGTCGTTCGATGGCATGAAAATGAGCGGGTTCCTTTACCGGCCCGACGCAAAGAAGTTTCCCGGCAAGCGACCGTGCCTCATCAACATCCACGGCGGCCCCGAAGGCCAATCGCGCCCCGACTTCATCGGGCGCTGGAACTACCTCACACGCGAACTCGGCGTGGCGATCTTCTTCCCAAACGTCCGCGGCAGCGATGGCTTCGGCAAATCGTTTCTCGCCGCCGATAACGGCTTCAAACGCGAGGACAGCGTGAAGGACATCGGGGCGTTCATCGCTGCGCTGAAAAAGGACGCGTCCCTCGACGGTGAACGCCTTGGCGTGATGGGCGGCAGCTACGGCGGCTACATGACGCTCGCCTCGCTCATCCACCACAGTGCCGACCTCCGCTGCGGCATTGACATCGTCGGCATCTCGAACTTTTTGACGTTCCTCAAAAACACACAGGACTACCGCCGCGACTTGCGCCGCGTGGAATACGGAGACGAGCGCGAGCCGAAAATGTCCGAACATTTGGCAAAGATCTCACCCACTGCGCGCGCGGGAGAAATCAAAGACCCGCTCTTCATCGTGCAGGGCAAAAACGACCCACGAGTCCCCGTCACCGAGGCCCGCCAGATGGCGGAAGCCGTCCGCAAAGCCGGCGGCAACGTGTGGTATCTCGAAGCCGCCGATGAAGGCCACGGCTTCCAAAAAAAGGGCAACGCGGACTTCCTCTTCCTCAGCGTCATCGAGTTCCTCAAAGCGAACCTTCTCTGACGCCTACCTCGGCGCGAGCGGGCGCTTGGGCAGCAGGTAGGGATTGACGGGGAGCACGGGCTGCACGGGCTGCGCGCCGGGAATCGGGGTCACCGGGCGAGCGCCCACGACGGCTGCCGGGCTGAGGACTTTGATCTTCAGATTGCGGTAGGAAAGCTCGGTGCCCTGGTCGAGGAGTGCGATGCGAGTCAGGCGCTTCATCCCCCATGTCGGGCCGACGCGCAAACCGTTACCCGCAGCGGAATTGCGCAGGCTCGGGCCGAGATCGAACTCAAGGACTTTCGCGCCGTTCAACCAATGCTGGACATGATTCCCCTGCACGACGATGCGGCCTTCGTTCCACGGGTCGCCACGCCGTTCCAGCGGGTCCGCCGTGCGGAGGATCGCGTTTGAACCGGGGGCGATGACGCCTTCGAGCGAGCTAGTGCGCATGATGCCGCCGCCTTTCAGTCCCTTGGTATTATGCACGTCGTCGATGATCTGGTATTCCAGCCCCTCGGGCGATTTTCCGAGCATCTCGGTGACGAGATAGCGCACGCCACTTTCTGCGGAGGTGGTCGCTTTCCACTCAAAGCGGAAGTCGAAGTCGTAATACTGCTCGCTCGTGATGATGTCTCCGCCGGTCATGCGATCCGCGTCCTTAATCTCTTTGGGCAGCTTCAGTTCGCCGGCTTCGATCTTCCACCCTGCGAAAAGAATATCCGTGCGCTGCACGCCGCGCAGTCCGATGAGCTTCATCCCATCAAAAAGCAACCGCCACCCCTGCGCCTTTTCCTCCGCGCTCAGGGCGTTCGGAGCAGCGAGTCCGAGCTCTGCCACTGGCGCTGGCGTGAGGCTGGGCTCGACGGTCGGCGGCGGCGGAATGACGCCATTTTGTGCGAGAGCGGATGCGCTGAGTAGCGATGCGGTAAAGAGTGAACGGACTGTGTGCATTAGATAGACGAGAAGACGGATGTGGCTGTCGATTATTAGGCGACACTGCGAGGAAGTGCCAGAAAGCGGGGACTGCGTCCACAAGGGAGTTTGAGGGGAATGACGAATGACGAAACTTGCGAGCTTCGTCATTCGCCACTCGTAATTCCCCCCGCTCTACCGCCGCTTTCTTCCCTGTGGGCGCTTTGGCTTTCGCTCAGGCGGGCGCTTCCCTTTTGAGGGCTGCGGGTGGTGCTGCGGACGCTCGGGGCGCTCGGGCTGCCGCTCGTTTTTCTGCCCCGGCTTCTCCGCCACTGCGAAGTCCATCGTTCGCCGCTCGGCGTCCACTTTCACGACGATGACGTTGAAGCGGTCGCCGAGCTTGAAGACGCGCATGGAGCGCCGGTTCACGAAGCGCACGCGGGCGCTGTCGAAGTCATACGGGCCGCCCGGCAGCAGCCCGGCGGGGATGAAGCCGACGGTGTCCACGGTGGGCAGCTCGATGAGGAGGCCGTGCGACTTCACATCGCTGATGAATGCCTCGAATTCCTCCGGCTTTTGGCGGTCGAGCTGGCGCTGGAAGAACTCCATCTTTTTCACCGTCCGGCTGTCGCGCTCGGCATCGGCAGAAGTGCGCTCGGTGTCGGAGATGTGCTTGGCGGTTTCCTCCAGCTCCGCACGCCCGCCGACTTTCTCGCGGCCCAAGACGCGGTGGGCGATGAGGTCCGCGTAGCGCCGGATGGGCGAAGTAAAATGCAGGTAGTCCACCTTCGCGAGGCCGTAGTGCCCGAGGGCGTCCACGCTGTATGCGGCGCGCTTGAGGCTCTTCAAAAACTCCAGCTTCAGTCGGTGCTCATCGGGGCGGCCTTTGATGGCGTTGAGCATCCGCATGACTTCCTTGCGCTGCTTCAAATCGCTCACCTTCAGCCCCAGCGTCGCGGCGTATTGGCGGAAGTCGTTGAGGCGCTCGGACTCGGGCGTTTCGTGGATGCGATAGACGCACGGGATGGTGCGATTTTTGATCTCGTGCGCCACGGCTTCGTTCGCGGCCAGCATGAATTCTTCGATGAGCTGATGCGACTCGTCGTTCACCACGCGCTCGATGCGGTCCGCCCGGCCTTGCTCGTCCAAAATGACCTTCACCTCCGGGAAATCCATCTCCAGCGAACCCGCCGCGAACCGTGCCTTGCGCAGCATCGCCGCCAGCTCCCACGAAGTGTTCACCGCCTCCGCGACTTCCGCGCCAAAGCCCGGCACCGTCTCTCCCTTGAGCAGCGCATACGCCTGGCGGTAGGAGAGCTTCGAGTGGACGCGAATCACCGTCCTCGCGAAGCGCACTTTCTTCAAAATGCCCGTCGCCGTGTATTCAAAAAACACCGAGTGTGCCAGCCGGTCCACCCGCTCCCGCAGCGAGCACAGGTCGGCGCTCAGGCGGAAGGGCAGCATCGGGATCGTGCGGTCGGCGAGATACGTGGAATTGCCGCGCTTGCGCGCCTCCTTATCCAGCGCGCCACCGGGGCGCACGTAGGCCGCCACGTCTGCGATGTGGACTGCCACGCGATAGCCGTGCGCCGTCTTCTCCACGCTGATTGCGTCGTCGTGGTCCTTCGCATCGTCGGGGTCAATCGTGAGCACCATCTGCCCGCGACAGTCCTCGCGCTTCGCAATTTCCTCCGCAGAGATCGTGTCGGAAAAACTCGCCGCTTCCTTCTCACACGCCGCCGGGAAATCGGTGGCGATGTTGTGCGTGCGGATGATGGAAACCATGTCCACGCCCTTGTCTGTCGCTGCGCCGAGAAGCTCGACGATCTGCCCCCACGGCGGCTGTTCAGGGTCAATCCAATCGTCCAATTTCACCACCACTTTATCCCCCACACGCGGCGGGCGCGAAAGCTCCGGCCCACCGGGACGGATGCCGATGTTGAAGGGCATCCGAGGCTCGTCTGGGGCGAGGAACGCCTGCGCCTTCTCCTTTTGGAAAGTGCCGACAAACGTGTCCTTGGCCCGCGAGATGAGCTTCGTCACGCGGCCTCGGTCGCCCGAAGTAGGCCGGGCCTCCACCGTGTCGCCATGCAGCCCCACGCCCGAATCGCCATCTGAGATCCAAGCAAGCACTTCATCCTTTTTCCCAATCAACCGCGCGCCACCGCCACGCATATTGAAGAGAAGTTTTCCTACGAGGGCTGAATTTTTTGGCACGGGCATGGCGGGAGGGAAACAGGCGGCGAGGGAGATGGCGAGCGGGAAGTCGGGGGGCAGGGCTGCGTGGAAATGACGAATGACGAATGACGAAGTTCGCGGGGATCGTCATTCGTCATTCGTCATTTACCCCGGTTTCTCCCTTGCCAATCCCACCAGCCGTTTCTTAAACACGCGCCCCAACACTAAAACAACATGCACAATCCCTACCAAGCCCCACGCGGCGAAATCATCACACCATCCGGGGGACAAAATCCAACGACATGGAAAGAAATCCTCTTCTCATTCAAAGGACGCATCCCGCGTCGGCAGTATTGGGGCGGGACGGGAATTATTACCTTGGCCGCATTGCCGCTCTTTTTGATCGTTTTCCTCGGCGGCGAAACCGAGAGCGGTGCCCTCAGCCTTTTGGGCGGTCTTATCGGCATCGTCGCATACATCGGCATCATCTGGGCGAGCTTCGCCCTCGGCATCAAGCGCTGGCATGACCGCGATAAAAGCGGCTGGTGGATGCTCATCGGACTCATTCCCGTCATCGGAGCCATCTGGGCATTCGTTGAGCAGGGCTGCCTACGCGGCACCGAAGGCCCGAACCGCTTTGGCGACGACCCGACGTAGAGGCAAATTAGCGTCATCATTCGGCATTCGACATTTCCCCCACGCCACGCCAAAGAACGCTACCCGCTACGGGTGAAGAACACTCGCGGCGCACCGGGCTCACTGCCAGGCAACCGTTTCACAAACTCCAAAAATAACCAATGAATCAAGAATCCAGAATCATCACTCCAGCCCAGTTCGACCGACGCAGCTTCCTGCGCCGGACGGGCGGACTCCTCAGCGGCGCAGCAATCGCATCTGCCATCGACCCATCCAAATTTGCCCACGGCGCTGCCGCGAGCGAAGAGATCAAAATCGCCCTCATCGGCTGCGGCGGGCGCGGCTCCGGCGCGGCAGGTCAGGCGCTCAGCACGTTCAACCAAGGACCGGTGAAACTCGTCGCAATGGCGGACGTTTTTGAAGACCGCCTGAAGTCCTCGCTAGGGAACTTGCAGAAGCAGCACAATGAGCGCGTGGATGTGAAGCCGGAGAACCAATTCATCGGCTTCGATGCATATAAGAAAGCTATCGCACTCGCCGATATCGTCATCCTCGCCACGCCTCCCGGCTTCCGCCCGATGCAGATCGAAGAAGCGGTAAAGCAGGGAAAGCATATCTTCACCGAGAAACCCGTCGCCACCGACGCTCCGGGCGTCCGCACCGTCCTCGCCGCAGCGGCAGAGGCAAAAAAGAAGGGCCTCAAAATCGGCGTCGGCCTCCAGCGCCACCACCAGAAGGGCTACATCGAAACAATCAAGCGTCTTCAGGATGGAGCCATCGGCGACCTCCACACACTCCGCGCTTACTGGAACGGGGCAACACCGTGGGTCAAGAAACGGGCCGACCTCGAAAAGTCCGCCGGACGCAAGCTCACGGAAATGGAATACCAGATGCGCAACTGGTACTACTTCACTTGGATTTGCGGCGATCACATTGACGAACAGCACATCCACAACCTCGACGTGATCAACTGGGCCAAGGGCTTCAAGTATCCCGTGAAAGCGAACGGCATGGGCGGCTGCGAAGTGCGCAAAGGCGCAGACTACGGCGAGATTTTCGACCACCACGCAGTCGAGTTTGAATACGAGGACGGCTCGCGCTGCTTTAGCCAATGCCGCCACATCGTCGGCTGCTGGAACAGCGTCTCCGAGCACGCACAGGGCTCCAAAGGCAAGAGCGACATCTCGCGCCACACCATCAGCCCGACCGAAGGCGAAGCTTGGCGCCACAAGAACGAAGGCGACAAAGACGCGTATCAACAGGAGCACGACGACTTATTTGACGCCATCCGCAACAACAAAGAATTCAGCGAGTTGGAATACGGCGCGATGAGTTCCATGACCGCCATCCTTGGCCGCATGGCGACCTACAGCGGCGTGGAAGTCTCGATGGAAAAAGCGCTCAAAGAAGGCAAGAGCCTCATGCCGCCAACGCTCGCATGGGACGCCGACATGCCCGTGAAACCGGGACCAGACGGTATGTATCCGCGCGCCATCCCCGGCACTTGGAAGCCTTACTAAACTAGGCCGCGCAAACAATTCAGACGCCCTCCTTCGCTCACGCGGAGGAGGGCGTTTTTTGTCGGGAGATTGAATTGGCACACGCCCTTGCACACGCCCGCGACGCTCGCTAAACCTCGGCGCATGTCGAAATCCGTCGCTTGGATCGTCTGGACCATTACCGCCGCTCTGCTCGGCTGCTTCTTCATCTGGCCTATCGCCGCCACGGTGAACCGCGCCTTTGTGGATGCCGACGGGCACTTCACCCTCGCCTACGTCGCCGAGATTTTTGCGAACCGCAACTACCGCGAGGGTCTGCAAAACTCCTTCCTCCTCGCCTGCTGCACCACAGTCGCCACGCTCACCATCGCGCTCCCGCTCGCTTACCTCAGCGACCGCTTCGATTTCTTCGGAAAAAAAGCCCTCTCCGCCCTCCTCCTCGTCCCAATGATCCTCCCGCCCTTCGTCGGCGCGATTGGGCTGAAACAAATGCTCGGCCAATACGGCGCGCTCAACGCTCTGCTTATTAAAGTGGGCGTCCTCAGCGCCAGCGACACGATTGATTGGCTCGGGCGCGGACAGTTCTGGGGCATCGTCGCCGTGCAAGCGCTCAGCCTCTACCCCATCTTCTTTTTGAACATCACCGCCGCCCTCGCAAACGTGGACCCCGCGATGGACGAAGCCGCCGTGAATCTCGGCTGCACCGGCTGGCGCAAGTTCCGCAAAATCACGCTCCCACTCATCATGCCCGGCGTCTTCGCGGGCGGCACCATCATCTTCATCTTCGCCTTCACCGAGCTAGGAGCGCCGCTCATTTTCGACTACTCCCGCGTCACCAGCGTCCAGATTTTTTACGGCATCAAAGAAATTGACGGCAACCCGTTTCCCTTCGCCCTCGTCGTCGTCATGCTCGTCGCCACGATGCTCATCTATATGGCGAGCAAGCTCTTCTTTGGCCGCAACCACCACGCCATGATGGCCAAAGCGACCACCGCTGGCGGGGCTCGCACGCTCGGCGGGATTCGCGGCGCGCTGTGCTTCGCATTCTTCCTCGGCGTCACCGCGCTGGCGCTCCTCCCGCACATCGGCGTCGTCCTCGTCAGCTTCGCAAAAGACTGGTATCGCACCGTCCTCCCCGCCGCCTGGACCACCGAGCACTACGAAGCCGCCATGGGCCACTACCTCACCGTCCCCAGCATCATCAACAGCCTCAAATACGCCGGATGCAGCGTCATCTTCGACATCATCCTCGGCCTCGCCATCGCCTACGTCATCGTCCGCACCAAGCTCCCCGGACGCGGCCTCCTCGACGCCCTCGCCATGCTCCCGCTCGCCGTCCCCGGCCTCGTCCTCGCCTTCGGATACCTCGCCATCACCCGCCCCGGTCGGTTTTTTGAAAGCCTCGATCCCTCCCAAGACCCCACGCTCCTGCTCATCATCGCCTATGGAGTCCGCCGCCTTCCCTACGTCGTCCGCAGCGCCGTCGCCGGCCTCCAGCAAACCAGCGAGACCCTCGAAGAAGCCGCGCAAAACCTCGGCTGCACGCCCTTCCGCACACTCCGCCGCATCACCTTCCCCCTCATCGCCGCCAACGTCCTCGCAGGCGGGCTCCTCGCATTCAGCTTCGCCATGCTGGAAGTCAGCGACTCCCTCATCCTCGCCGTGAAGCAGCAAGACTTCCCGATAACAAAAGCCATCTACGAACTCTTCAACCTCATCGGCGACGGCAAATACCTCGCCGCCGCCCTCGGCGTCTGGGCCATGCTCTTCCTAGGCATCACCATCGCCATCGCCAGCAAAGTCCTCGGCAAAAAAATGGGCGCGCTGTTCCGAGCGTGAGAAAAAAGCCGCAGCGATGCCGATGAACACACACAGCCATTCCGTAGAGATGTTTGTGATCCGGAAATTGGGCGTCGCAACACGCATATGACACCAGACGAATTTGCGGAAACAACTCGGAGAGTCGTTGCACGGGACGGTTTCGATGAATACCAGCCCACGGTCATTTTTCCCGAACGGCAACACATCATGACTTTAGCGGGACTCCCGCCGGACATAGAGCCGGAGTCACCAGTCCTCTCGTGGGCTAGTCAATCCGCCCAGAACGACGAAGAGTTTCTCGTTGCGTTCAAAACAGATTCGACCCACTTCAAGATTATCCGACGCACCACTGAAGGAACCCAAGCTAAGACTTATGCCATCCTTCCCCGCCGCACAACACCCTGACGATGAAAACGCGGCAAGCTACTCATAGAGCCAAACGCATCTGGATTTCCTTGGCGGTATTGGCTGTTTGTGTCGCCTTCGTAGCTTGGCGCAGCACCAGCGAGTATCGCCGCATGGCCAGCCCAGACGGACGCTTCTATGCCGTAGCCGAGTATCGGACTTACTGGTCTTTTATTCCGAGGTTCCAGCTTGGCAGTGCGCTCGACAGCCCCGGCTTCGTGACCGTGTTCACAAGCGACGGCATACCGTGTGGCCGCACGTCCTTGCCCATGCTTCAGGATTTCGCTCATTTGCAGTCGAGTGCCGATGCAGCAGAGATTCCCTTCGTCGCGCAGTGGAATCTGCACAAGCGCACCGTGCATCCACGCGAATGAACCGGGCGACGTTTGACCATGCCCTACTGCGCCGTGGATCGCTTCCACGCTTGCCCGAATGCAACCCGTTTGTATCCTGCCGCCATGACTGAAGCCGTAGCCCATATCCTTGAAGAAGCGGAGCAGCTTTCTGTTCCAGAACGCGCCGAACTCGCTGAGCGCATTGTCGAAAGCCTTGCCCACGATATTCCCGACGACATCGCGCAATCACAGGTCGCCGAAGTCCGCCGTCGCATCGCCCAAGTCGAGGCGGGTGAGGTCACGCTGATTCCCGGCGAGGAGGCACTCGCGCACGTTCGTCGTCTCGTGGCTTCCGCACGCGCTGCAAGCTGATACTCGAACGACGGCGATGAGTCCCGAGTATGTGGATAAACCTCATCCTGCAAAGCGAACGCGTTCCCGAGCGTCGGCGCACGAAAGTAGTCCACGACTTTAGTCGGCGCGACGTCATCGGGGCGTGAGCGGGTGGGATTCCCCCCGGCGACGTCTCCCTGCGAAGCGTTCGCTGCCTCTCTTTTCCACCGTTTGACCGACTAAAGTCGTGGACTACTTTCGCTGCACTCCGCTCGCAGTGTCTTCGTTTGCGCGGGTTATCCACATACAGTCCCGAAGTGACTCGCAGACACCGCTACACCGACGTCCCTCTTTCTATCCGCGGCGGGTGTTCTTTGCTGAAAGCATCTGGATACGGTGGGCGGTGCAAAAAGATGGGCGCGCACTTTCGGGCGTGAGTAGTGTGCGGGTATGATTCCGCGCCTACTCATCCACGGCCTACGTGTCGAAACCGCAGCCACGCTCGCCGTCCGCAATCCGTGGACGGGGGCGGAGATCGCCCGCGTGCCGCTCGGCGACGCGGCTACCATTGAGGCTGCCATCGTTTCCGCAGTCGCTGCGTTTGCGGAGGTGCGGGCGATTTCTCCGCATCGGCGCTCGGCGCTGCTGACGGCTATCGCGCAGGGAATCGCGGCG
>CAMDQC010000136.1 GCA_945905735.1 Prosthecobacter debontii | reverse complement strand
GCGCAGCCTGGAAAAAGCAACACGACGAGCCCCCGGCAGGGGTAAACTACTGACTGGAGAGCCGGATGCGGGAAAACCGCCCGTCCGGTTCGGAGGGAGGGGCGGGGAGTAATATCCCCGTCCCTACCCCAATCTTTTAATCACACCCGACATCCTGACCTGCGGGGAAATCGGATGACTTCGACTTGCGAAAACGACGAGTGATTCGTGTGAGTGATAGAGGTGGAAATCGTTGCCCTTTCTACTCGCGCGGACGGAAAAACGTGAGACAAAAGCAGGGCACGCATCCGCTTATCCATCCAATGAACCGCTTCTCGCACGCTCTGGCTGCCTTTTTCATCCTGCTCGCTCCAGCCAGCGAGGCGCTCACTGTCTCGCAGCTTAAGGAGGTGGAGGCGCAGGTGAAGCAGGTCGTGGCGAAGGTCTCGCCAGCGGTGGTGGGGCTGATGGGCGATACGAAGCCGGCGGCGGGCTCGGGGGTGGTGATTTCTGCGGATGGGCTTATCCTCACGGCGGCTCATGTGACGCAGGGGAACCAGACGATGAAGGTCATTTTCCCCGATGGGAAAGACCGACGGTGCAAGGTGCTGGGGGCGAATTATGCGCGGGATTTGAGCCTCGTGAAAATCGAGGAACCGGGCGTGTATCCGTTCGCGGAGCTTGGGGATTCGGACAAGCTGGAGACGACGACGATGGTCGTCGCGCTCGGGCATCCCGGCGGGTACGATGCGCGCCGGACGCCGCCCGTCCGCATCGGGCGTGTGAGTATGAAGGATTTTGGCGGGTTCATCGTGAGCGAATGCACGCTGATCGGCGGGGACTCGGGTGGGCCGCTGTTTGCGCTGGATGGCAAGGTGGTGGGCATTCATTCGTCGATTTCCGAGAGCCTGAGTTTCAACCGCTCCGCGCCGACCAATGCAGCACGGGCGGATTGGGAGCGGCTGCTCTCTGGCGAGAAATGGGGGAAGCTCGGAGGGAAGCTGAGCCAGTTTCTGGACTCGTCGGAAAAGCCTGTCATCGGCGCGAAGCTCGACGAGAAAAGTGAGAACGGCGTGCGGCTCGAAGAAGTCCACCCGAAGTCGCCCGCGGAAGCTGCTGGCCTGCGCAAGGGCGACGTGATCGTGAAGCTCGGCGGCGAGAGCGTGCGCACCCCGGCGGCGCTCACCGGCAAGCTCGGGAAGCTAAAGCCGGGCACGACAGTCGAGGTCGTTTACCAGCGCGATGGGGTGGAGCAAAAGGCGGAGGTCATGCTCATTTCGCAGACGGAAATGCTCAAGCGCATCGGCTTTGACGAAAGTAAATAGACCATGAAAAAACTGCTCATCCTCATCGCCTGCCTCGGCACCTTCGCCGTCCACGCTGCCATCAAAAAAGCCCCCGCGCCCGAGGCGCAACATGGCGAGCAGGAGGCCGGGAAGTTTCTCGAAGAGTTGCTGAACAATCTGCTCGGCGGCGGCGACCGGAAAGCTGATGCGAAAATGAACACTCACTTCCGCGAATTGCTGGAGGGGCACAAGCCCGGCACCGTCGCCGTCGCTCCGGCCACGTTCGTCGTGCGCGATGCGAAGAAGGCAGGCAGGCCGCTCGGCTTCGCCACAGGCGTCCACGCTGCGGGCTGGCTCATCACGAAAGCGAGCGAGGTAAAGAGCGCGGGGCAGTTGCAGGTGGAGATTCGCGGGCAGTGGGCGAATGCGAAAGTCGTCCGCACATGGGACGACCACGACCTTGCGCTCATCAAGGCCGAGGCTGCGGACATCGCCATCGCGACATGGTCCGCCACACCGCCGCCGGAAGTCGGCACGTTCCTCACCGCCGCCGCGCCCACAGGCCGCGACCCCATCGCCATCGGCGTGGTGAGCGTCGCCATGCGGAGCATTCGGCTGCAAGGCCGGGGGTTCCTCGGTGTGCAACTCGGCAGCGACGACAAGGGGCTGAAAATCGACCGACTCGTGGATGACGGCGCAGCGAAGAAAGCGGGTATTTTGAAAGACGACCGAATCATTGAACTCGACGGCACCAAGCCCGAGACCGTGTTCGGCTTCACCAAGTCCATCTCGAATAAGAAGTCCGGCGAAAAAATCCGCCTCAAAGTGCAGCGTGGCTCGGAGCTGATCGAAAAGGAAATCGCCCTAGGCGACCTCGGTGCCGTTGCCAACAACCGGACTTCCAAACGCGAAGACCGGATGAACGCGATGGGCAGCACCGTGAGCGAGCGGAAGGGCAATTTTCCCAGCGTCATCCAGACGAATTTCCCTCTCGACGCATCGCAATGCGGCGGCCCCGTGACGGACCTCGACGGCAACGTCATCGGCATCGTCATCGCCCGCTCAGGCCGCATCGAGACGCTCGTGCTCCCCAGCGAAGTGATCCTCACTTTGCTGAAGGACGTGAGTTTTTCCGAGAAACCGTAAATTTCCGCTAGACAGCACCGTCGGAATTACGGCATCACATCCCCACGCGCTGCGGCAGGCTGGGGATGTCTGGGTCAGCTATCTGGGGGGAACGCTGGCTCGGCTCCCCAGCCTCCCGCAGCGCGCGGGACGAGAGTTGCGGGTTGTTTTTTGAATTTAGAGGTTGCGCACTCGGCGCGTCTTTCGGCCCTCTGTGGCGAGTTAAACATGAGTATCCATTCCACTGCCATCATCTCTCCTAAAGCCGAACTCGCCAAGGGTTGCGAAATCGGGCCGTATTGCGTCGTAGGCGAGGGAGTCGTCCTCGGCGAAGGCTGCTGGCTCCAGCATCACGTCTCGCTAAGCGGGCCGTGCGTCGTGGGGAAACGAAACCAATTTTACTCGTTTGCAAGCATCGGTCAGCGCTCGCAGGACCTCAAATATGTCGGCGAGCCGACGCATCTGGAGATTGGCGACGACAATACCTTCCGCGAATTCGTCACCGCCAATCGCGGCACCGCGCCCAACGCGAAGACGACCATCGGGAGTCGCAACAACTTCCTCGCCTACTGCCACATCGCGCACGACTGCATCGTGGGGAATGATGTGATTTTCTCCAACAACGGCACCCTCGCCGGGCATGTGACGGTGGAGGACCACGTGATCCTCGGCGGATTCACGGCGGTGCATCAGTTTTGCCGGGTGGGGCGCTTCGCCATGACGGGCGGGTGCTCGAAAATCGTGCAGGATGTCCCGCCCTTTATGATCGCAGACGGGAACCCCGCGCGCATCCGTGGCATCAACAAAGTCGGCCTAGAGCGGCACGGATACACCGCCGAGACGCTGCGGCATCTCAAGGAATCCTACCGTCTCCTCTACCGCAGCGATCTGAACGTGGCGCAGGCCGTGGAGCAGATTCGCGCCGAACTGCCGGACAACCCCGAGCTCGATCACCTCACGGAGTTTGTGACTCGCAGCGGGCGCGGGATCATTAAGTAACAGGGCACGCGCAGTGCTTGGAGCAGGCATCGTATGTCTGCACTTTGGCTCACTCTTGGAACCGCTATTGGCGGGGCGTCCGGCTGGTTATTCGCTCGGGGCCAAGCGGCCAAGGCCAGCGCCGACCCGATCCAGAAACACCCGCGAGGGATGGAGGAAAAGGAGCCTTACAGCCTGCGGCCTGCCGTGCTCACACCGGGAGAACGTTCATTTTACGACACCCTCTGCGCCGTCCTGCCGGAGCACTACGCCGTGCTCATCAAAGTCCGCCTTGGCGACTTGGTGAACGTCACCTACGGGGCTGGCAATCGGCAGAACGCCCACGGGCGCGCCTGCTCCAAGTCGCTCGATTTCGTGATCTGCACACCGGAGTTGGCCCCCGTCGTCGCCATCGAACTCATCGAGGGGCACGACGACCGTTCCGCCCTCCAGTCCCGCGCGTTTCTTGAGCGAGTGTTGCGTAAAGTGGGGCTCCCCTTCGAGCGCATCCCGCTCCGGCCTTTTTACGAAGAGGTCGAGCTGCGTGGCCACATGGCCAAGCACATCAAACTGCACAGCGTCGAGCGACGGCCGACGTTGGCGATGTCGGCCTGAGTTTCTTTTATTCCCACAACCGCCCCGGCTTGGCATGGTCGCCACGAGAAGATGTCCGCAAACCATGTCCACAAATTGACCAACCGCCAACGCATCGGGCGTGTGTGGGCGACCGTCTGGCGGGCTGTGGTGAAATACACGGAGACGGACGGCGAGCAGCGCGCCGCGTCCTTTGCTTACTACGCCTTGTTTTCGCTCCTCCCGCTCACCGTGCTCCTCATCTCCATCGGCACGCGATTCCTTGGTGATCAGACGAAGGCGACGCAGGTGGTGTTTGCGCTCATGGAGCCCTACGTCACCATCGATCTTGGCTCCGGTGTCCGCGCCACGGTGGAGAGTTTTATGAATTCGCGGCTGGGCTCGGGGTTGATTTCGGCGGGCGTCGTCCTGTGGTGTTCCATGCGGTTTTTCCAGTCCCTCGTCGCCGGGGTGAATAAGGCGTGGGGCACCAAAGAATACGACTGGTGGCGGCTCCCGCTGATGAATCTGCTGATGATGTCCATCCTCACCAGCGCCCTGCTGCTGGGCATCATCGCGCCGACGGTGATCAACGGCATCGAGCAGTTTTACAAAGAGCACCCGTGGGTCGCCAGCGTGGATAACGGCCTCGGCGGGCAAATGCTGAACCTCGCCCGCTGGCTCCTCCCTCCCTTGCTCCTCTTCTACGCGCTCGCCCTCTTTTACAAAGCCGCCCCGCGCCGCAAGACCACCTTTCGCGAAGTGTGGCTGGAGGCCATCTCCGTCACCCTCATCCTCGGTGGCCTGCAAAAGCTCTTCCTCATCTACGCCGGGCGCGTCGCCGAATTTAATCTCGTCTATGGAGCCTTCGGCAGCGTCGTCGCCCTGCTCATGTGGATCTATTTCACCGGCGCGACCATCATCCTTGGCGGCTGCTTCTGCGCGGCACGCGCGGAGATCACCAGTGGCCTCGCCGACCAAGCCGTCTCGGAGCACGCAAAATGAATCTTTCGCACCGACGTGGAGCTTTTCCTGCTATTTCAGGGTCTCGCAGGTTGAAATAACCCGCCAACCAATGACAAGTCAGCCCATCAAAGTCCTGATCGTGGAGGATACTTCGGAGCACGCACGGCTCCTAGAGCACATCCTCAGCGCTGCGACGTACCCACGATTTCAAACGGCCATTGCGAGTAGTCTCGCAGAGGCTTTGGCTGCACTGAGCCTCGGCGGCATCGACGCTATCCTCCTCGATCTCACCCTCCCCGACAGCCTCCCCGGCCACACCTTTAGCGCCGTCAACGCCGTCGCCCCAGACCTCGCCGTCGTCATCATCAGCGGCGTCTCCGATGTCTCCAAAGCCATCGAGCTCGTCCAGGCCGGCGCGCAGGACTACCTCATCAAAGGCCAAGTCGATCACAACCTCCTCCTGCGCTCCCTCCAATACTCCGTCGAGCGCAAGCGCGCCCAAGTCGCCCTCCGTCAAGCCAACGAGCAACTCGAAACCCGCGTCCACGAACGCACCTCCGAGCTCGTGAATACCAACAAGCGCCTCCAAATCGAAATCGCCGAGCGCAAACGCGCCCAGGAAGCCTCCGTCAGCAGCAACGAACAACTTACCCAAGCCCTCGCCGCCCTCCGCGCCGCCCAACAAGAACTCGTCCACCGCGAGCGCCTAACCGCACTCGGCACCATGGCCAACGGCATCGCCCACGAATTCAACAACGTCCTCACCCCCATCATCGGCTGGACCGAACACCTTCTACGCAAACCCGAAGACCTCGCCAACAACGAGACGACCCGCGACACGATCCAGAAAATCCAAACCGCCGCCAACGTCGGAGCCGCCGCCGTGGGGCGCGTCCGGGAGTTTGCCCGCACCGAGGCAGACGCCTACGGGCAACTCGTCCTCACCGACATCGTCGAGCAAGCCATCGCCTTTACCGAGCCCAAATGGCAGCACGAAGCCCAAGCGAGCGGCGTCATGATCGACATCCGCAAACGCTTCGAGCCCATCCCCGAAGTCCACGGCGAAGCATCCCAGCTCCGCGAACTCATCACCCTTCTTCTCTTCAACGCCATCGCCGCCATCCCCCGCCGAGGCTCCATCTCCCTCATCACCACCCAGCGCGAGGACTTCGTCGTCCTCACCGTCCGCGACGACGGGCTCGGAATGAGCAAACTCACCCGCGAACGCTGCCTCGACCCCAACCTCGGGGCACGCCACCCCGACGGGCGTTCCTCCGGCTTCGGCATCATCCACGGCATCCTCCAGCGCCACGGCGGCAAACTCGAAATCGAATCCGAAGAAGGACGCGGCAGCAAAGTCTCCATCCTCATTCCTATCGCCCTCGCCGCAACCCAGCCGCCCTCGCCCAAACCCGCACCAGCCTCCGAGCCCCCGATCGTTCGGACAGGAAAACGCATCCTCCTCGCCGAAGACGACGCCATGGTCCGCGAAGTCATGGAACTCTATCTCGCGGAATACGGCTTCTCCGTCACTCTCACCAGCAACGGACGCGAGGGCATCGACGAATTTACCCGCGCCCACGGCGGTTATGACCTACTCATCACCGACCGCGCCATGCCCGAGATGAACGGCGACCAAGTCGCCCTTGCCGCCAAGCAAATCAACCCCGATATCCCCGTCATCCTCCTCACCGGCTTCGGTGACGCCATGAACAGCGAAGGCGAAAAGCCTCCTGGCGTGGACCTCGTCGTCGGCAAACCGTTCACCATGTCCAGCCTCCGCGAAGCGCTCGGCAAAGTCGGCTTCTAAACGCGTTCGAAACGCTGCCTCTGTCTAGCAGTCTGATTTATCAACAGTCTGCCAGGAGGCTGCGAAAGTCGCAAAAAGCCCGCTGCATCAAGCGTGGCCGACATTCGGTTGCGGCGGGAAAATCAACCCCCAAAAGGACATAGTTGCGATGAAAAATATTATTCGCATCGGGATAAAATTTGCATACACGCGATGTAATCCACCAAAAATCTACCAAAACCATGAAATCTCCGAAACCAACCAGAAAAACCTCTTCCGTCTCCACACGCATCCTCGTCGGCTCCGTCGCCGCGCTAATCGGCCACGTCTCCGCGCCTTCGGCGAAGGCCGCCATTTTGTACTGGGATTTAAATGGAGCAACCGCCAACACTGCGGTAGCTGCGACAGGCGCGTGGGATGGAGCCCTTGTCCGTTGGAACACCATCGCAAGCGGAACCGGTGGCACCCCGCAGGCGGGCACTACGGCTGCCGATGACCTTTTCTTTTCGTCGGGGACCAGCTACACGACCGGGACGATCACGCTATCGGCCACGAGATTGGCGCACAGCATCAGTTTCGATGACAACATCGCGCTGACTTTAAGCGGAGGCTCACTCACCCTCGGCAGTGCGACTGCTGGTTCGGGCATTTTCGCCCTTTCGACCGCCAACTCGGCAAATATCATCAGCAGTGCGATCACGTTGGCGGGTGGCGCCTCCACGATCCAAAATGCGGGGACGGGCGTCCTCAGTATCACCGGTGGGATCACTGGTGCGCAGAATCTGGTCCTCCAGAACAATGGCGCGACCGCGAATGGGGTGACCATTTCCACGGTTTCTTTGAATAACACGGGCACCGTCACGAACTCGGGCACGGGCACTGGGAACACGCTGATCAGCGCGGTCATCGGCACAAGTGTGACCGGGGTGACGCAGAACAGCGCTACCTCCGCCCTCACTCTCAGTGGAACCAATACGTTCACCGCAGGTGTGACGATCCTGAGTGGGACCGTCAACCAGAGCACGAACGCCGCAGGCTTGGGAACAGGCACTGTTCTCCTTGGCAACACCTCCGGAACCGCCTCTGCCACCTTAAATGCCACCGGGACCGGTTTCACGGCCACCAATGCCATCAACGTCCGGGCCGGCAACACCGGGACGACATCAATCACGGCGAACAACGGTAACTCGTTCATTTACAGCGGTGCGGTCAGTCTCAACAAGGCCCTGACCCTGGCGGATACCAGCACGGGCCGGCTCAGCCTTAACGGCATTATCAACGATGGCGCGGGTAGTTTTGGCCTTACCATCGGCGCTAACAACACCGGCTTCGTCCGACTGGGCGGAGCGAACACGTTCGACGGGGGCATCACCGTCCTAGCTGGCACCCTTGAACTGGCTACTTCCGCTGTCGCTGCTGGAACAGGCACCATCCTCCTCGGAGACACTTCAGGCACCGCCGCTGCGACCCTGACGGGAATAAGCACGCTTGCTCACACCAACGCCATCACCGTCCAGTCCGGCAGCAGCGGGGTGAAAACGATCAGTGCTTCGGCAGCTACCAATCCGAACTTCACCGGTCTCATCACCCTCAATACCGGCTTGACGCTCTCCAACACTAGCACGGGCCAGTTGATCACTGGGATTACTAACGGTGGCAACAGCATCAACCTCAACAGTAACGTCCTGACCATCGCCAATACCAGCACGGGACGCGTCTTTACCGACGGGGTGATTTTCGGTGCCGGTTCGGTGGTCATGAATACCCTGACTACCGGTGACTATGTGCCGCGGGGTGACCATACTTACAGCGGGGGCACGACTTTGACCGCTGGCTTAATTGCGGTGGACCGGGACTCGATTGGCCCCGCAGGTGCTCCGACCGCAGGCCCGTTTGGTACTGGCACTTTGACCATCGCGGGCGGCCAGATGCGCTCCGGCACCGGCCCCGCTGCGGGCCGCACGATCGGCAACGCGGTCACCATTTCCGGCGATACCACCTTCTTCACGATCGGCGCCGAAAAGAACCTCACCTTCACTGGCCCCGTCACCCTCACCGGCGGCAATCGTACGCTGACCGCCAACGTCGGCACCACCGTGGCCGGGACTTCCACCATCTTCACCGGAGCGATTGGCGACGGGGGCAGCAATCTGGGTCTGAACAAGGCCGGTACGGGCAATCTGATCCTCGGCGGAGCCAACACCTACACCGGCGTCACCACAGTGAATTCGGGGGTTCTGAACCTCACCGGCTCTCTCGCCGCGGCCACGGCACTCACGGTCAACCCGACGGTTGCAGGCGGAGCGGCCTTTACCCTTACCAGCGGTGCCGCCAATCCTCTGGGGGCTGTCTCCGCCCTCACGCTCGGCTCCGGCACCGGCCCGACGCTGATTGGACTTGATCTGGGTGTAAATACCGCAGGCTCCGATTCCATCATCACCCCGAATGCGGCCACCTCGGCCGGAGTCATCAATTTTGGCATCACGGCCCTCGCGGGCTTTGGCACCGCGGCTTCCTATGACTTGATCAGCGCCCTCAGCGGCCTCAGTGGCCCAACCTACGCTCTCACCAATGCGCCCGGCGGTTTCACTTATTCCTTCACAAACACGGATGCACTAGTCTCTCTGAACGTAGCCGCAGGCCCTACGGGAGATCTTTTCTGGCGCGGGGGCATCAATAGCAGTTGGAGCACGATTAGCGCTGCCAACACCAACTGGTTTACCACATTAGCCGGAACGACCAATGCTCAATCCAATCCCGGAGCCCTCAACACGGTAAACTTCAGTCACGCGAATGCCACCGGCCCGACGATCTCCACCACCCTGGACAATAATTTCACCGTCAACAATGTCCTCTTCGGCAGCAGCCCGGTCGGCGTGACGGCAGTCACCGTCGCGGCCGGGTTGACACCTGCGCTTTTGCCCGGCGTCCTCACCATCGCGCCTGTTTCGCCCCTCGTCGGCATCGACGTCGCTTCCAACGCCGGCGCCGTGACTATCTCCGCCCCTGTCGTGCTCGGCGCGCCCCAGACTTGGAGTGCGGATGGCACGGGTGCCAATGGTTCTACCCTCACGGTCAGCGGAGCCATCTCCGGCACGGGCGCAAATACGCTTACCATCGGCAACCTCGTCACTCTCTCGGCCGCCGCTGGCACCTCTACTTACAGCGGAGCCACCACCGTGCCCAATTTGGCCATCCTGCAAGGCGGAGCGACGAATTCCTTCAGCGCCAACTCCGCCGTGACGGTCAGCGGCACCGGGATCCTGCGCCTCAACGGCTTCAGTAACACCATTCTCTCCCTCACTGGAAATGGCACCGTGCAAAACAGCCACGCTGCCACTGCTGCAACGCTCACGTTCGGAGACGCCACCAATACGACCTTCAGCGGCACTCTACAAAATGGTGGGGTGGGCACGCTCGGCCTGACCAAGAACGGGGCCGGCAACATGACCCTCAGCGGTGTCAGCACCCATACCGGCGCTACCACCGTCAATGCCGGCACTCTGACAATGGGCAGCGCCACCGCTCTCAACAGCGGGACCGCCCTCACGTTGGCCGGCACCAGCACCTTCGATCTCAATGGCTTTAGCGTCAGCACCGGCGGACACACCAGCGTTGCGACTTCTTTCATCACCAATACCAGCGCAGGCCTCCACGCCTCGACTGCCACCTCCATCAACACGCCTGCTGGCTTGGTGGATGCGCTGAACACCGCCGCTAATGGAGCCATCGGTGCCCTCATCACGGACGGTGCCACCCGCAAGACACAAATCACGATCAGCAACCCAAATGGTGCTGCCGCGTTAACCAACCCGGGCAACACCTTCTCCGGCGGCGTGGTGCTGCTGAATAGCGCGTCGGGCACCCGTCTCAACATGGGAACGATCGTCGCAGGAGCTTATGGCACCGGACCGATCATCATTGGGCAAGCAGCGACCGACTTGGCGGGCATTTACTTTTCTACCGCCAGCCAGACCCTGACCAATGACATCGTCTTTAACACCGCGCTCGGCAGCGACCGCGTGGGCATCCGGACGGATGGGACGGGGCAGATCCTGTCTGGTAAGATCACCGCCAACCTTGCCCCCGCCACCTTCACCGCAAACACTGCGACTGCGGGTGCTTTCACGCTGACCGGCCAGGTCACCGGAGCCTCCGGTCTGGTGCTGGATATCACTTCCAAGTCTGCGAGCGCGACTGCCTTCAACGTCACGCTGAACAATGCCGGCACTCCCAACGATTACCAGGGTGACACGGTCGTCAACTTCGGTGCATTGACCGGCAAGAGCGCGACCCTGAATCTCGGTGCCGCCAACCAAATTCCCAACGGTGCTGGCACCGGCACGGTCATTCTCAACACCGCTGGCACGGGCGTCGGCACCCTCAACCTCGCTGGATTCAGCGAAACCATCAACGGACTGAGCGGAAGTGGCACGGTGACAACCGGGGGCGGCACTCTCACCTTGGGCGACAACAACGCCACCGCCAGCTTCAGCGGTCTGATCACCGGAGGCACGGTCAACAAGATGGGCAGCGGCACGCAGACCTTGTCTGGGGCGAATACCTTCACGGCGATGACCGTCACGGGCGGCTTGGTAGCCTTTGCCACCTCCCCAGCCACCGCTGGCCCGCTCGGCAACACGACGGTCGTCAACCTTAACGCTGGCGGACTCAGCTACACCGGAGCGGGCACCAATGCCTTGAACCGCTCCGCCGCGATTGGCGCGGGTGACGGCACATTTAACGTGGTCAGTTCCACGGGGATTCTCACCGCAGCGGGGACCAGCGTCACCAGCACCGGCGGGAATCTCATTAAAACCGGTGCCGGCACGCTCAGCCTGAGCGGGACCACCACCTTGAATGGCGGACTTTCCGGCGTGAACGTCAGCGACGGCACCCTCCAAGCCGGATTCGGCGCGGCGGGTATCGGTGCCCTCACCGTAGGAGCCACAGGGAACATGAACTTCACCAACTCCGCGATCGAGACCCTCACCTTGGGATCGGTCGGGACCGTGCTCACTCTGAGCAACGGTGCCCGCTTGGGATTTGAGTTGGATGGTGTCACCAACGACGCCCTCATCGTGCCCGCAGGCGGTGCCGTCTCCTTCACTGGTGGATTCAACTTCGACTTCATCAACTTCAACACAGGGGTCGGCGTCAATACCTACAACCTGATCACCGCCCCGGCAGGGTCGGCCTTGAATACCTTCACTTACGGCGTCCTCAACGCTCCGGGTGGTTTCAACTACACGATCAACAAGACGGATACGCTCGTCAGCCTGACGACCTCGCTACTCAGCAACCGCTATTGGACCGATAGTCAGGTCACGGGCTCATGGAGCACCCTGAATGCCGGGCCACTCTCAAACTTCTCGACCACTGCCGACGGCCTCACCAATTCCGCAGCCATTCCAGTCGCCGCCGATACCGTCATCTTCAGCGCCACCACAGTCACGGCCACGGGTATCGCCACCACGCTGGATGCGCCTTTTGCCATTGATAGCCTCCAATTCAACAACCAGCCGGCCACCGTAGCCACCGTGTCGATTGCCTCGGGGATCGGCGGCGCGGCCAGCACCCTGACCTTGGCTCCCGTCACTGCCACCAACGGCATCCGGGTGGCTTCCGCCGGTGGGGACGTCACCATCAGTGCTCCTGTCATTGCAGGTTCAGCGCAGGCTTGGACCGTGGACAATGCGGCCTTGCCCTCCTCCCTCACCCTCTCAGGAGATGTCACCTTCACCGGCGCAGTAACCAAGAGCGGGGCCGGAGTGCTCACGCTCAGTGGTGCCGCCAACTCTGGCGCGGGCGCCTTCAATCTCTCCGCCGGCACCCTCAGGCTCGACAGCAACAACGCTCTCGGCACCGGCATCTTCACCGTCGATACCGCCACCACCATCGACGCCCTGACCAGCGGGCGGACGCTGAACAACAGCGCCTACACCGCGAACGGTAACTTCACCTTCACCGGCACCCAAAACCTCGACCTCGGCGCCGGTGCGCTCACCCTCGGTGGCAATATCATCCTGACCGCTTCCGGCAGCACCCTCACCGTGGGTGGGAGCATTGGTGAAACCGGCGGCACCCGTTCGCTGACCAAGAGCGGCGCTGGCATCCTTGTAGTGAACGGCGGCACCAGCTACAATGGGGCCACCACCGTCACGGCCGGCACCCTCACGCTGGCGGGCACCCGGTCCGGCACGGGTAGCACCACCCTCACGGCTGGCACCCTGAATCTCAATGGAGCCAATACGGGCGGCGGCAGCACCACCCTCACTGCGGGCACCCTGAACCTTGCTAACCTCGGCGCCCTCGGAACCGGAGCCTTCACCATCACCAGCGGAACGCTCAACAATACGGCCGGGTCGGGCTTGACCCTCTCGGGAAACCAATCGACCGCGATCAATGGCAGCTTCACCTTCACTGGCACGAACAGCCTGAATCTGGGCACGGGTGCCGTGACCCTCGGCGCTACGCCCACGATTACAACGACGGGAGCCTCAACTTCCCTCATCCTTGGCGGCAACATCGGGGCGACGCTCTTCGGTATCACCAAGGACGGCCCCGGAAGCCTCACGCTCAGTGGCACCAATGCCTACGGCGGCGTCACCAACGTGAATGCGGGAACCTTGAACCTCAGCGGATCACTGACGAATGCTTCCCTTGGCAACATTAACGTCATCGGCGGTTCTACGTTGAATGTGACCGGCACGGTCACGGGAGGTCCTCTGACGCAGCTAAATTACGGCACGTCCGCGACCAAGACCGTCGTCAACGTGAGTAACAACATGACGCTCAGGTACATCAACGGTGCCGACTTTGCGGGATCGTCGGCGGTTTACAACCAGACGGCGGGCATTGTGAACACCGTTGGGGATGGAACCACCGTGACGGGGGTGGCCGATAACGGCGGCTATGGATACCTCAACATCACCGGTGGCACCTACAACCAGACCGCGAACCGCTTTTCGGTTACGCAAAATACCAGCACGGGTCAGGTCGGGGTGGTCTATGTCGGGGGAACCGGCACGCTTGATCTTACCGGGACAACGACAATGCTCGTCGCCTATGTGGGGCCGGCCTCGATCACGGTGGGACCGGGCGGAACGATCAACCGCCCCACCGCCGGTAATTTCTGGTTGACCACGAATGCCAGTTCCTACGGCGTCCTCAACGTCGCTGGGGGCGACTTTAACACCGCAGGGTCGGCGATCCGGGTCGGTAACACCAACGCGGGCGGACAAACGGCTTTTGTCAACCTGGCAGGAGGAACCCTCACGCTCGGGGTCGACGGCGTCAACGGCATCAATGCCGCCAATGGTGGCGCCCTCTACAGCAACTATGCCGGTGGCACCCTGAGGGCCGCGAATAATCTGTCGACGGTGGTACCGATTACCAATGCCAACCTCACCTCGATCTCGACGATCTTCGGCGCGATCGATAACACTGGCACCGCCAACGACTTCACGGGTGGCTTGACGGTGAATACCAATGGCTTCAGCGTCGCTTATACCTCTGCGTTGCTCGGTGCGACGGCCAGCGGCATCGCCCAGACCGACATGACGGTCACCGGCGGCAGCGGCTACATCGGTGCTCCGATGGTCCAATTCACGGGTGGCACGCTCGCCACGAATGGAACCCCGGCGGCTGGCTACGCGGTGATCGATGCGGCCCTCGGAACGGTGACCGGCATCGTCATCACCTCTCCGGGCACCTATACGGTCGCCCCGACGATCACCCTGACGGGTGGCGGCGGAACCGGTGCCAGTGTCGCAGTGGGTGGCCTGACCGCCAACGCCACCGACCTCGGCCTGACCAAGACCGGTTTAGGCACGCTCACTCTCACTGGTGCAAATACCTTTACCGGAGCCACGACGGTCTCCGGCGGCAGGCTGCAGCTCAATACCGCAGCGGCTGGCGTGGTCTCCACCAGTGGCATCACTGTCGGCGCGCTGGGAACTCTCGCGTTCACGGCGGCAACGGCATCCGTCCTCGATCTCACGGGCAAGCCGATGACCCTCAACGGCGGCACGCTCAACTTTGATATCGGTGCGCCAGGCACCAATGATTCGATCTCAGTGTTGGACTTCACCCTCGGCGCGAACAGTGCCTTCACTTTCAA
>CAMDQC010000135.1 GCA_945905735.1 Prosthecobacter debontii | reverse complement strand
GCTTTGGTGGCGGGGGCACGCGGGGAGGTCGTTTGGCTGCCGAGGTGGGGGTGGGAGAAGGAGGAGACGGGCGGCTCGATTTTTCGTCGAACCGCCCGCCTCGATGATGGTGTCGGGCGAGGTGCTACTTGGCGGGTTTTGTGGCTTTGGAGGCTTTGCTCATCCCTCCGCGAATTTTGCGCAGGTCTTTGACGAGCGGGTGATCTTTATATGCTACGCCACTACATCATGCAGCACGTTCCCATGCACATCGGTGAGCCGGTAGTCGCGGCCTGCGTGGCGGTAGGTGAGGGCTTTGTGGTCGAGGCCGAGGAGGTGCAGGATGGTGGCGTGGAGGTCGTGGATGTGGACGGGGTTTTCTACGATGGTGTTGCCGAACTCGTCCGTCTGGCCGTAGGCGATGCCGCCTTTGACTCCGCCGCCGGCCATCCAGCAGGTGAAGGCTTGGGCGTGGTGCTCGCGGCCTTTGGCGTCTTTGCCGGTGTTGAACGGCGTGCGGCCAAACTCGGTGGCCCAGACGACGAGGGTGTCTTCGAGCATTCCGCGTTGCCGGAGGTCGGTGAGGAGTGCGCCGATGGGGCGGTCCACGTTTTTTGCGAGCGGGCCGTGCTGCGCCATGTCGCCGTGGGAATCCCAGTTGTTGCTGGCCCCGGTGTCTATGAGCTCGATGAAGCGGACGCCGCGTTCGGCGAGCCTGCGGGCCATGAGGCACTGCCACGCGAAGCCTTTGGTGCTGCCGCGCGGGAGGCCGTAGAGGGCGTGCGTGGCGTCGTTCTCTTTTGATAAATCGAACGCCTCGGGCGCTGCGGTCTGCATCCGAAATGCCGTCTCGAATGCGCTGATGCGGGCGGCGAGTTTGGGGTCGTTGTCGTTGGCTAGGAGGTGGCGGCGGTTGAGGGCGGCGGCGAGGCCGAGTTCGGCTTCCTGCTCGGCGGCATCGGCGATGCGGCGGCGGACATTGGGCAGCGGCTCAGGGCCGGGGATGACGTGGGTGCCTTGGTTGCGCCCGGGCAGAAAATCGGACGACCACAACTGCGCGCCGGAGTAGGGCAGCACGGGCGCTAGGACCATGAAGCCGGGGAGATTCGCATTCTCCGAACCGAGCCCGTAGGTGACCCACGAGCCCATGCTGGGCCGCGTGAAGCCGACGGACCCGGTGTGAATCCCGAGCGTCGCCTGCTGGTGGTCCGCATTGTCGGAGAACATCGAGCGCACGAGGCAGATGTCATCCGCCCGCGCCGCAGTCTCGGGGAAAAGCTCGCTCATCCACAGCCCGGATTGGCCGCGCTGCTTGAACGCCCAGTCGGGCTTTTTGTAAAACTTCACCGCGCTGCGATTCTCGGGCGCAAACGCGTCGAGCATCTTCTGCGGGACGGCATACGGGGCGTTGTGGTCGGAGATGAGTCTGGGCTTGTAGTCGAACGAATCCACATGCGACACGCCGCCGCTCATGTGGAGGAAAATGACGCGCTTTGCCCGTGCTCGCGCGTGCGGCGGGCGGACCTCCGATTCCGCCATGAGGCTGGAAAGCATCCCCGGCATGACAAGCGAGGACGCGGCAAGCGAACGGATGAAAGAGCGACGATTCATGGCGAGGGATACAACGGTTTTGGCGGGCGTTTGTTTGGGGTTCCTTTCGCCCACGGGTTGCATTCCCCGGTAGACCGCTCTCTATATGCCGCCGTGCTGAAGTCCGCCATCGTCCTGCTCGCGCTCTGCGTTTCCGTGTTTGCGGAAGCGGTGCCTTTTTCTGCTGCGATGGAGGCTCAGACGGTGAAGGCGGCGCTCTCCGGCAATGGCCGCGATTCCGCCTCCGTGCGGCTCACGAATACCACCGCTCAGCCGATGACGGTGGCGATTCCCGCAGGCGCAATTTTCATCGCGGAAAATGGCGAGCGGCAAGTGGTGCTGCGTAGCCTAGACGCAAAGCTGGAGCCGATGGGCGAGGCAGACGCGGTGCTGCCGATGGCTGCGCTCTCCTCGAAAAATGCGGGCACTCAGCGCACGCTCCGCCTTTCCCCCGAGGCCGAGCCGAAGCTCACCCCGCTGCTCCCGCTTTTTGCAAAGCAGAACGATCTCCCCCGCCCCACGGCGCAGCTCGCCATCTTCATCGTGATGGAAAACATGGGCTGGGAAGCATGGACGCAATGGCTGACCGCGACTCGCCCCGCCGGGAAAGCCAAGCAGCCCACCTCCCCCGCCGAAGTCGCGCAAGCCGTGGACGCCCTCGCTTTTGTCCAGCTATCGACCCCCGCAAAGCCCCCCGCCCTCCTCGCCGACGAAGCACTAAAACGCCTCGCCCTCCGCAACCCGTGGGCGCGGGGAAAAGCGATGGCCCTCTACGGCCTGAGCGTGGATAACGTGCTCACCGGCGACCCCGCGCTCCCGCCCGACCTCAACCAACTCCTCCACACCACGCCCAACGATAACTGCCCCATCTGCCGCCAGCGCCAGAAGATGCAGCCGGAGCTGCCGTGATATTAGCCCGGTGAAAGCCGACTCTCACGCGCGATGCGCTGCGCCAGAGCCCGCTCGAAGCTCACGAGCTGCCGGACGAGCGCGTTGTATTGCGAGTGCGCCGCCAGCCCATGCGAGGCGCTGAGGAGACGATAAAGCTGCCGGTCCGCATCCAGCGCAGCCTCGGGCGAAACGTCCACATTCACTCCGCTCTCTCGTAAGCGGGGACTGCCGATTTTCACCAACTCGCCCGCCACCGTCTCACGCCCGGCGGCGACATCATCGAGCCCCGCGATCATCAAATCCGCGCCGGGTAGGTTCTCGAACAGTGTGGTGATGTCGTGGATCATGGTTTTCCGTTGCCTTTACGCCCAGCGCCCTTCCTGCGCAATCGTTCTGACGCTCTCGGTGAGCGCTGCTGCATCGATGGCGGGATACCGGAGCATTTCTCCCTGCACTTCCGCGACGAGTGCGGCGAGGCGGTCTGGCTGCACGAACCCGGCTTCAATCATTGAGCGAACATCAAGCCGATCTCGCGGATGCGCCCTCTCGATTTTCGCCAGCGCCTGCCCGTAGAAGTCGTAGTGGTAAAAAGCCAGCCGCCCGTGCGTGGCGATGAAGAGCGAGCGCTCGCGCCATCCCGGCAGCGGCGGGACGAACAGGTCCGGCGAAGCGAGTTCGATGTTGATGTCGAGTTGCTCCTTCAGTTTCGGCAAACCCTCGAAAAAACCCAGCGGCTCGGGGTCTGCCTTCACGTCCACATCAAGCGTCATCTCCCGCCAGCCGAGAAGGACTGCGGAGACACCGCCGGTGAAGTAAACACAGCCGTCCGACCTCACCACCGAGCCAAGCTCGCGCATGAAGCGTTCAATCAATTCCCTCGTCGTGTTTTGTCTCATGGGCGGACGCTAGGCGGGAGCTCCGTAGTTTCCAAGCCATGAGCGATACCGCGCCTTCCCCGCACATCGCGCTTCCCCCCGCCCCCGCTTTCCGCTCCATTCCGCGCCCGCTATGGATGACCAATTTAATGTCCGCTACACCGCGCAGCTTGCGCGGCTTGATTTGACCGATGCTGAAATCGAGAAATTTCAGAGCCAGCTCGGGCAGGTGCTTTCCCACGTCGAGCAGCTCCGCAAGGTGGATGTCTCGGCGGTCGCTGCGACGGCTCATGCGAATGCGGTGACGAACGTTTTCCGCGCCGATGAATCGCGCCCGTTTTTCTCCCAGGAGACGGTGCTCTCGAATGCGCCGCGCTCCGCAAATGGGCTCATCGTCGTCCCAAAAGTCATCGAATAATTTATGTCGCTCACTTCTCTTTCTATCGCGGAACTCCAAGCGCAATTTCGCTCGGGCGCAGCGTCTCCCGTCGAGGCGATTGATGCGCTGGAGGCCCGCATCGCCGCGCTCGATGGGCGCATCCACGGGTATCTGTCGCGCGATTTCGCCACGGCTCGGGCGCTGGCGGAAAAGGCGGATGTCTCGCTGCCGCTGGGCGGCGTTCCCATTGCGATTAAGGACGTGATCAATGTGAAAGGCGAGCCGTGCACGGCGGCGTCGAAGATGTTGCTCGGCTACACGTCCACCTACGATGCGACCGTCATTTCCAAACTGCGGGCGGCGGGGGCGATTCCGTTTGGGCGGTGCAATCTGGATGAGTTTGCCATGGGCAGCTCGACGGAAAACTCGGCCTTCGGGCGCACGATGAATCCGTGGGATTTCTCGCGCATCCCCGGCGGCTCCTCGGGCGGCTCGGCGGCAGTCGTCGCGGCGGATGAAGCGTTCGCGGCGCTCGGCTCGGACACCGGCGGCAGCATCCGCCAGCCCGCCGCGCTCTGCGGCTGTGTGGGGCTGAAGCCGACCTACGGGCGCGTCTCGCGCTTTGGGCTCATCGCCTTCGCGTCGTCGCTGGATCAAATCGGGCCTTTTACCAAAACGGTGCGCGATGCGGGGCTGCTGACGAACGTCATCGCCGGGCGCGATACGATGGATTCGACAAGCCTCGACGTGCCGGTGGAAGACGCGACGGCGCTGCTGGGTCAAGATTTGAAAGGCGTGAAGCTCGGGATGCCGCGCGAGTATTTCATCAGCGGAATAGACCCGCAGGTGGACGCCGCCGTGCGCGCCGCGTGCAAGCACTACGAGTCGCTCGGCGCAGAAATCGTCGAGGTTTCACTACCGCACACTGAGCACGCCGTGAGCGTCTATTACGTCATCGCGACGGCGGAGGCTTCGGCGAATTTGGCCCGCTTCGACGGCGTGCGCTACGGACACCGCGCGCAGACGGAGAACCTCCTGGAGATGTATGCGCGCAGCCGCGCAGAGGGCTTCGGCGCGGAGGTGAAGCGCCGCATCATCCTCGGTACTTACGTCCTCTCCAGCGGCTACTACGACGCCTATTACCTCCGTGCGCAGAAGGTGCGGACGCTCATCCGCGACGACTTCACGCGCGCCTTCGAGCAAGTGGACGCCATCATCTGCCCCACGTCGCCGGAGCCCGCGTTCAAGGCTGGCGACCGCTCGGATGACCCGATGAAAATGTATCTCGCCGACATCTTCACCATCGCCTGCAACCTCGCCGGGACATGCGGCGTGAGCCTGCCGTGCGGCTTCGCGACGACGGACGGCGTGCGGCTCCCCATCGGCGTGCAGCTCATCGGCCAGCCGTGGAAAGAGGCGCGCTTGCTGCAAATCGCGCACGCTTACGAGCAGGCGACGAGCTGGCACAAAGAGCGGCCTGTACTGTAGAGTAGTCGCGGGACTGCCCGCTTTTTCGCTATCGTTTTCCCTCTCACCGGATACCCAAGAACTACCATGAAGATGATCTCATCCATCGGCCTTTTCCTTTTTGCAATATCCGCCGCGCAGGCTGCGGTGCCGGAGAAGGTGGACTTTAATCAGCACATCCGGCCCATCCTGTCGGACAAATGCTTTTCCTGCCACGGACTCGACGCGAAGCATCGCAAAGCCGAGCTGCGGCTGGATACGCCGGAGGGGGCGTTTGCGGACCACGACGGCGTGAAGGCCATTGTGCCGGGGAAGCTGGCGGAGAGCGAGGCGTGGACGCGCATCCTGAGCAAAGATGAGGACGAGGTGATGCCTCCACCGAAGTCGAACAAGACGCTGAACGATGAAGAGCGCGCAACGATTAAACGCTGGATCGAGCAGGGCGCGGCTTACCAAAAGCACTGGTCGTTTGAGCCTCCCGTGAAATCGGCGGCTGCAAATTCGATGGATGTTTTTCTCCAAGCACGGCTGAAGCGCGAGGGGTTATCATTTTCGCCGGAGGCTGATAAGGCGACGCTCGCTCGCAGGGCTGCGTTCGCTTTGACGGGCCTGCCGCCGAGCGTGGCGGAGGTGGATGCGTTCCTCGCGGATGCTGCGCCAGATTCTTACGAGAAGCTGGTGGACCGCTACCTCGCGTCGCCGCGCTACGGCGAGGAAATGGCGCGTCACTGGCTCGACGTCGCGCGTTACGCCGACACTCACGGGCTGCATCTCGACAACGAACGGCAGATGTGGGCTTACCGGGATTGGGTCGTGGAGTCGTTCAATGAAAACCAGCGGTTCGACCAGTTCACCATCGAGCAACTCGCGGGCGATCAGCTCCCCAATCCGACGATGAAACAGCTCATCGCCACGGGCTTCAATCGTTGCACGGCGACGACGAGCGAGGGCGGCTCCATTGATGCGGAATACACCTTCCGCTACGCTGTGGAGCGCGCGGCGACGACGGCGCAGACTTGGATGGGCCTCACGGCAGGCTGCGCGCAATGCCACGACCACAAGTTCGACCCGCTCTCGCAAAAAGAGTTCTACTCGCTCTACGCATTTTTCCACTCCTCAGCCGACCCGGCGATGGATGGCAACGCGCTGCTGACGAAGCCGACGATGAAAATCACGACCCCAGAAACGGACGCAAAACTCGCAGCCGCAGCGGCGAAGCTCATGGAGAAAGAGAAGGCGCTGGAGGCAGCGGCAGCGGCGCTCGTTTACCATGATCCCGCGAAGGCCGAGCCCCGCCCGCCGGTCGCGCAGGCGGAGAATGTGTGGTTCGACGACGCCTTCCCCGCTGGCGCAAATGTAATGTCCTCCGGGCATCCGCTGAAGCTGCGCACGGTGGAAAATGGCGCGCAGGTTTTCAGCGGGAAAATCTCAATCAAGCGAGCCGGCGATGGCATGGTTCAGGACTTCTACAACGGCGGTGCTGCACCGCTGGCGATCCCGCAAGACGCGGTGTTCTTCGCCCACGTCTTCCTCGATCCCGCGAATCCTCCGAAGTCCGTCATGCTGCAATTTCACAACAACGGCGGCTGGAACCACCGCGCTGTGTGGGGCGACTACGCGGCGATTGAGTTTGGCACCGTGAACACGAACGAGCGCGTAAATGCCGGCCCGCTGCCGGAGAATGGCAAGTGGGTGCGGCTGGAGTTTCAGGCGGAGAAGCTCGGCATCAAAACGGGCGACCAGCTTTCGGGCTTCGCGCTTACACAGTTTGGTGGCTTGGTCTTCTGGGACAAAATCGGCGTCGCCGGAAAGAGCGATCCCGTCACGGACCCGAGCCGCTCTTTCCTCGCGTGGTGGAAGGCAAACACGGGGAAAGACGTGGCTGGCGCTTCGGCGGAAGTCATCAAAATCGTGAAGGAAGGCCCGGACAAGAAGCACGCCGCAGTCGATGAAAAGAAAGCGCGCGACTTCTATCTGGCGACGATTTGCTCCGATACAAAAGCCGCGCTCGGTCCCACCGCCGCCGCCGTCGCTGCCGCGAAGAAGGAGAGGGAGGACCTCGATAAAGTTCTCCCGAGCACGTTCATTTTCAAAGACCTCGATAAGCCGCGCGACAGCTTCGTGATGATGCGCGGCGCTTACGACAAACCGGGCGACAAAGTCATCCCGGCGACGCCCGCTTTCCTCCCTCCGCTCGCAAAAGCAGCCGAGCGCGCCACGCGGCTCGACCTTGCAAAATGGCTCGTCTCGCCCGAGCACCCGCTCACCGCCCGCGTCACGGTGAATCGTTTCTGGCACCAGTTCTTCGGCGTCGGCTTGGTGAAATCACTCGGCGATTTCGGCTCGCAAGGACTCCCGCCGACGCACTCCGACCTGCTCGACTGGCTCTCCGTTTCCTTCCGCGACGGTGGCTGGGATGTGAAGGCGCTCGTCCGACAGATGGTCACGTCCGCCGCCTTCCGCCAATCGTCGCGCGTCTCGCAGGAACTCGTCACCCGCGACCCGGAGAACCTGCTGCTCGCACGAGGCCCGCGCTTCCGGCTCGACGCTGAGCAAGTCCGCGACAACGCCCTCGCCGTCGCCGGGATCATCAATTTGAAAATGGGCGGCATCGGCGCGAAAAGCTACCAGCCCGCGAACATCTGGGAGCCCGTCGGCTTCGCAGGCTCGAACACGCGCAACTACACGCAGGATAAAGGCGACGCGCTCTACCGCCGCAGCATCTACGCATTCTTCAAGCGCACGGCGCCGCCGCCGTTCATGTCGAACTTCGACGCGCCCAACCGCGAGCAAAGCTGCACCGTCCGCGAACGCAGCAACACGCCCATGCAAGCCCTGCAACTCATGAACGACACGCAGCACGTCGAAGCTGCTCGCGTCCTCGCGCAGCGGATGCTCACGGAGGGCGGCACCGAGCCCACCGCCCGCATCACCTTCGCCTTCCGCACCATCCTCGCCCGCCGCCCCGAACCGGAGGAAATGGCTACGCTCCAGCAGCAACTCGCCGCCCACCTCATCCGCTACCAACAAGACGCCGAAGCGGCGAAAAAGGTCATCGCCATCGGCGAATCCAAAGCGCCACCCACGCTAGACCCGGCCCAGCTCGCCGCTCACACGCTAGTCGCCAGCACCCTGCTCAACCTCGATGAAACCGTCTCCAGAAACTAAGCCATGAATCCACTTCTCGAATACCACCGCAACCTCACTCGACGTCAGTTTTTCGGCGATGTCGGCCTTCGCCTCGGCGGGGCTGCACTGGCGATGATGCTGCAAAATACGGCGCAAGCAGCGGCGACTAGCGGACGCGTTCATCCGCCATTGCCGGGGCTGCCGCACTTTAAGCCAAAGGCAAAATCCATCATCTACATGCACATGAACGGTGGGCCGTCGCAGATCGATACGTGGGACTACAAGCCGAAGCTCGGGGAGTTTTTCGATAAGGACATCCCGCCCAGCATCCAAGGCGGGCAGCGGCTTTCCACAATGACGAGCGGGCAATCGCGGTTTCCCGTCGCGCCTTCGAAGTTCAAGTTCGAGCGCATGGGGAAAGCGGGGACTTGGGTGAACACCGACCTACTTCCCTACACCTCGAAAATCGTGGACGACATCACCGTGGTGAAGACGGTGAACACGAACGCCATCAACCACGACCCGGCTTGCACGTTCGTGATGACGGGGCGCGAGGTGCCGGGCTACGCCAGCATCGGTTCGTGGCTCGCTTACGGGCTCGGCAGCGAAAACAACGACCTTCCGGCGTTCGTGGTTTTCACCCCGAAATGGCCGGAGGGCAGCAACGGGCAGGCGCTTTTCACGCGGATGTGGTCGAGCGGCTTCCTGCCGACGAAGCACAGCGGCGTCGCCTTTCGCGGTGCGGGCGATCCGGTGCTCTATTTGCCGAATCCCCAAGGTGTGAGCGGCGGCGACCGGCGCGCGATGCTCGATGCGGTGAACCAGCTCAACCAACGCAATCTCACGCGCCTCGGCGACCCAGAGACGGCCACGCGCATCGCGCAATACGAGATGGCGTTTCGGATGCAGACGAGCGTGCCGGAGCTGGTGGACATCAGCAACGAGCCGCAGAGCGTGATGGACCTCTACGGCCCGAAAGCCAAGGAGCCGGGCTCTTTCGCGCATAGCTGCCTGCTCGCTCGGCGACTCGTGGAACGCGGTGTGCGCGTGGTGCAAATGTTCCATCGCGGGTGGGACCAACACGGCTCGCTCCCCGCGCAACTCAGCGGCCAGTGCAAGGACACGGACCAAGGCAGCGCGGCACTCGTCATGGACCTCAAACAGCGCGGTTTGCTGGACGACACGCTGGTCGTGTGGGGCGGGGAATTTGGCCGCACGGTCTATTCGCAAGGCACACTGACGAAAGACAACTACGGGCGCGACCATCACCCGCGCAACTTCTGTATGTGGCTCGCAGGCGGCGGAATCAAAGGCGGGCAGACGTACGGCGAGACGGACGACTTCAGCTACAACGTCGCGGAAAACCCCGTCCACATCAACGACCTGAACGCCACACTGCTGCACTGTCTCGGCATTGATCACAATCGGCTCAGCTACAAGTTCCAAGGGCTCGACGCGAAGCTCACCGGCGTCGAAGCATCGAAGGTCGTGAAGGCGCTGCTCGCTTAATTTTTATGCCGTCATTCGACATCACTTCCGAAGTGGACAAACAGGAGCTCGACAACGCCATCAACCAAGCCGTGAAAGAACTTGCGACGCGGTTTGATTTCAAAGGCAGCACCGCCCGCATCGAGCTGGATGCGAAGGAATCGAAGATCAAACTCACAGCGGAAGATGCGAGCCGCGTGCGAGGAGTCCACGACATCGTCATCGGAAAACTGAGCAAGCGCGGCGTGGACCTGCGCAATGTGGAGTCGAAAGATGCCACCATCTCGCCGCTTGGCCACGCGACGCAGGAACTGCTGATCAAGCAGGGGCTCGATGGCGAAAAGGCGAAGGAAATCGTGCGAGCGATTAAGGACAAAGGCTTGAAAGTGCAGAGCACGCTGCAAGAGCGACAGATTCGAGTGACGGGGAAAAATCGCGATGATCTGCAAGCGGTGATCGCTTTCTGCCGGAGCAAGAATTTTGAGGTCGGGCTGGCGTTTGGGAACTTCCGAGACTGAGGCTTTCCGCTCGGTGGGCGGACTCTACCGCAACCACTCCGCCACCTGCCGCGCCCAGTAGGTGATGATGAGGTCGGCCCCGGCGCGTTTGAACGCAAGCATTTGCTCAAGCACACAGTTCCGTTCGTCGAGCCAGCCGCGCTCGGCGGCGGCTTTGAGCATGGCGTATTCGCCGCTCACATTATAGACGGCGGTGGGGACGCCGAACCGCTCCTTCACTCGCCAGACGAGGTCGAGGTAGGGCAGGCCGGGCTTCACCATCACGATGTCGGCTCCTTCGGCGATGTCGCGTTCGACTTCTCGCAGCGCCTCGCCGGCGTTTGCGGCGTCCATTTGATAAGTGCGCCGGTCGCCGGACATCGGCGCGCTTTCGGCGGCATCGCGAAACGGGCCGTAGAATGCGGAGGCGAATTTCGCGGCGTAGCTCATGATGGCGGTGTTCGCAAATCCCGCTTCATCCAGAGCGGTGCGCATGGCTCCGATGCGACCATCCATCATGTCGCTCGGCGCTAAGATATCGGCCCCTGCGCGGGCGTGTGAGACGGCAGTGGCCGCAAGCAGTTCCACGCTCGGATCGTTGTGAACATGAGGGACGCCGTCGTGAAACTCGGTGATGCCGCAATGTCCGTGGCTCATGTACTCGCACAGGCACACGTCGGTGATGACGATGAGCGCGGGCAGCTCCGCCTTCAGCCGCCGGATGGCGCGTTGGGTGATTCCGTTTTCCGCGTAGGCCTGTGTCGCATGCTCATCTTTTTGGGCGGGAATCCCAAACAGCAACACCGCGCGAACGCCCGCTGCATGAGCCGCTCGGGCCTCCGCGACAAGCTCATCCAAATCAAGTTGGAAAACGCCGGGCATACTCGCAACAGCGACACGCCCGGTGACCTTATCGGAGACGAACAGCGGCAAAATGAGGTCGTCCACAGTCACCGCTGTCTCGCGCACAAGGGCACGGAGCTGCGGCGTAGCGCGGAGTCGGCGGAGACGGTGTGTGATGTTCATGTGCGACGTTATTGAATGACGAAGACGAGTGACGAAACGCTCGGTGCGCGCTCGGTGCGCGCTCCATTCTACTACCCCTTGTAGCCGAAATACCTCCGCGCTTTCACAATTACGGCGACGGCGTCGGGAACCATGCTTTCCCATGCAGGATCGCCTTTGGCAATGAGGGACATGACTTCGCGACTGAGGATGGAGAGGTATTCAGGGCGGTAGTTGTCGAGGCCGACGAAGCTACCGCGCTCACGGAGGTATTGGTAGAGGTTTACTACTTCGGCAGGGACTTGCAGGGTCTCGACCGTGGAGAGGTAGCCGGTGACGGGGTCTTGGAGCGGATAGACGTAGAGGCGGAGCGCGTTTTTGAAAAGTCGCCCGAAGCTTTCCAAGATGCCGCCGGGGAGAGAGGTGTAGTATTTTTCTTGGAAGATTTCGGTGAGCGTCGGGACGCCGAGGACGAGGCCGATGCGCTCTTTCGTCATGCGGCTGAGGTAGGCTCCGAGACGGTGAAATTCGCTGAAGTCGGTGATGATGACGGTGGTGCCGCAGGAGGCGAGAACGTCAGCGCGGGCGAGGAAATCGCGGCGGTCCATGGCTCCGGTCGCAAGGAGGTTGCTCATGGTGAGTTCCATGACTTGGAGGATGTCTTTGCCGATGACGGCGGGGTCTGCGGCGAATTTTTCGCGGGCGCAGCGCATCATGTCCACGTTGACGTGGGTGACGGGGCGGAAGCTACCACGCTCGACGAGGACGGCCTTTTTATAAAAGACTTCGCTGGGCTGGAGGACGGCTCCATCCGGGCCGAACATGGCGGCTCCACTCAGGCCGACTTGGACGAGCTTGAGCGCCATGAGGCGGTTATCCACGTTGCGAAATTCGATGCCGTTAAACTCGATGAGATCGATCTCGATGCGCCCGACGGTGAGTCCGTCGAGGAGGCACTCGACGAGCTTCTCGGGCTCGTGGTGCGTGAAGAAGCAGCCGTGGCAGAGGTTCACGCCGACGATGCCGAGAGCCTCTTGCTGGGCGGCGGCGTCTTGGTCGAGGAGGCGGATGTGGACGAGGACTTGGCTGGCTTTATCGTGGGGCTGGGCTTGGAATTTGACGCCGAGCCAGCCGTGACATTCGTTCGTGCCTTGGAAGTTGCGAGTGGCGACGGTGTCGGCAAATGCGAAGAAGGAAGTGGTGTCGCCGCGCATCGCGGAGAGGCGCTCGATGTTGAGGGCATACTCGTGGTCGAGCATGGCCTGGAGGCGAGGGCGTGAAACGTAACGCTCGGCGGTGCCGTAAATGGCGTCGCTCACGGCCATGTCGTAAGCGCTCATGCTCTTCGCGACGGTGCCGCTCGCCCCGCCGACGCGGAAGAACCAGCGGACGACTTCTTGGCCCGCGCCGATTTCTGCGAAGCTGCCATACCAGCGGCGGTCGAGGTTTACGCGGAGAGCTTTCTGATGGGTATTGAGTATTTCTTCGTCAGACATGGGCGGGAGTGTGTAGGCACGCGAGTCTGGGTGCAAGCAATCGCTCTCCTTGCATTCTCCGCCGCCGCCCGCTACCCAGCGCGCACTTTATGAATATCCACGAATACCAAGCGCGTGAACTTTTTGGGAAATATGGCGTCGCCACTCAGCCGGGCAGCGTCGCGAGCACCGCAGACGAGGCGGAGACCATCGCCACGAAACTGGGGACGAAGGAGCTGATCGTGAAGGCGCAAATTCACGCCGGAGGGCGCGGAAAAGGGACCTTTAAGAACGGCTTCAAAGGCGGCGTGCATGTCTGCTCCTCGCCCGTGGAAGCGCGCGACATCGCGGGGAAGATGCTCGGGCAAGTGCTCGTGACGCATCAGACCGGCGCAGAGGGGAAGCTGGTGGGCAAAGTGTTCGTCGGCGAAGCAGTGGAGATCGCACGGGAGCTTTATTTCGCCATCCTGCACGACCGCGCGACGAGCGGCTTCACCATCATCGCCAGCACGGAAGGCGGCGTGAATATCGAGGAAGTCGCCGAGCATACGCCGGAGAAAATTGACCGCGTCCATGTCAATCCCGCGCTCGGTTTGCAAAGCTACCAGAGCCGCAACCTCGCCGCCGCGCTCGGTCTTCGCGGCGCGCTGATGAACCAAGCGGTGAAGCTCTTTGGTAATCTCTTCACCCTCTTCCTCCGCGCCGATTGCTCGATGGTGGAAGTGAACCCGCTCGTCGTCACCAAAGACAACCGCCTCATGGCGCTCGATGCGAAATTTAACTTCGACGACAACGCCCTCTACCGGCAGCCCGAAGTCGTCGCCATGCGCGACAAAACGGAGGAAGACCCTCGCGAAGTCGCCGCCAGCGAGTACAACCTCAACTACATCGGCCTCGACGGAAACATCGCCTGCCTCGTGAACGGCGCGGGCCTCGCGATGGCCACGATGGACATCATCCAGCACTACGGCGGCAGCCCCGCAAACTTCCTCGATGTCGGCGGCGGAGCCTCGAAAGACCAAGTCACCGCAGCCTTCAAAATCATCCTCAGCGATCCGAACGTGAAGGGCATCCTCGTGAACATCTTCGGCGGAATCATGGACTGCAACGTCATCGCCACCGGCATCGTCGCCGCAGCGAAAGAAGTGAGCATTACCATCCCGCTCGTCGTCCGACTCGAAGGCAACAATGTCGCCGAAGGCAAAAAGACCCTCGCCGAAAGCGGCCTCGCCCTCATCACCGGCGACACGCTCGACGATGCTGCGCAGAAGGTCGTCGCAGCAGTCGGCAAGTGACGGAGCGCCGCGAAGGGCGCGCTTCTCGGAAATAGGTCCGCGACAATTACGTCCCGCAGAATGTCTGCTGGACGACCTCGTGCGGGAGCGGCGCAAGCTCAAGGTCACTCGTCTCCGAACACTCCGCATAAGGATGCGCGAGGGCGTCCGCCAAGCGGTGAAAGGGCGCGAAGTCACCCGAGTAGGCGTGCTGGATCGCCTCCTCGATGCGGTGATTGCGCGGGATGAGGATTGGATTCGCCGCTCGCATCTCGGCGAGGTGAACGGCGGGGTCGGCGACGCTGCGCCACCCGGCCAGCCAAGCCTCGCAAGGCTCACGGCTGGGAAATAACCCGACGAGCGCATCAGGGCTTTCCCCCGCCGCGACCCGCGTGAGGTGGCGGAAGAAAAGGGTGAAATCCACCTCATGCTCGGCAAGCACAGCGAGGGTGTCTTCTACAAAAGCGCGGCTGCCATCGGCGGCTTCCGAAAGCCCCAGCTTGGCGCGGAAGCCTGCGAGGTAGCGCGCGTAAAAACGGTCGCCAAATCCATCGAGCGCAGCCTCAGCGAGCGAGCGCGCTTCCTCCTGCGAATCGGCCAGCAGCGGCAGCAGCGTCTCGGCAAACCGCGTGAGGTTCCACTGGCAGATGGACGGCTGATTCCCCCAAGCATACCGAGCGTTCCGGTCTATCGCGCTGAAGACGCACTCCGGGTGAAAGCCGTCCATAAACGCACACGGCCCGAAGTCGATCGTCTCACCGGAAATGGCGACGTTGTCCGTATT
>CAMDQC010000134.1 GCA_945905735.1 Prosthecobacter debontii | reverse complement strand
GAAGTCGAGCGCAACGTCAGCCCCCGCACTCTCATCAACTACCGCCACGCCCTCACCACCTTCCGCGAAAAACTCCCCCAGCCCGCGTGGAGTGAACTGCGCCCCGACCACTTCCGCCGCTACCTTTTCGAGCGGATGAAACTCGGCATCGCCAAGCCCACCATCCGCCTCCACTTCGCAGCCCTGCGCACCTTCTACCGCTTCCTCATCGAGCGCCACGGCCTCGCCGACAACCCGCTCAAACAAGTCCAGCTCCCCAAGCTCGACAAAAAACTCCCCGTCGTCCTCAACCCCAAACAAATAGACGCCCTCCTCGCCGCCCCGCTCAAAATGCAGAAAAGCGCCAAAGCCCCCGCATGGATGCCCAAGCGCGACGCCGCAATTTTGGAACTCTTCTACAGCAGCGGCCTCCGCATCGCCGAACTCGCCGCCCTCGATGTCTCCAGCATCGACACCTACAACGAAACCGTCCGCGTCCTCGGCAAAGGGCGAAAAGAACGTATCGTCCCCGTCGGCAGCCTCGCCCTCGAAGCCCTCCAGCAATACCGCCACGCCGCCGCCGTAAAGACCGGCCCACTCTTCATCAACAAAAGCCGCAAACGCCTCTCCGTCCGCTCCGTCTGGCTCTCGCTCAAACGCTACCTCGACCACGCCGGCATCCCCGCCAACATCTCCCCGCACAAGCTCCGCCACAGCTTCGCCACCCACCTCCTCGACGCCGGGGCCGACCTCCGCAGCGTGCAGACCCTCCTCGGCCACGCCTCACTTTCCACCACGCAAATCTACACCCACGTCACCGTCGAGCGACTCAAGCGCGCCTACGACGACGCCCACCCGCGAGCGTAAAAGGATTTGAGCCGCGTGCCAAAGCGAGAGACTGTGTGCGCTATGAACGACACCACACCAGCTCGCCACACGCCGCCGCAACCGCCAGCGCGCGTCGTCGTGGGCATGTCGGGCGGCGTGGACTCATCGGTGGCGGCGTATCTTTTGAAAGAGCAGGGCTACGAAGTCATCGGCGTGACGATGAAAGTGTGGCCGCAGGACTGCATGTCGCGCGCGGAGGATAAATGCTGCGGCCCACAAGCCATCGCTGATGCTCGCAGCGTCGCACACGGGCTGGGCATCCCGCATTACGTCGTGGATGAGTCGGTGAACTTCGAGCGCGCGGTGATCGATTACTTTGCCGAGGAATACAAAGCCGGACGCACTCCGAACCCCTGTGTGATGTGCAATGAGAAGGTGAAATTCGGCAACCTCTGGGGCAAAGCGAAGGCCATCGGCGCGGACTTCATCGCCACGGGCCACTACGCCATTGCCGACCATTTGCCGGACCGCACCGTGCTGCGCAAAGGGCGCGACCCTCGCAAGGACCAGTCGTATTTTCTCTTCTCGCTCCGGCAGGCGCAGCTCCAGCGCGTCATCCTCCCGCTCGGGGCGATGGAGAAGACGGAGATTCGCGCCATCGCGCGGAAGATGGGGATGAAGACGGCGGACAAGCAGGACAGCCAGGAGATTTGTTTCGTGCCGGGGAATGACTATAAAGCGTTCCTGAAATCGCACATGGGCGAGGGCGAGTTTCACCCTGGTCGCATCCGCGATAAATCGGGGCGCGATTACGGCCCGCACGAGGGCATCGAGATGTTCACCATCGGCCAGCGCAAAGGTCTGCCCGGCGGCTCATCGTCGCCGCGCTACGTCGTGGATATTGACCCCGCGACGGCCAGCGTGATCGTGGGCGAGGCGGAGGATTTGTGGTGCGATGAGTTCACCGTGGCGAACAGCATTTGGCACTGCGACGCCTCCGCGCCGTTCGACGTGACGGTGAAAATCCGCTACAGCCATCCCGGTGCCGAAGCGACCGTCTTCCCCGGCGAGCGCGGCGAAGCCGTCATCAAACTCCGCGAGCCCCAGCGCGCCGTGACGCCCGGCCAAGCCGCCGTGTGCTATCGCGGCGACGAGTCCCTCGGCGGCGGGTGGATCGAGCGGCAGCGCGCCATCAATCCCGCGACGATGATTCCGAAGACGGCAGAGGATGAGGAAGAGTTCGTGGCGCTCGAAGGCGGGTGCGGGGCCACGCGCCGCGTGGAATGACGAAGTTCGCCGAGTTTCGTCAATCGTCAATCGTCATTGTTATTTCGCCTGATCGGTCGAGGCGGTCGCGCCGGGCTCGGGCTTGGTGAGGAGCTGGCCGAGGACTTGGTAGAGGCGGCGCAGACCGCCGCCCGTCATGGCGATGCGGGTGTGGATGGGGAGGGTGGCGAAGCCTTGGCCTTGGTCGGGGATGAGGCCGCTGGAGAAGTCGAGATAGACTTCTTCTTGGCCGGTGGTGAGGACGACTTGGTTCGCGTAGCGCGCGGTCATGTCTTCGTATTTGACTTGGATTTTCGTCTGCTTTTTGTCGGATGGAGTTGCCATGGGCGGAGGGATAGGCGGGGAGGGGCGCGTTTGCAAATGATGAGTGTCGCGCATTTGCGATTGATGAATGGGCGGTTCTCGTGCGTCGTGTGGGGACCAATGGTGCCCGGTCGAAACATCCTGCTTATTTTCATGTGCCTGCTCGCTCCGGTAGCGGCACAGCAGCCGAAGCCCGGCGAGGCGCGCACCTCGGCTTCGACGAACGATAGGGAGATCCATCCTCCGTTTGGCCTCGAATGGCTGGAGGACTCGAAGCGCGTGGAGCTGAAGATCGCTGCGGCGAAGCTGACGATCAAAGAGCGGCGGAAAGTGGATGGCCGTTGGGCGCTTGCGGTCGTCGGCTTTAAAAGGAGCGACTCGACGACGAAGCCGCCCGCGCTTCAGCAAGTGCTCTTTTATTTTAACGGGGGGAAGCTCTCTAAAGACCGCGACGCGGAGGGGAAGGTGACGGAGCGAATCATCGGCGGCGTGCTGGGGGAGGTGGAGCTCCAATATCAAGAAGCAGGCTGGAACGAGCCAGACTACAACATCTGTCTCGGCGAGAAACGGCAGATGCTTGAGCGGAACTACGGCCCCGGCCAGCAGATGATCCGCGAGACCACAAATCTCCCGGACGGGAAGGGCACCCAGACGATGGTGGGCTACAAGTGGAACAAGAATAACACCGCCGTGGACCTCGTGTATTTCACCGCCGAGGCGAAGGATGAGAAGCACGTCTTTCACACGCTGAGCCTGCATTACAAGAAGTCCGGCTAAGACGGGGGCTCGTGACGGCTTACCCTCACGTCACGTATGAAAAACTCCATCCTTTGCACGTCGTTTGCCCTTTCCACTTTGGCCCTCGCGGGTTCGCCGAATAATTCACTCATCACGCCCGGTGCTGGCCAGCGCGGGACGGAGGTGGAGGTCGTCCTGAGCGGCGCTCGCCTCATGGATGCGCGGTCGCTCCTCTTTAATGAGCCCGGCATCGAAGTCGTAAGCGTGGCAGAAGCGGAGGCGGGGAAGTTTAAGGCAAAACTGAAAATCGCCGCAGATGCACGGCTCGGCGAATACGTTTTCCGCGCGGTGACGAGCTCCGGCATCGCGGACACGCGGCTCTTTTACGTGTCGCCGTATCCGGTGCAAAAAGAGGCGGATGAGGAGAAGGTGGACCCGTATAAAGTGCAGGCGGTGCCGCTTGGCGCGACGATCTACGGCTCGACGCCGGGGGAGGATCAGGACCATTTCGAGGTGGAGGTGAAGAAGGGCCAGCGGCTCTCGGCGGAGGTGATCGGCATCCGGCTTTCTACGCAGCAGCAGTATGATGCTTACATGACCATCACGAAGGCCGACGGGACGCCGTTGGCGGAGATGGACGATGGCGCTTTCACCCGGCAAGACCCGGCGCTGAGCATCATCGCGCCGGAGGATGGGAAGTACCGCGTGATGATCAAAGAGACGACGAACAGCGGGAGTGGGGCGTGCAACTATATCCTGCACATCGGCACGCACCCGCGCCCGTATGTCATCTATCCCGGCGGCGGACAGGCGGGCACGGAGGTGAAAGTGCAGATGCTCGGCGACGCAAGCGGGCCGTTCGAGCAGACGGTGAAGCTCCCTGCCGCGCCAGACACGCGCCTCGAAGTGATCGCGCAAAAGGACGGCCTCTCAGCGCCGCAGTCGAACTTCATGCGCGTCTCCCCTTTTGGCAATGTGCTGGAGGCTGAGCCGAACAACGAAGTCGCCAAAGCCACCGCCGCACCGGGGCCGCTGCCGCTGGCGTTTAACGGGATCATTCAGGAAAAAGGCGACGTAGATTTCTTTAAGTTCACCGCCACGAAGGGCGCGGTGTTCGATTTCAAAGTCCACGCTCGTTCCCTGCGCTCGCCGCTCGACTCCGTGCTCTCCATTCACGATTCGAAAGGCGGACAGCTTGCGGCAAACGACGACCAAGGCGGCCCCGATAGCGTCCAGCGCTGGACGGTGCCAGCCGATGGCGACTTCTTCCTCGCTGTGAAGGATCAGCTTGGCCGTGGCGGCCCGCTCTTTACCTATCGGGTCGAGGTTTCGCCGGTGCAGGCGGCGCTTTTTAGCTACCTGCCCGAAATGGTCATCAACAGCTCGCAAGAACGTCGCGCCGTGCCCGTCCCCAAGGGCAACCGTTACTCCACGCTCGTCCGTGTGCGGAAGGCGGATGTCGGTGGCGACATCGTCTTGGAGCCCCAGCAACTCCCAGCAGGCGTCACGATTTCTACCACCAAAATGGACAAGAGCGTGGATACGATCCCGATGGTCTTTGAGGCCAAAGCGGACGCGCCCACGGTGCAAAAGACGTTCACCCTTTTCCCCAAACTCGCCGAGCCGCCAGCCGGCGCGAACGTCGTCTCCAAAGTGGACCACCGCGTGGAAGTGACCGAGAACGGCAACCAACGGTCCTATTACGGAGTGGATGAACAGACGCTCGCCATCGCGGTGACGGACGAAGTCCCCGTCACGCTAGAGCTGCACCAGTCGAAGGTGCCGCTCCTACAGTCCGGATCGATGAATCTCAACGTCGCGGTAAACCGCAAAGCCGGAGCTGACGGCAAGCCGGTCTTCAACGGCCCCGTGCAAGTCCAGCTCCTCTACACCCCACCGGGCATCGGCCAACCGGGCGTCGTCACTATTCCTGAAGGGAAAAACGAAGGCGCAATCACCATCAGCGCGCAAGCGAACGCGGGCATTTCCAAATGGAAAATCTGCGTGAACGGCTCCGTGGACCTCGGTAAAGGAGCGACCTGGATCAGCACCGGCCTCACGGAACTCGAAATCGCACCACCCTTTGTCAATGGGACGCTCGTGCGCACCTACATCGACCAAGGCGGCGAAGGCGCGATGACGATGAAGCTGGAGCAAAAGACCCCATTTGAAGGCAAAGCGAAGATCGCCCTGCTCGGCCTACCCCAAGGCATCACCGCCGAGGAAAAGGAAATCACCAAAGACGACAAAGAAGTGCGCTTCGTCCTCAAAGCGGGGCCCGACGCCCAAGTCGGCCAGCACAAGACCGTCATCGCTTCGTTCACCTTGATCAAAGACGGCGAACCTATGACGAACACCGTCGCAAGCGGCGGCATCCTCCGCGTGGACAAAGCGAGCGCCGCCCCGAAAGTCGCCGGGGCGAAGTAGGGCACTTCATTTCCCCGTGACTCGTCGGTAAAACCGAATCCCCTCAATGCGGCTCCCATACTCCTTCAGCGGGTAAATGCCGCGTCCTTCCGCAGCGCCGGGGTCGCACGTCAGATAGTCGTAGCCGTCCTTCCCGCAGATGACCACGAAGTGCGTGCCGTCGGGCGATTTCAGCTTCGCGATGACTGGGTTGCCTGAGCGCAGATTCAGGTCAATCAGCATGTAGCTCGGCAAATCCTCGTAGGCTTTTTCGATCTTCCCCTCGCTGAGTTCCGCCGCCTTCTCCCACACAATCCAGCCATTCCCCACGTAGCCCTCGTGCTCCGTGAGATATTGGTTCAGCCGCGCCGGGTCGGTGTCGAATCCGTATGCCGCAAACACCATCGCCGCGCTCGCCACCGCGCAGCCCTCCGCGCCGAGCGTGGCATCCGTTTTGCCGAGCTTGTCCGCCCGCCATCGCGCGTCACTCTGGCGAAAGATGGGCACTTTCAGCTCCAGTCGCGGTTGCTGATAAAGGCCTCCGCTCGCCTCGCACGGCGCGACAGTCCGCCACTCCGCATCCCAGCGTTTCCAGCGGAACCACCCAAACGCGATGCTCCCCGCCATCGTAATAAACAGGACGGCGAGTGTGATACGCAGGCTCTTCTGCGGGGGTCGGCGATTCGGTATGGGCTCTGACATTTCCCCTACTCTGAACACCGGAGCAACACCTTGCCAGCCCGCTTCGCTTGCTGTGCGTGCGTGAGAGCCTGAGCGATTTCCGTGAGCGGATAAGTCGCTTCCACCGGCGTCGAGATGATGCCCTTTCGCAGAAGGTCGAACAGCTCATCGAACAACGCCGCGCGCTCCTCCGCCGACGCCCGCGCATACCACCGAGTCACCCAAAACCCGCGCCACACGATGTCGTTGAAAATGAGCAGCCCGTTCGGAACTTTGAGCGGCTGCCGAGCCATCGCGCCGTAAGTCACGATGGTCCCGCCTTCCGCCAGTCGTCCCGCCATCCGCACCGCGCTATCGCCGCCCACCGCATTAAGCGCCAGCCGCACGGGCAGCTCGCCCGGCTTATCCACGAACACCGCGTCGGCGCCCTCCGCCAGCAGCTCGTCCACCAGCTCCGCGCGCCGCACCACGTTCGCAGACCGCCAGCCGTAATGCCGGCACATCTGGATGACACAGCGCCCGACCGCCGAGTTCGCCGCATTTTGCAAAACCCATTCGTTTGGCTCCAGCCGCACAAACTCCCGCAACATGCACAGCGCAGTTGCCGGATTGATCCGCACCATCGCCGCCTGCGCCAGCGGCACATCGTCCGGAACCCGCACCAACTCCGCCGCACAAACATTCCCCGCCTCCCGCCAAGTGCCGAAGCGATGCGGCAACAGCACGCGCGTCCCAGCGGCGAATCCCTCCCCCGATTCCTCGACGACGCCCACGCCCTCGACGCCGGGGATGCCGGGCAGCTCAGGCCGCACGGGATATTTCCCCTCCAGCACATTGATGTCCGCAGGATTGATGGGTGCGAAGAGCACGCGTACGCGCACCTCGCCTGGCCCCGGCGGTGAAAGCTCGACCTCGCAGCAGCGTGCGACAGTCGCTGGTTCACCGTGTTCGGAAAGGAGTATCGCTTTAGTTTTCATCAGTCTTTCGTGGTCTGTTTTGCTTTGTCGGCTTCGATGAGTTCCCAAATCTGCCGGAGCGTCTCGGTAGAAATCGAAACCTCGCGCAGCGCAGCGCCCACGTCTTCACCGGACGCTTTGGGCGGCGGCGGAGAGCCGGGTGGGGTCATGAAAAGGGTGATCGGTTGCGCGAGGATCGGCGCGGGCTTTCCGAGCACCTTTGCGAAGACGCCACCGAGTTCGCCGAGCGAGTCTTGCAGCGCGGTGAGCCGCTCGACGACTTGCACCATCGGGTCTTTGCCGTCGGCTCCCCGGAAGAGCTGGTTCTTGCGGAAGGTCTTTTTGATTTCCTCCCAGCGGGCCGATTCGTCGGGCGTGATGGTGCCGGTGAGTTCTTTGAACTTTAACAAGTTCGCTTCCGTGCCGGTGGTGAGCGTCTGCGCTTCGTTGCGGTAGTAAGTTTGCAGCAGCGATTCGAGTTCTGCGTCGTTCATCACGGGCGAGATTTTTTCCGCCAGCCGGCCCATGTTACGGTAGCTGCCTTGCAGCTTGAACGCTGGCTCCGTGCGGAATGCGTCGGCCTGCGCGGCGCTGCGGATGTATTCTTCGTTCACCCGCAAAACGACATCGCGGGCGCGGAGAAGTTTCTTCATCACGCCGATAAACTCCGTTTGCTCGACAGGCGACCAGTTGCTCTCAAAATCCGCGCCCTCCGTGCTCCCAGTCTCCGCGATTTTCAGCACGGCGAGGATGTCCTTTTGCGAACGCGAGGCGAGGCGGGCGAGTGTGGGATTCGAGCCAGCGGCGTTTTCGAGGTAGCTGGATTTGAACGCATCCGCGTGCGCTCCGACGACATCGCCGAGGTTGTACGTGTCGGCGCGGTTCGCCAGCATGTCAGGGATTTTGAACTTCTCGCCGCTCTCGGTGTACGGGTTTCCGGCCATCACCACGATGACCTTTTTGCCGCGCAAATCCCATGTCTTCGATTTCCCGCGCCACACGCCTTCGATGCGCCGTGAGCCGTCGCACAGCGATATGAACTTCTGCAAAAACTCCGCGCTGAGATGCTGGATGTCGTCGAGGCAGACCATCACGTTGTCGCCCATTTCAAACGCCAGCCCGAGCTTCTCCAACTCATCCCGCGCCGCAGCATTCGGAGCCTCCGTCGGGTCGAGCGACGTGACTCGATGCCCAATCGCGGGACCGTTAATTTTCATAAACACGATGCCGAGCCTGCTGGCGACATACTCGACGAGCGTGGTCTTGCCGTAGCCCGGCGGCGAAATGAGCAGCAACATCCCCATCCGATCCGTGCGCTTCGCATCGCCCGCCGCGCCGATTTGCTTCGCGAGATTGTCGCCGACGAGCGGAAGATACGCGGAGTCAATGAGCCGATTGCGGATAAAACTCGTGAGCACCTTCGGTTTGAAACCATCGAGCTTGAGCCGCTCCCGCGCAGCCTCCAGCAGCGTGCGCTTTAGCGAAACGAAGCGCGTGTAAAGCGGGACGACATTCACTTCGTGCGAGCGCATCCGTGCGGAAAAGTCGAGGTAGTCGAGCCGCAGCACGCCGTTCGAGATGCGAGAATGCGAGCCATTCATCCCTGTGAGTTCGCGAGTCGCCGAGGCGTTGATCGTCGCCGCAACCGTCGAGTCCCGCAGGATGAGTGACGCCGCTTCATCCAAGAAAAGATGCTCGCCCGAATGAGCCCGTAGCCAGTCGCGGATGAGCGAAAACTCCGCGTGCATGTCGGCGGAGACAGCCTTGCGAGCGTCTTTGAAAGCCCCCGTGCCGCTGCGCTCCACGAGGTGCGCGTGAAAGTTATCAACCAGCGCGACAGCTTCCGGTGCAGCCGGAAAAATCCCATCGCCGGAGAGAACGTGGAAAAGAAACTCAGCCGCCGGTCCATCCAGTCCATGCTGTCCATCTCGTCCATCTCGTCCTTGGACTGGATGGACTGGATGGACACAATGGACCTGATGGACGATCTCCCCCAACAACTCCGCCGTCGGAGCCTGCTGCTCAAAGAACCGCCCCATCGCTCCGAACCCGCGCAGCTTCGCAGCGAGTAGCGCCTTCGCTTCGCCGTCCGGTAGCGCCATCCATGCGAGCACGGCATGAGTGCGAGCCTGAGTGTCGAAGCGCAGGAGCCCCAGCGTGCGCTGCATTTCGACGACCGCTTCCACAATCTTCGCAGCGTCCGCGTCGTGGACGCCTTTGACGTAGCCCTCGCCGAGGCGCGTGGCTGCGAACTTGGTAGTGGTGCAGGCGACCTCGCCTGCATGAGTCGCCTGCGCCACTACCAGCCACGCCAGCCACTCCGCCCGATACACGTCCGCCGTCTCCGATACCGTATCCAAGCCCCACACCGCCTTGGTTTCGACAAAGGCGGGGTCGTCAATGGGTTCAAAGAAGTTCGTCCCCGTGATGTGCAAACACATCGCATCGCCACGCTGGATGATGGTGAGGTCAAGCTCCTGCGTATTGACCAAAAACTGATGCCGCCCGAGCTGAATCGCGCCGCTGCCTCCGCCAAATAGATCGCGCCGGTCCTTGAATTGCCGCACCGCATCTTCACGGATGGTTTTCAGTCGGCTGCCGAGGTCGTCGGCCTTCGTAGAATCGCCGAGCGCGAGTAGTTGCGCGGTGAGGTCGCGCACTTTCTCCACCATCATATCGCTGGCAAAGTAAGCGTTGATTTCATCCAGCCCCGGCAGGTTATCCGCACGGTGCTTGATGCCCTTCAGAATGCGCTCCGCCGCTGACAGCAAGCCATTCGCACGACGATTGCGGGCTTCGATGAGTTCCAGCTTCCGCGACTCGAAAGCTCCAGCAAATGCGGTGCGCTTGTCCACCAGTTCGCCAACAAATTCCTCGAAGTCCGCGAATCGCGCTTCGAGTTCTTCGACCTGCACCATCAGCTTGTTCAGGAACTCATCGCACTTCTCCGGCGTCGCGCTGAGGTCGAGATAGTTGGCGAGTGCTTGGTCGAGCAACCGCTGCTGCGACGCAAATTCCGCCACCGCTTCCGTCCCACGCAAATCGCGGATGCGCTGCCGCAGCCCGGACCGCGCTTGATTCAGCGTGGCGTAAATGCCGGAGACATCTTCGATGATGCGCGTCGTCTCCGTGGCGTCGGCGATTTTGAGGTTGCCGACTGTCTCCACGAGCAAGTCGAGGTCTTTGGCCGCCGCGGCGATTTCTTCGTCGAGCTTCTGCGCATCCGTGACTTTCGGCATCTTTGGCACTGCCTCGCGCAACGCGAAAACCTTTACCCGCAGTGGGTCGAGCGCCTGCGGTGAAAGCAAAAACTGCACAGTGCGCTCCGCCAGCGCGGCGCCTGTAGCAGCGATGTCCTGCTCCGTTTTCTCAACGAGCGCCGTGTCCACGTAGCGCAGCTCTTTTAGCGAAATTAGTTCACCTCGCGTCGCCCGCAGCGCCGCGAGTTTTTCTACAAAATGCCCGATTTGATCAAACGCCTGAGTCGGCAGCGCCCGCAAAATCGCCGTCGCCTTTCCTACCACGCGCTGCGTCTCGGCGGCAGTGTTGCGCTTGATTGCCGTGACCTTGTCAAACTCCGCCAGCGCCGATGCCGCCGCTTCTTTAATCGCCGCCAGCGGCTCGCGCAGCGTAAACGCCTCCGCGCGATCCAGCCAGAAATACGTGTCGAGAATGTCCGTCGTCCGCTTCACCAAATCGAGGTAGAGCCCCGAGTAGCTGTCGTCCTTGCCGAGCAACGTCAGCACTTCGCCGCACTCGGCCATCGCTCGCACGACAGTCGGGTTGCCGAGTTTGAAAAGGTAGCTGTCGTTCTTCGTCGGCGGCTGCCAATCCGCGCCGACAAATGGCGTCTGCCAAATCTGCACGACGTGGTGCTTCTGCGGTTCTGGCCCAGCACGAAACACCGCAAGCTCGCCACCCTCGAAGAGCGAAAAGCCGTGGCAAATCAGAGGCGTGTCGCATTGCCTCGCGATGACGTTGTAGCTGAACAGCACATACGTCCCGCTCTCTCGCTCGTAGAAAACAAAGAGCGTGTCCTCGCCATTTGGCGACGCGACGCGCTTGTGGAAGACAAGCCCTTCCAGCGCCGTTTCGAACTCTTTGTGCTCGCCGCTTTGCAGGTAGTAGCCGCGTGGGTGGATGATGCCGTGGCCGTCCGGCAGCAACACGCACGCCTCCTCCAGCGAATCAATGCGCAGCACCTCGCGCAGCTTTTCGTTGAAGACCAAATAGCGCGTCTTTTTTTCCTGGTACGGGCGGATGCGCAGCAGGATCAAATTGCCCAGCGAAGCGTGGAAAATCTCCGCATCATCAAGTGTCTGGTCGCGCTGCTCGACAGGCTCGGAGTAAATGCCAGCGCCGCTCGCCGTGTTGTCCTCCACCTTCACCGTGAGGTCGCCGCCGACGCACTCCACGAACACGCGTTCCTCGATGCTGATGTGCGGATGCGCGCCCGCGCGGTGCTGCTCGCGAGTCGCCCGCTTCCACTCAAATTCATGCTGCGGCGGGTAGAGATATTCGTGGTCGAACCGGTTCCCGAGATACCGCACCGCTGCGCCATCGCAGAGCCACTTGAACGTCTTCACGTCCGTCACCGTCTTGCCCACGCGAAACTCCATGAACATGTGCGGCCCGCGCACCGACAACTTCGAGAGCGACGTGCCTTTGTAGTAGCGGTAGAGCGATTTGAAATCCGCCTCAAACTGCCCATCCGCCAGCTCACTCAGCGGGAGCGTGGAAAAGGCGCGGTCCTTGTACTGGTAAAGCGCAAAGACATCCGCCACATGTGTCTCGCTGCGCAATCCAAGTTGCACATTGTAGCCAAAAACAAACCGCCCGCCGCCGATGTGGCGCATATCGCGAGGCGTGCAATTATTCTCCGTAGTCAGCCGCTCTGTGGCGACTAGCGCCGTCGGGATCGCGCCGAAGACGTCTTGGCGCGAGGTGTTCAATTTCGCCAACCGCTCGCGCAGCTCAGTGCCGTGTGCGTTGAGGCGGGCACGGAGAATCTCGTAGGTGCCTTGTTCGAGTTTTTGACCTGATGCTGGAGTAATGTCAGCCACAGAGTCAGTCGGTATCGTTTCGAGTAACGCTCTGGACCGTATCGCGCATCACGACAGTCAGTCCGCGCCATTCGTCTTGCGGGAATTGAGCGACCGCAGCCATGATCCGAGAATGAATTCTTTCTTCGTTTGGTTGTCGTAGCCGCACAACTAGTAGCCCGGCGTGGTCCTCGCTACGGTGTCCTACGAATCCCTTGTCCGTCGTAACCAAGGTCCGTGATTCCTCCTGCACCAGAGTCCAGAGGGCCTCGTCATCCGATCCTTCCCGATCTGTCCCACGAATATCGAGAACATCGTGATTGAGTGCCCGTAAGGCAGCTACCGTCACGTTTGGGATGTTCTCATCCACAAGGACGTTCATCGTGCGAGAAGCGCCTCATTCAGCGGAGTCACTTGCTCCTCCGCTAACTCCGCTGCGTAGTACAAACACGCTGCGACATCTTCCCGTGTGATCGTCGGATATGCGATGAGCAGGCGCTCGATGGAATCTCCGTTCGCGAACATGCGGACAATTTGATGCACGGGAATTCGTGTTCCGGCGATGCACGCTTGTCCGTGGCAAACTGAGGATTTGATGCTGATGCGTTCAATCATAGTGGTTGGATTGTAAGTGATTCAGTGCGGGTTGTCGTCAGCCTTTCTTCCCCGCCGCTGCGAGCGTCTTATCCGCCAGCCCTAGCCGGTGGGCTTGGCCGAGCAGCATAGTGAGCAGTCCTTTGGTTTTCCCATCATCGGCGATGTCGGCCATTTTGCTGAGGGCGGCGGCTACGCTGAGGTTTTTTACGTCTTCGCTCGTGAGGCCGAATTGTCCGATGAAGCCTTTGAGCTGTGTGTGGAAATACTCGGGGTCGCTGTTGAAGAAGGTTTCTTTTACGTCGGTGAGCGTGGCGCTGCTTTGAACGAGTTTGTCGAACGATTTGCCGGCGGTGACTGCGCCGGTGATGCGGTCGAGGAAGGCCATGTCGCCGCCGACGATGTCGATCTTCGCGTGCTTGAGCGCCTCGCTGACGACGCTGGCTTGGCTGCTCGCGATGTCGGCTTGGGTCTTGATTCCGGCAAGCTCGATGTCGCGGTCTTTGTTGAGGCGTAGTTTAAATTCCTCGTGCTCTTTGCCGACGGAATCGAACAGCTTCATCGCGGCGGCTTTCTTGGTGATGCCTTCGGCTTCGGCTCCGGCTTTGAGCTGCATGACCTCGGCTTCGGCGGTGCCTTGGTCGCGCACGGCTGCGGCTTTTGCCTGGAGGACTTGGGCTTCGGCGAGGCCGGTCGCGGCGGCTTCGGCGGTGACGCCCTCGGCGTGCGATTTCTTGGCGGAGGCGAGCTTGATGGCGGACTGCTCTTCGGCGTCGGCGAGGATGAGTAATTCTCGCGAATGGCTCTCGGCGGCTTGGCGGGCTCCTTCGGCGTGGGTCACGGTTGTCACGCGGTCTTGCTCGGCGCGGAGTTCGGCGGCTTTCTTTGCGGCTTCGGCTCCTTTGATGTCCTTGATGAGCACTTGCTCGGCTTCCTGTTCGGCGGCGGTGATGGCGACTTTCTTTGCGCGGTCGGCGGTTGCAAAGGCCTCGGTGTCCTTGATGCGCTGTTGCTCGATGACGACGGTTTTCTCCACTTCGAGCCGCTGGCGGATCACGTCTTGGATGGCCTTCTTCTCCGTCTCCACGGCCTTCTCTTTATCAATCTGCGCCAGCGTCACGATGCGTTCGCGCTCGGTGACTTCGATGAGCCGGTCTTTCTCGACGCGCTCTTTTTCCACGGCGTCGGTGCGCTCGCGGTTGCGGGAGGCGACGATGATTTGGCGGTTCTTGTTTTCCTCGGCGATTTGCAATTCCTCCTCCACGGCGATGCGGGCTTGCTCGCCTTTTAAGCGGCCTTCTTCCTGCACTTTCTTCGACTCGGCCTCCTCGCGGGCGGTGATGCTGGCGATCTCGCGCTTCTGCTTTTGCTCGGCTTCGGCGAGCTGCTTTTGCATTTCCAAAATCGCCTCGCGGCCTTCTACGTTTTGCTTGGTGATCGTCTTCTCGCGCTCGTTATCAATCTTGTTGGAGAGCACCTTTTGCGTCGCGGTCAGCTCGGTGATTTTCTTGATGCCTTCGGAGTCGAGGATGTTGTCGGGGTTGAGCAAAGACAGCGGCGTTTGCTCCAGGAAATCAATCGCCACGTCGTCGAGCACGAAGCCGTTCAAGTCCGTGCCGACGGTTTTCAAAATGCCCTCCTTCAGCTTGTCGCGGCTGTTGTAGAGCTCGACGAAGTGAAATTGCCGCCCCACCGTTTTGAGCCCTTCGGAAAACTTCGCGTCGAACAGTTCGATGATGGCTTGCAGCGACGATGCGCGTTCGCAGCCGATGGATTGCGCCACTTTCAGCACGTCTTCCGGCGTCTTGTTCACGCGGACGAAGAACGCCACCTTGATGTCGGCGCGGAGGTTATCCATGCAGATGAGGCCGTTCTTTCCCTGCCGGTCGATCTCCACGCGCTTCACGGAGATGTCTATGTATTCGGCGCGGTGGATGATGGGGTAGATCACCATGCCGGAGAACTCCACTTTCGCGCCGCCCATGCCCGTTTTCACGAGCGCCTGACCTTGTGCGACTTTGCGGTAGCAGGTGAGCAGGGCAAAAAGCCCGCCTACGAAAATGATGACGACAAAGCC
>CAMDQC010000133.1 GCA_945905735.1 Prosthecobacter debontii | reverse complement strand
TGAGAGCATCAGCGGCAGCGTCTTCACCCCGTGCCCGTATTGCGTGGGCCGTGGAAAAGTGAAGAGCAGCGTCAGCATGAGCGTCGAAATCCAGCGTGAACTCCACCGCGTCCTCAAGTACTACAACGATGTCCACGAAGTCCGCGTCCAGCTCCACCCGCACGTCCTAGAGCGCCTGCGCAAAGACGACGAAGAACTCCTCGTGGAAATCGAGCGCAAGTACGCCGGACGCCTCAGCTTCCGCCCCGACCCGACGTATCACCACGAGAAATTCACCATTCACGACACCCACTCGAACGCTGAACTCAAACTTGTGTAAAAAAGTTTGAACGAAACGACGCCGAGCGCGTCTTACCTTCCGTTCTGGGGGGAACTGCGGGGTCGTCGGCGTGGTAATGTGGTGCCGACGGCCCCGCTAATTTTTTACCGGCGAGGCTGCTGGTAGAGCGCTTTGATTTCAGCCGGGGTGAGCGAGCGGTTGTAGATGCGGACTTCGTCAATCATGCCGTCGAAATTCTGCCAATTGCCGCCTTTATCGACGGCACCGATGGTCGTCGTCATTTGATTGGTGGGATAGTTCACCGACTCATCGGTTTCTTGTTCAGCGACGATCTCGCCGTTCACATAAAGACGGATCGCGTTTTTGTGCGCAGAGACTTTGCCGATGGTTCCCGCCACGAAATACCATTCGTTTGGGCGCAAAGTGCGAGCGGTGTAGGCGCTTACATGTTGGTTCATCATCGGCTTCCCTTTTGGGGAAAGATATAATTCGTTCTCGAAGACCGTAAACTTTGGGCTCCCGGTTACTGAGCGATCAGAGCGCATCAGGATCGAGCCATCCATAAACAACTGGAGCGTCCACGGGTCGCGCCCCAATTGATTGTCGCCATGCCAAATGATTTGGGAACCCCAGCGTTCTGCAATCGAGGAATAGTTGACCCACGCGCTCAGCGTGAGGTTGTCGCTCAGATCCAGCTTTGGGTGGGCGGGAACAGCCACAGAATCCCACGATTTTGTGCCGGGGTAAATAGTCGGACTTTTGCGGAATTTTAGCGCTTTCCCAAATGGACCATCGGCAAAGGTAACGCCGCCGAGGAGAGTTCCAGAGACGTTGCTGGAGCTGGAATCCGAAGCATCCCCAAGGTCAAACGCCCAATATGCGACAAGCCCTTCTCGCGGGATTGGCGGCGAAGCGGTTCCTTTCGCGGCAATGATGGCGGCAGCGAACGGCTCTTTCTTTTTTGCATCCGCCACCTCTTTCGCCTTTACCGCTGCGATGGCCACTTTGCTGTCCTTCGCGATATTTTGCAGCCCTTTCACCAGCGGGTTCTCCGGGCTCAGCGGGTCGCCAAGCACGCGGGCGAGTTCCTCTAGAGCTTCCTTCACCGGTGTTCCCTCGACGACTACGGGATAAATCACGAGCCCATGCACACTCACTTTCCCGCTGATGCGACGGATTGCGATCTTTTCCGCCGTCGGGTATTTTACTAACGGGATCACAAACGTGTTGGTCGCCGCCGCCTCGCCAACATCCACGATGTTGCCAAACACATCGAGCACGACGACGCGGTTCTGTGCATCGAGGAGTTGCACGGCGATGTCGGCCTTTTCATCGCCGTCGAAAAGGATCGTCGCCACGAGGTTGTTCTTCATTTTCTCCCGATCAATAGTGAGCGTCAGCCGCCCGACACCATCGCGCTCAGTGCCTGCGACCTGCCAGCATTTCGGGTCGTCAAGGAAGCGCCCGCCTTGCTGCTCGATTTTCGTGAGCCAAGCCGGAGCTCCCTCATCGGCGAGGACTTTCGGGTTGTTAAAGCCGGAGTCGAAGCTGAGTTCGACGACGACCGGCTCGGCGGCACCTCGCTGAGGTGAATGTGAACGCGAGTGAGAGTAGGATGGAGCGCATCATGGACGGAGAGTGCGCCGGGGATTCCCTTCTGCAAGCTGTAATATCACACCGTCCCGAAGAGCCGGTCCCCCGCATCGCCGAGACCGGGGACGATGTAGGCGCGCTCGTTCAGCACCGGGTCGATGGCGGCGGTGAAGATGGGCACGTCGGGGTGCGCGGTGCGGATTTGCGCCAGCCCTTCTTGGCAGCTCACGCAACAGACGAGGCGGATGCGCGTGGCCCCGGCCTCTTTCAGCAGCGAGATGCTGGCGCTGGCGCTGTGGCCGGTGGCCAGCATCGGGTCCGCGACGATGACATCGGCATCGGCCAAATTGCTCGGCGGATTGAAGTAATACGCCACCGGGCGATGGGTGTGCTCATCGCGCTTCATCCCGATGTGGGCGATGGTCGCATCCGGCAAAATGCGCAGCATCCCCTCGGAAATCCCCAACCCCGCACGCAAGATCGGCGCGATGATGATGGGGCGTAAAAGCGCCGCGCCTTCATACTCCGCCAGCGGCGTCTGGATCACCTCCGCCCGCGTCGCAAGGTCGCGTGTCGCCTCAAAGAGCAACAGCGACGCAAGCTCGGAAAGCCGCGCTCGGAAGACCTCCGAACTAGTCCGCAGATCGCGAATGCGGGTGAGCTTTACGCGGACGAGTGGATGTTCGACGACGGTGATCATGCCGCGTGTTTGCCAGAGCGTTGGGGGAATGGAAATGACGAATGACGAATGACGAGTTTCGTCATTCGTCATTCGTCATTCTCGACATCCCCCGCCCTTTCGTGATTCGTCTAGCCGCATGACGCCTGCCGCCGAATACCTCGCCAAATCTCGTGAACTCCTCGACGCCGTCGCCCGGCAAACGGCGCTTATCGAGCAAGCCGCCGCGCTTTTCACCGAGACGATCTTGGCGGGCCGGATGGTCCACGTCTTTGGCAGCGGGCACTCGCGCATCCTCGTGGAGGAGATGTGGCCGCGCTACGGCTCCTTCCCCGGCTGGAATCCCATCGTCGAACTCTCCCTCACCTTCCACAATCTCGTCGTCGGCGCGAACGGCCAGCGGCAGGCGATGTTCCTCGAAAACGTCAGCGGCCTCGCCGAGCGCATCCTCCGCAACTTCGCACTCTCGCCGCAGGACAGCGCCCTCGTCGTCTCCTCCAGCGGGTGCAACGTCGTGCCCATTGAGATCGCCGAGCAGTTTCAAAAACGGGGCGTCCGCGTCGTGGCGATCATCTCCCGAGCGCACAGCGAAGCCAGCGTCTCCCGGCATCCCCACGGCAAGCGACTGCAAGATTTCGCCGACCTCGTCCTCGATACCGGCGCACCCATCGGCGACGCCATGGTGCGCGTGCCCGGCCTCGATACCCCCGTCGCGCCCGGCTCCACCGTCGGCGGCTGCCTGCTGGTGAACTGCATTAAAGCCGAAGTCGCCGCCCGCCTCACCGCCGCAGGCCAGCCCCCGCGCGTCCTCACCGCCGGAGTTCTCGTGGGGGCTGAACGCGCCACCGAGCTTTTCGAGGCTGCCTACGACGAACACGCCCGCCGACTCGCCAAACTCTACGAAGGGCTCAAGTGAAAGCCTTCTTCGTCCTCCTCCTCGCCGCCATGACTGCGTGGGTCGCTTTCACCGCCGACCAAATGGAGAGCGCCCACAAGGCCGCGCGCCTCTCCCCCAACGCCGGCCCCGCCGAGAAACAACTCCACGCCCTCGTCGCGCAATACGGCGGGCGGCAAGTGCTGCTCGCCATCGTCGGCCTCGTCGCGGGCGTCGTCCTCGCGTTCACCGTCGTGATGAAACTGCTCAAGCTCCTCGCCTTCCTCTGCGTCATCATCATGGCCATCGTCCTGTGGCAAGCTTGGGAGCACGGCTACCTCGCCGGAGTGTGATCCGAGAGCAGTTTTGCTAGGTCATCCGGTAGTTCGCGCTTCTCTCTGCGCAGAAGCCGCGCTACGGATGGGGATATGGAAATTGTCCCAATCGAACTTTTTGGTATTCACGTCGATGTGCCGTTTGCGGTGCCGCAACCTTATGGAAAGGCGCAGCTCGACGAGTTTTCGGCGAACCTTTGTCACGCGCAGACGGGCCTCGGGCTCCGGCCTGACCAGATTCGGCTGCGACGGTTCGATGACTTGTTCGATTTCGAGCTGAAGGCGACATTCTTCGGAGAAAATGGGACGCTCACTCGCACGGCAGACCGCGTGAAGTTTGGCGTGCGCAATGCCCGGACCTCGGGCGACTGGAACATCATGCACCAGACGCTCACGAAGTTTTACAACCTCATGGACTTCGACCCGAAAACGCAGACGCACCTCTCGGCACACGCTCACGCGCGCTTCGAGGACTTGGAGGCTCGGGATGAGTGGCTGGGCCAGTTTGCGCACAGTTCGCTGGTGCATAAACCGGCGTCGCTCGGGCATGTGCGGATTCAGGATTGGGAGAAGGACATCCGCGTGCTCATCGAGCTTTCTCAGCCGGTGCCAAACTCCGTGTTCATCGCGTGGGACACGCAATTTTCCAACGACCAAGAGTGGGACAGCTTCCTCGGGACAATGCCGAGCGTGATGGAGAACTCGGCGAACTTTTTCGAGATCGGGTTCGAGCCTTTCAAGGACCGCGTTTGAAGCCCGTGCGACTGGATGCGCTGCTCTCACGCTACGGCTATTGCAGCCGCAGCGAGGCGCGGGCGTGGGTGAAGGATGGCCGTGTGACGGCGACCGGCCGGGCCTTTTCCTCGCCGTCGGACAAAGCATCGCCGGGCACCGTGCTCGTGGATGGCGAACCGGTGGAGTTCCCGGACGGGCTGCTCGTTTTGCTGCATAAACCGGCGGACCATGTGTGCTCGCACGACCCCGGCGAAGGGCCGTCCGTTTACGATCTCCTGCCTCCGCGCTGGCTCATGCGAAACCCGGTGGTGACGACGATCGGGCGGCTGGATAAGGACGCAACGGGCGTTCTTTTGATCACCGACGACGGCGACTTGGTGCATCGCTGGACTTCGCCAAAGCACAAGGTGGCGAAGCTCTACGAGGTGACGGTGGATGCCGATTTGCCAGCGGGACTCGCGGCGCTTTTTGCCAGCGGTGCGCTCATGCTCGAAGGCGAAGAAAAGCCGTGCCTGCCCGCGCAACTCACCGTAATCGGCCCACGCGAAGCGACGCTGGAACTGACGGAAGGCCGCTACCACCAAGTGAAGCGAATGTTTGCCGGCCAAGGCTGCACGGTGACGCGGCTCCATCGCAGCCGGTTCGGGGACATCATGCTCGACGGCCTCGCACCGGGAGAATGGCGGGCGCTACACCGTCGCTAAGACGCGAGGCTCGGGCGCTCGGTCCATCACGGAGTCGCTAGCGGAGACGGAGAGGAGGTTTTTGGCCTCGAATTCTTTGCACCAGCCTTTGATTTCGGTGTCGTTGAAAATCTTCCCGATGACGCGGCGGAGCAGTCCTTTGAGGCTCGGGGATTCGAGGTCCCGGAGGCTTTGGATGGCTTCCTCTTTATACCGCTCTAGCAAGTCGGTGCAGCGTTCGTCGGCTTTGACTTCGCGGTAGAGCGCCTCGACTTCGGCGACGGTGGCGGTGCTTTGGCGGGACCACAGCGCGGTGGTGCGTTCGCTCGGCTCGCGCTCGTGGGCGGTGGCGAGGAGCAGGCTCGGGCGCAGTCCGGTGATATCGCTGGTGTCTTCCGTCTGACCGAGGTCGGCGAGGTCGTCGCGGATTTGGTAGGCGATGCCGAGCGCTTCGCTGTAGGCGTGGAGGACTTCGCGGACTTCGTCGTGCGCTTCGACTCCGGCGAAAATCGCGCCGATGCGGAGTGCGACCTCGAAAGCCGGGGCGGTTTTCTTTTTGAAAATATCGAGCACTTGCAGGCTGGAAAGCGGCTCCGGCTTGCGTGCCCAGACTAGCTCTGCGCCTTGGCCACGGCTGAGTTCGCGCTGGCCTTCGGCGGCGACGAGGAGCATGGCGGCGCGTTGTTCGGCGGTGATTTTTGCGGCGGCGAGCAGGCGGTAGCCTTCGCCGATGAGGAGGTCGCCGACGTTCAGCGCGACGGCGATGCCGTGCTCGGCGTGCAGCGTGGGCTCGCCGTAGCGCGTGGCGTCTTCGTCTTCGATGTCGTCGTGGATGAGCGAGGCTTTGTGGAAGCACTCGACGGCGACGGCGACTTTTTTCAAATCGTCCGGCTCGGCGGCATCGGTGCCTGCCAGCGCACGCCATGCGGCGACGGCGAGGAAGGGCCGCCAGCGTTTGCCCGCACGGGAGAGCCACTCGCGCCCGATGCGTTCACTTTCGCCCTCGGCTGCGCCCATGATGGCGTCGAGCGCGGTAGGCGCAAACCAAGCATCCACGGTGCTTCGCAGCGATCCGAGGTCGAGGCGGCGCGTCTTGTCGTCGGCGGTGAGGTGGATGTAGTCCCACACCCAATCGAGGTCCACGGTGGTATCAATACAGTCGTCTTGCAGCAGCGGGACGGCGACGCCGGGGATGGCGGCGGCCTCCATATACGGGAAGCTGCGCTCCAGCACGCTGAGGCAGGAAATGCCGACGATGGCCTCGATTTGGCCCGTTTGGATCAGCGACATCACGATGGCGGAACCCTCCGCGACAAGCACCGCGTAGCCGAGGCGCTCGGCTTCATTTTGCAAATCCTGTATGCTGCACTGCCCGCACTGTTTGCAGAGCAGGCCAAACTCATCGAACGGCGCAGGGCACTTGCTCTCCAGCCGAAGACACTTCGGCATGAGCAGCAACCGGCGCTCAAAAGGGACCGCCGCGAGTTGCTCGCGCCACAGCTCGTTATTGATGAGCACGCCGATGTAATCGCGGTAGATCGGTGCGCAGCCGATGCGCTGCACGAGGCGGTCGGCGTGCTCCGCGAGTTCCTTCACCGGCACGGGCGGCGTGGGGCAAAACTCGGCGACGTAATTTCGCACGGAGTGCAAAATGGCGGTGCGCTCCTCGATGGTTTGCGGGATGTTTTTCTTCGGCTGACGAAAGCGCGGAGGCGCGATCTGCTTTGGCAGCGTGAGCGAGATTGGCGGAACAGGAATGCGCAAGGCAGCTTCAGACATGGTTTTGACGATACGTGGATCGTCGTGGCAATCGCAAGGGCGGACGTTTCTTTGTGATCGTTGTGCCTTTTGTCGAAATCACACGGACCTATGGCGACCGGCGGTTTGTGCCTCTGCATCGGGATATTTCCAGCCTTCTCGCAGGAGCTTTGGGTGGGGATTATTTCTGCGAGCGGGCGGCGGTGCGAGGAGGACGTTCGGCAAGCTCTTTTTCACGCAATATTGTGGCGTCGGCGGCTTGACGGAGCCCTCCAAAGACCGCTACAGCAAGCGTAGTTTCACGGGAAAACCACAATATAGTGTGGTTTTGTCGTCTCTGGAGCCAACCAACCACTTTTTCTATGACCGTCGCCAATTTTACACCTGCAACCATGCCGTTTTCCGGCTCATTTTAACGTCATGGGAGTTCACGCAGACACATGGATTCGCCGCATGGCGAAGGAGCACGGGATGATTGAGCCTTTCGAGGAAAAGCTCGTGCGAAAAGAGGGCGATGCACCGGTCATCAGCTACGGGCTGTCGAGCTACGGCTACGACTTGCGCGTGGCGGATGAGTTCAAGGTTTTCACGAACGTGTACAACGCCGTCGTGGACCCGAAGGCGTTCGACGAGCAATCGTTCGTAAATATGAAAGGCTCATCGTGCCTCGTGCCTCCGAACTCGTTCGCGCTCGCCCGCAGCATCGAATACTTCCGCATCCCACGCGATGTGATCACGCTGTGCGTGGGAAAAAGCACGTATGCCCGCTGCGGAATCATCGTCAACGTCACGCCATTTGAGCCCGAGTGGGAAGGCCATGTGACGCTCGAAATCTCCAACACCACCCCGCTGCCCGCCCGCATCTACGCAGGCGAAGGTCTCGCGCAGGTGCTCTTCCTCGCCGCATCGGAAATCTGCGAGACGAGCTACAAAGACCGTGCTGGAAAATACCAGTCGCAGCGCGGAATCACCGTCCCGAGAATTTAATTTTTTCAGCAGTCCACAAAAGTCCTAGCCCTAGCCACGCCAAATGAGCATCAGCACAGCCAACTTCACCCTCACAAACGAACCCGAGCACGCCGAAGCCGGCGAGTTCCCGCAAGTCATTCGCCGCGATCAGCCGACGGATGCTTCCGGCAAGCCGCGTGTCGTCCCGTGGCTCGGACACAAGATCGCCCGCGCGGTCGCAGCCGCCTGCTTCGCCGAGGGGCAGGAGGAAAGCATCGGACGCCAAGTGCAAGCGGAGATTGAATTCCGCATGCGCAAAGAGCGCCCGAGCTTCATCCACATTGAGCAACTTCAGGACTTGGTGGAGGAGACGCTCATAGACATCGGGCATCCGCGTGTGGCGCTCGTGTATGGGAAATACCGCGCTCGCCGGGCGGCGGAACGGGCGATGGGCGGTGTGATTTCCGACGACTCGGATTCGCAGATGGAACTCGCCACTCGCGACCAACTCATCGACATCCGTTCGCGCATCTCGTTTGCAAAAATCGGCCTGAATCTCTCGCTGTCCGACGACGATGTTCTCGCGCGTTTGCTGCGCTCCACGTCCATCAGTCTCTCGCCGACCGAGCGTCGCGATACCATCGTGCTGAACGCAAAATCGCTGCTCGATCTCGACGCCGACGCCCGCTTTTTCTCCGCGCGCATCCTGCTCAGCTACATCTACGAAGAGACGCTCCCGTGGAAGGTCGCCGACGGCCCGCACACGCTGAAAGAAGCGCACCGCAAAGCGTTCCTCGCTTACATTCCCAAAGGCATCTCGCTCCGCCGCCTCGACCCGCGCCTCGCGGAGTTCGACCTCCCGAAACTCGCCGCCGCGCTCGATCCGTTTGCCGATTTGCAGTTCGACTACATCGGCATCCAGACGCTGTTCGACCGCTACCTCATCCACGAAACCGACACCGTCACCAGCAAGCGCCAGCGCCTTGAGGCACCGCAGATTTTCTGGCTGCGCGTGGCGATGGGACTCGCCATTTTGGAAAAGGATCGCGAAGCCCGCGCTGCGGAATTTTACTCCGTTTACAAAAGTCGCCGCGCCTGCTCGTCCACGCCCACGCTGTTCAACGCAGGCACGATGCACTCGCAGCTTTCGTCGTGCTACTTGCTCTACTGCGGCGACAGCATCGAAGAAATCACCGAGACGTGGCGGCGCTTTTCCCATCTCTCCAAATGGGCGGGCGGACTCGGCTGCTCGTGGACCGCGATTCGCGGAGCCGGCGCGCACATTCACGGAACGAACGGCGAAAGCAGCGGCGTCATCCCTTTCTTGAAAGTCAGCAACGACATCGCCATCGCCGTAAACCAAGGCGGCAAGCGGCCCGGCGCGTTGTGCTCTTACTTGGAGCTGTGGCACGCCGACATCGAGGACTTCCTCGATCTGCGCAAAGAAACCGGCGACGACCGCCGCCGCACACACAACATGAACACCGCGCATTGGATCCCCGATGTGTTCATGAAACGCCTCAAAGCCATCTCCGACGGCCAGCTCCCGAAAGACGCCACATGGACGCTCCTGCGCACCAGCGACTGCCGCGACCTGCCCGAAATCTACGGCCAAGCCTTCGAGCGCCGCTACGAAGAATACGAGCGCATGGTCGATGAAGGCAAAATCTGGGGCCGCAAAGTCCGCGTCCTCCAGCTCTGGAAAAAGATGCTCGAAATGCTCTTCGAGACCGGCCACCCGTGGATGACTTGGAAAGACCCCGCCAACGTCCGCAACCCGCAAGACCACGCCGGCGTCATCCACAACTCGAACCTCTGCACCGAGATCGAACTCAACACATCGAGCGACGAAGTAGCCGTCTGCAACCTTGCAAGCGTCAACATCGCCGCCCACCTCAAGCCCGACGGCGCGCTCGACCACGACAAGCTCCGCGACACCATCACCGTGCTCATGCGGATGCTCGACAACGTCATCGACATCAACTTCTACCCCGTCGAAGCCGCTGAGAAATCCAACATGCGCCACCGTCCCGTCGGCCTCGGCGTGATGGGGATGCAGGATGCGCTTTACGACAAACACGTCGCGTTCGACACGCTCGAAGCCGTCGATTTCAACGACGAAGCCATGGAGGCCATCGGCTTCTACGCCTACCAGGCCAGCAGCGATCTCGCCGCCGAGCGCGGCGCGTATCCCAGCTACGAAGGCTCGAAATGGAGCCGCGGCCTCATGCCGCTCGACACGCTCGACATGCTGGAAAAAGAGCGCGGCATCCCCATCCTCGTGGACCGCAAATCGCGGCTCGATTGGGCCGCCCTGCGCACCAAGATCGCCGCGCAAGGGATGCGCAATTCCAACAGCCTCGCCATCGCGCCGACCGCCACGATTTCCAACATCCTCGGCTGCACCCCGTGCATCGAGCCCACGTATAAACACATCCACACCAAGTCGAACGCCAGCGGCGAATTCATCCGCACCAACGACCACCTCCTGCGCGACCTCCAATCGCTCGGAATCTGGGACGAAGAAATGCTCGCCGACCTCAAATACTTCGACGGCTCCGTGCAAGGAATCGACCGCGTCCCCGACGACCTCAAGCGCCTCTACAAGACCGCATTTGAGATCCTGCCGACGTGGATTCTCCAATGCGCCGCCGTCCGGCAAAAGTGGATCGACCAGGCGCAAAGCACCAACCTCTGGCTCGGCGAAAGCGACGCCCGCACCGCGAGCTTCATGTATCGCGAAGCCTGGGAGCGCGGCCTGAAAACGACCTACTACCTACGCACGCTCAACAAGAGCGCCATCGACAGCGCCAACCGCGACCGCCGCCCCGCCGCTGAGAAGAAAGAGTTCACGGCTGATGAAAAAGCGGTGTGCTCGATTGAGGCGATGCGGAATGGGGGGACTTGCGAGGCTTGTCAGTAGCGCAACGCGCCGTGGAGTGCTGGAACTTGTTCCAGCCGTCCCCCCCGCGACTTGTCGCGTCGGGCGTCGTGCGCACGCGAGCCGTTGCCACGGTTTGCAGTGCGACAAGTCGCGGCTGCTACGGCTGTGACAGACAGGAGAACGACTGCCGGGTTGCACTCGCTACGGGGAGCTTGTGACGCTGGAGTTTTCTTGGAACCCGTCTTTAAATCGAACCATGAGCTATATCGACACGCTTTTGAATTTTCGGCATGAAGTCATCCCATCGCCGTTTTGGTCCGCGTTTTCGGATTCTGGTCTTTTATATTCGACTGCGATCACTCTGGGTACCCTGTCGATTCCATTCGCTCTGTTAGCCATCTACAAGCGGTGGGCGCTTCCCTGTCAGTTCCTTGCTTGCATGGTGCCTTTCACAATGACCTCGATTGCCAGTCATATTTATGCGCTCGGCATTTTCTCATACATGAGCTTTCCGAGCCCTGAGTTTATTGGGGAGACACATATTTTCGCGACACGTATTTTTGCCGCCGGCACTTTTGCGTCGGCCGTTCTCGCGTTACTCGCATTTTTGCTTTGGATGAGAAGAGCGTTTATTTACGGCACGGCTCTACGCGAGTGATTTGACGTGTTGCACCGAAGGTCCTTGGCAACTGCTGTGACAGTCTGGTGACTGCTCATGGATTGATTGCAAGGGAGCGCCGAGCCTCGCTCGCAAGCACGGGAGCCGTTGCCACGGCTCTTTGCGGGACAAGTCCCGCAGGCCACGGCTGGAACAAGTTCCAGCACTCCACGGCGCGGCGCGCTTGCAATCTTGCGTGAACCGAATACTCGACGTTCCTTCATGCTACCGAACTTGCCTGATGATGATGCCTCCTGTCGCGGAACGCGCGATTGGCCTCACGCACCACCGCATCGGATCGCAAAAGCAGGCGTCTATTTTCTCAGCGCTCGGACGCTCGATAAGGTCCACCATTTCGCCAAGCCAGACCGCCGCACTTTCCTTCAGGAGTGCCTCTTTGCACTCGCCGATAAATACGGTTGGACGCTTGAAGCATGGGCGGTCCTCTCGAACCACTACCACATCGTCGCCCACAGTCCCGAAGGCGAAGATTCTGCAGAATCGCTTCGGCGTTTCATCAAGCACCTGCACGCCGATACTGCCCGGACCATCAATCGCTTCGACAAAGCAGTCGGGCGCCAAGTGTGGCATTCGTATCGGGAAACCCACCTCACCCTTCAGCGCGGCTACCTCGCCCGGCTGCACTACACTCATGCAAATGCTGTGCATCACGGCATCGTGCGGGTCGCCTCAGAATATGAGTGGTGTTCGGCAAAGAAGTTCAAAGAAGCCTGCACGCCCGCGTGGGTGAAAACCATCCGAAGCTTCCGCTACGACGAAATCGCCTTTGAGGACGGCGACATCGAGCCGTAGGCCGTGGATTACTGGAACTTGTTCCAGCCGTCACTCAAGCGACTTGTAGCGCCGAGCCTCACTTGCCACCGCACTACAAGGTCGTTTTCCGGCTCTTTCCACCGTTGCTTTGCGCAACGCCTACCGGAATTCACGCAGCCCTGCGCGTGAGCCACGACTCTGTGCCACAACGCGCAACTTTCCGAAGGTGCGGTGGTTCCAGAGCGACGACTATGAACACCAATACCTGCGGACATATCACACCCCTTCTTACTCGGCGCGACGTGCTTTCTACGCTATCGTGCGGCTTTGGCTGGCTGGCATTTTCTGGCCTCGCGGGCGCTGCGGAAACGGGGCCGCTGGCACCGAAGGCGTCCCATTTTCCCGCGAAGGCAAAGCGCGTGATCTTCCTGTGTATGCGCGGCGGGCCGTCGCATGTGGATACGTTCGACTACAAGCCGAAGCTGACCGCCGACACGGGCAAATCCGGCAAACGCCCCGGCACGACGCTGCTCGGCTCGAAGTGGAAATTTGCGCAGCACGGGAAGAGCGGCTTGTGGATGTCGGAGCTGTTCCCCGGCGTCGCGCAACACGCGGACGATATGTGCCTCGTGCGCTCCATGCAGACGAACGTCCCTGCGCATCCGCAGGCGATGGTGAACTTGCACACGGGTAACTCGCAGTTCGTCCGTCCGTCGCTCGGCGCGTGGTCGCTGTATGGGCTTGGGACGGCGAATGAGAACCTGCCGGGCTTCATCACCATCACGCCCTCGCAGGGCTTTGGCGGGGCGCAAAACTACGGCAGCGCGTTCCTGCCCGCGATTTATCAGGCGACGAAAGTGGGGAGCGAAAACCGGAGCGTGAACGGCGCGCAAGTCCGCAACATCGAGAGCACGCTGAACCCCACTGCACAACGCGCAGAGCTGGAACTCATCCAGACGCTGAACCGCGAGGCGCTGCGCCGCGACCGCTACAACCCGGAGATCGAGGGCGTCATCGAGAGCTACGAACTCGCCTTCAAAATGCAGAGCCAGATGCCCGCCGCAATGGACATCACGAAAGAAACCGAGGCGACGAAAAAGCTCTACGGCATCGGCGGCGGCGCGACGGACGACATGGGCCGCAAGTGCCTGCTGGCGCGCAAATTCATCGAGAGCGGCGTGCGCTTTGTGGAGGTGACGCATGGAAATTGGGACCACCACTTTAACCTCTCCACGACCCTAGGCCGCAACGCGAACGAAGTGGATACGCCAATCGCCGGGCTGCTCACCGATTTGAAACAGCGCGGGCTTTTGAAAGACACGCTCGTCGTGTGGAGCGGAGAGTTTGGCCGCACCCCGCACGCGCAAGGCGGCGACGGACGCGACCATAACAACAAGGGCTTCACGCTCTGGATGGCGGGCGGCGGAATCAAAGGCGGCGTGAGCTACGGCTCGACGGACGACTACGGCTACGAAGCCGTGGAGAACAAAGTGCAAATCCACGACCTCCACGCGACCATCCTCGCCACGCTCGGCCTCGACCACGAGAAGCTCACGTATCGCTACGCCGGGCGGGACTTCCGGCTGACGGATGTGAGCGGGACGGTGCTGAAGGAGATCATGGCGTAGCGGGAAATGACGAACTAGGCGAACTTCGTCATTCGTCATTCCCCCACCCTACTCCCCCAGCAGCTTCTTCAGCGTCGGCTCGATCGCGTCTGCGATGACCTCATACCCTTTCGCCGTGGGGTGCAAGTAGTCGCCCATCATCTCCTTCGAGATACTCCCATCCGGCTCCAAGAGCTTCGCCGTCACGTCTAGGAAAGTGACGACGTCTGCCCCGTCGAGCCCCGCGAGAAGCATGTTGGTCTTCGCCACCTTCTCGCGGGTCGCGTCGGGTTTCGCGCCGCGCGGGTAGATGCCGAGGAGCAGCACCTTCGCTTTCGGCTGACTGCGGTGGACTTCCCCGAGCACGGCCTTCACGCCTGCGAAGATTTCCTCCGGCGTATTCTTGCCCATGTTGTTCGTCCCGATGTTCACCACCACCACCTTCGCCGCCGCGCCGTCGAGTTCGCCGTGCTGGAGACGCCACAGCGCGTTCTCCGTGTAGTCCCAGCCAAAGCCCAGATTCGCCGCATTGCGCGCGCCGTAGTATTTCTCCCACACCGCCTTCCCCGGCTGGGCGCGATCGAGCGGCTCCCCGCCAAACATCTGCGTGATGCTATCGCCGATAAACACCAGCGACGCCTTCTTCTTCGCCGTAAGTTCCGTCACCCGCGCATGGCGAATGGCCCAGTCGTAACCCGGATAATCTCGGTCCTGCGTGCAAGGCACCAGCGTGGAAGGGAGCGGCTTCTCATTCTCTCCGAGCGGGACCACCACCACAGCGGGCTCGCTCACCGTCTTCCGGTCCGCGCTCACAGAAACCGCCTGCACCTTCCGGCCCGTCGCGAGCCGAATAGGCGCGAGATAAGGCCCCGACTTCGCCCCCGGCGCAGAGCCATCAATCGTATAACGAACGTGCGCACCCTCCGGTGCCGCCACCGTGATCTCCCCTGCCCCATTGCGTTCAAACTTGGGCGCATCCAGCGCAGTGGCGAGGCAAGTCGTGGCGAAGAAGGGCTCCCCGCTGTTTAGAGTGGGATTCAGAGAGGAACGGCATTGATGAACTGGGCCGGATTCTTGGGGGAACAATTACGCTGACGCGGGAGAGGAAAACGCCTACCCAAAGGAGACACCATTGGAAGCAAACGCATTATTCGAACTAG
>CAMDQC010000132.1 GCA_945905735.1 Prosthecobacter debontii | reverse complement strand
CCGAGTGCTTGAAATGCGAACGTGGGCTGGTTACAGTCTGTCGTATCTTGAGTCGTGTGCATGTGCGTGGTTTTTGCCTTGATAATCAGAGACATATCGCACCGCTGCACGCGGCTCAAGATTCACGGGTGTGAGATTTGCGGGCTAGGTCCGTGTCTCACACGGGCGGGGAGACCGCCTAAAGGCGGGACTCCGAACAGCATGAACCCCCATAGACGCCTACATCGCCTATGGGGGTCTTTTACGCTGAAGGTGCCCCTGTTTAGACAGGTCCGATGCTGGTGCCGAAGACGCCTTCTAGCCCCCGCTCGTTGATCACCTTCACATTTTGCGCCCCTGTGATCCCGGCGGGGATGAGGACTTGCACATTTTTGGACGAAAGACTGCCGTAGGTGGTGAGGTGGACCCATGCGCCGCCGGCGGCGGGCTGGATGAAGACGCCCACGGTTCCGGCTCCGGAGTTGGCGATGGTGCGGTCGAACTCCAGGTCGCTGCCGCTGATGTGGAGCATTTGCCCGGGGGTGTAGGAGCTGATGGTGCCGGTGGCCATGTTTTCGATGGTCTCCAGCTCCGGGGTGCCTGCGCCTTCGTGGCCGACTTTCTGATAGGTCCGCTACTGCAAAATAGGCGCTCGCTTTTTCCGCCCTGTAAAACGTCAGCGAATTGCTGATTCCGTTCCTGACGCGATGCGTGGGGACGACGAGTTGCAACTACATTCGCTGTAGAAAGAGCGCGCTGCTTTTAGGCTATCGGAGAGGATGGCTTGCACGAGAATGACGAGGGTGTGAATTGAATTGGGCTCACTCAAACAAGAACCCAATGAACCTACGTCTCAAGCTGGATGGCGAACCTTCGTCATTCGTCGTTCGTCATTCCCCCACCCGCTCCGCACCGCAGTAGCAGTTAAACGAGCGCGCTTTGAGGAAGGCGACGAGGGTCTGCTGGCTGGCGGTGGAAAGCTCGACGGCGAGGGAGCTGGGTGCGCCGATGGCGGCGATGATGGCGATGCCGGCGGCGAGGGCTTTTTGTGCCATCTCAAACGAGACGCGCCCGCTGAGCATGAGGACGCAATCCGTGACGGGAACGCGGGCGAGGAGCGCCCAGCCGAGGAGTTTATCGAGGGCGTTGTGGCGGCCTACGTCTTCGCGGATGGCGAGCAATGTGCCGTCGGTAGAAAAGAGCGCGCAGGCGTGGAGCCCGCCGGTGCGGCGGAAGACGGGCTGATTTTCCCCGAGCTTCGCGGGCAGAGTGTGGAGGACGCTGGCGGTGACTTTTAAGGAGGAAATGATGGGCGGAAAGTCGCGGAGGACTTGCCCGACGGTGGCGACTCCGCAGAGGCCGCAACTGGAGTTGGAAAGGACGGCGCGCTTGTGCTGCGCGGCGCTGAACGCGGCGGGGCTGCGGAGCATGGCATCCACCATTTCGCCGTGCTCGACGAGGTCGGTGATGTCGTCGGCGCTGCGGATGATTCCCTCGCTCAGCAGCCAGCCCGCAGCCAGCTCGCGGTCGTGGCCCGGCGTGCGCATGGCGACGGCGAGGGGCTGGCCTTCTACGCGGAGTTCGAGCGGTGCTTCCTCCGAGACTTCATCGGGCCGGGAGCCGGAGGGCTGGCCGTCTTCGAAGCGGAGGATTTCTACGTTCACCGCTGGTGCCCGAGCGCTGCGCCGATGAAGCCTTTGAACAGCGCGTGCGGCTGGTTCGGCTTGCTCTGAAACTCGGGGTGATACTGGCAGGCGAGATACCACGGGTGGTCGCGCAGTTCGATGAGCTCGACGAGGTCGCCTTCCGGCGATGTGCCCGCGATGGTGAAGCCCGCCGCTTCCATCTGGGCGCGGTAGTCTTGGTTAAACTCGTAGCGGTGCCGGTGCCGCTCGCGGATGGTGGGCACTTGGTAGGCGAGCATGGCGCGGGTGCCTTCTTTGATGACGGTGGGCCATGTGCCGAGCCGCATGTTCGCGCCTTTGCCCTTCAGTTCGCGCTGGCCGGGGAGGAGGTGGATGACGGGATGCGGCGATTTTTTGTCAAACTCCGTGCTGTTCGCTCCAGCGAGGCCGAGGACGTTGCGGGCGAACTCGATGGTCGCGATCTGCATCCCGAGGCAGAGGCCGAGATACGGCACATTGTTCTCGCGGGCGTATTGCGCGGCTTTGATTTTCCCCTCCGTGCCGCGCTCGCCGAAGCCGCCGGGGACGAGGATTCCAGCGACATCGTGGAGATGCAGGGCGGGGTTTTCTTTCTCCAAAACCTCCGCATCCACTTCCTCGATCTCGATCTCGCAATCGAGCGCTGCGCCTGCGTGGCGGAGCGATTCGAAGATGCTTTTGTAGGCGTCTTTGTGCTCCAGATATTTGCCGACGATGGCGATGCGGACGCGCTTTTTCGGGTTCACGATGCGGGTGACGAAGCGCTCCCAATCCCCCATGTCTGCAACCGGAGCGACGATGCCGAGCCGCTTGCACACGACTTCGTCGAGCTGCTCCTGCTGAAGCAAGAGCGGCGCGCGGTAGATGGTGTCCTCGATGTCGCGGCCCTCGATCACGGCCTCAATGGGCACGTTGCAATACGTGGAGAGCTTCTCTTTCACATCGTCCGGGAGCTTGTGCTCGGTGCGGCAAAGGAGGATGTCCGGGTGGAGGCCGATCTCGCGCAGCTTGGCGATGCTTTGCTGGCTGGGCTTTGTTTTCAGCTCGCCCGCCGCTTTGATGAAAGGGACGAGGGTGACGTGCATGATGAGCACATTTTCTAGGCCCACGTCTTGGATGAATTGCCGGATCGCTTCGAGAAATGGCAGCCCCTCGATGTCGCCGACGGTGCCGCCGATTTCCGTAATGAGCACGTCGCATGGCTGCTCCACGCCGAGCGCGAGGATGCGGCGTTTGATCTCGTTCGTGATGTGCGGGATGACTTGCACGGTCTTGCCAAGATACTTGCCCTTGCGCTCGTTTTTGATGACGGACTCATACACCTGCCCGCTGGAGGAGCTGTTGCCCTGCGAGAGCACTCCGTTGGTGAACCGCTCGTAGTGCCCGAGATCGAGGTCGCACTCCGCGCCGTCGTCGAGCACATACACCTCGCCGTGCTCGAACGGGTTCATCGTGCCGGGGTCCACGTTGAGGTATGGGTCGAGCTTCTGCATCGTGACCTTGAGCCCGCGATGTTCCAGCAAAGTACCGAGAGACGCCGCCGCAAGCCCCTTACCCAAGGAACTGACAACGCCGCCGGTGACAAAAATATATTTCATGAAAGTAGGTCGGAAAAAGTAAAGGAACCGGCTGTCGGACGGGCTGTGAAATTTTCCCGCCAAGCCCTTAAAGCCCGGTCCGTATTGGCGACGCACTCGATACCGCAAAGCGCGCCGTTTAGTCCAGCGTGGCGTGTCACGAAATTGGCAAAATCGAAATTCATAGAGATGGCCACGTCTCGTTTGGAAAATCGCTTCCCTCGCGCCGCTGCGTTCTGGCACTGTCCGTCATGGCTGCTCTTGACGCTCAATTTTACAAAAATGCCGACGAGTTTTTCCCGTCCGTCGCATCCACTGCGCTGACTTATGATGATGTGACGCTGGCGACGCTCTTCAGCGATGTCATCCCGCGCGATACGAAGCTCGATACGCTGCTGCACGAGCGGCTTCAGCTCCATCTGCCGATTCTCTCGGCGGACATGGATACCGTCACGGAGTCGCCGATGGCCATTGCGATGGCGCGGGCGGGCGGGCTGGGGCTCATCCATTGCAATATGTCGGAGCGGCAGCAGCTCTCGGAAGTGTCGCGGGTGAAAAACAATGTGCACGGGCTCATCCAAGACCCGATCAAAGTGCAGCCCTCGCAGGTCATCGGCGATGTGCTGGCGATTATTGATGAGCGGCGCTTCGGGTTCAGCACATTCCCCGTGGTGGATGAAAAGAACGTGCTCATCGGGTTGCTGCCCGGACACACCGTCCGCCCGCGCTATGCCTCGCGGAAGGTGGGCGATGCGATGCTCCCGCGCTCGCAGGTGCAGACGATCCACGAGAGCGCGCTGGGCGACGATCCCATCGCGGTGGCCGACCGCTTTTTCACCGAGCACATGGGCATCCATAAACTGATCGTCGTGGGCGATGGCGACATCCTGCGGGGGCTGTTCACGCTCTCGGACATCGAGCGCATCTTGCACGAACGCGGCTCGCAATTTAAGCCCGCCCGCGATGCGAAGTTCCGGCTGCTGTGCGGTGCCAGCCTTGTGGGGATGCGGAAAGCGGACGGTTCGCTGGATGGCGAGCGCATCCTCGGCCACGTCGGCGCGCTCGTGGAGCGCGGGTGCGATACCATCGCCGTCTCGACCGCCCACGGGCACAGCAGCGGCGTGGGGGACATCGTGAAACTCATCCGCGCCGAGCACAAAGACTTGCCCATCATCGCGGGCAATGTGACGAGCGGCGCGGGCGTGGAATACCTCGTGGATTGCGGAGCGAATATCATCAAGATCGGCCAAGGCCCAGGCTCCATCTGCACGACGCGCGTCGTGGCGGGCGTGGGCATCCCGCAGCTCACCGCGCTCTACGTCGCCAGCCGCGCCGCAGCCGCAAAAGGCGCGACGATTATTGCCGACGGCGGCATCGTGAAAAGCGGCGACATCGTGAAGGCGCTCACCCTCGCCAACGCCGTGCTGTGCGGCGGGCTGCTCGCTGGCTGCCCCGAAGCGCCGGGACAGATCATGGAAATCAACGGCAAGCTCTTCAAACAATACCGTGGCATGGGCAGCCTCGCCGCCATGCAAGCAGGCAGCGCCGCGCGCTACGGCCACACGGGCAAGGACGCCACGCGCAAAGTCACCGCCGAAGGAATCGAGGCGGTCAAAGAAGTCAGCCCGCCCGTGGAGACCGTCCTCGCCCAACTCGCAGGCGGCGTGCAAAGCGGCCTCGGCTACCTCGGCGCGCGGAACCTCGCGGAGCTGCGGCAGAAAGCGCGCTACATCCAAGTCACCAGCGCCGGCCAGCGCGAGAGCGCCCCGCACGACATCGTGGAGATCAAGTCGGCGAAGTAATGGAGCCCGCTTTACCATCGCTGCGCTCCGTGCTATCTCAGGCACTATGAAATCCGAACTTCTCGATGCCATGCTGGATTCTCCCGTGTTGCCTGAACTAATTCAGGAGGCACAGCGTGCCTTGGGACGTGAAGGCAGGCTGCGCGAGAAGTTTTACGCGGACATCACGCCCGAGCACAAATGGGAGTTCATCCAAGGCCAAGTCATCATGCACTCGCCTGCGCTCAATCGGCATCTGCTTGCCACACAGCGAGTGTTCAGTTTGCTGAATATGTTCGTCGTCACCCAGCGCATCGGGCAGGTGCGGATGGAGAAAGCGATGACCGTCTTTCCGCGCAACGACTACGAGCCGGATGTGGTGTTTTTCGGCCCCGCAAAGTCTGCATCCATCGAGCCCGACACGCTCAAATTCCCTATCCCTGACTTCATCATCGAAGTGCTCTCGCCCAGCACCGAAGGGCGAGATCGGGGCATCAAATTTAAGGACTACGGGCTGCATGGTGTGCAGGAGTATTGGATCATCGATCCAATAGCGGAAACCGTGGAAGCCTACCGCTTAGAAGAGGACAGCTATCCGCCCGTCGCTGCGCAAAAGGACGCCATCCTTTCGAGCGATGTCGTGCCTGGCTTCGACATCTCCGTGCGAGCTATTTTCGACGAAGAAGAAAACCTCGCCGCATTACGAAAGCTGATCGGCGGGAAGTAGGTTCTCCGCGATCTCCCGTGCAAATCACCCACCGCCACGGCCTCTACCTCCCCGCCCACGACCTGTGGCTCGACCCGCAAAAGGCCCAGCCATTTTACACTCTATGAAACTACTCCTGCTCCTCACTCTTTGCGCCGTCGCAGCTTTGCGCGCGGAGACTCAAACTTACCCGCCGCACGCGAATGTGGTGGATGTGACGCGACCGCCCTATTCGGCGAAGGGGGATGGAGTCTCGGATGATACGGAGGCGCTTCAGCAGGCGCTGAATGAGAACGTCGGGCACCACCGCGTGCTCTTTTTTCCAAGCGGAACGTATGTAGTGAGTCGCACGCTCACTTGGCCGAAGAAGTTCGGCGGGCACGACAATTGGGGGAAGACGATGCTGCGAGGGCAGGAGCGAGATAAGACGGTGCTGCGGCTCAAGGACGCGACTTTTACCGATGCGAAAAAACCGGAAGCGATGATGTGGTGCGGTGGCTTCGGCTCGGCGGATTGGTTTTTTAATTACGTAGAGAATCTCACCTTTGATGTCGGGAACGGGAATCCCGGCGCGACGGCGTTGCAGTTTTACTCGAATAATACGGGTGCGGTGCGGGACTGCCGATTTATCGCAGGCGAAGGGAGCGGCGCGGTGGGGCTGGACCTCGCGCATCGGGATATGAATGGGCCGCTGCTCGTGAGCCGGTGCGAGGTGGTCGGCTTTCGGCGCGGCATCGCGACGGCGCGCTCGGTGAATAGCCAGACGTTTGAGAGCATCACGCTGCGCGGGCAATCGCAGTTTGGCTTCGATAATGAAGGACAGACGATCAGCATTCGCGGGTTGGTGAGTGAGAACGCGGTGCCCGCGCTGCGGAGCTACGGGACGATGCTGCTCGTGGATTCCACGCTCACGGGGCGCGATGGCGCGGCGAAAGTTCCAGCGGTGATCAATTACAATGGCGGCCGCATTTTCCTGCGCGACGTGAAGACCTCCGGCTACCAGCGCGCGCTCGGCGATGTAGCCACGCCGGACTGGGTCGCGGTACTGCGCATCAAGGGCGAGGATAAGGCTGGGAGCCTCGGGCCGGTCATAGCGGAGTATTGCTCGCAGGCGGCGACGAGCGCATTTCCATCGCCGCCGGAGTCGCTGCGACTGCCGGTAAAAGAGACGCCGCGCACGGCTTGGGAAGTCTCGTCGAAGTGGGCGGTAGTGGATGCGTTTGGCGCGGACCCGAGCGGGAAGAACGACTCGACTGCGGCGATCCAAAAAGCGATGGACTCCGGCGCGACGACGGTCTTTTTCCCCGGCCACTACAAGACCGTCGCACCCATTCTCGTGCGTGGGAAAGTGCGGAGCGTGGTCGGCATCAGCGGTTTTCTGAACTACGGGAAGCGCGACCTTTTGAACTTCCGCATCGAGGACGGTGCCGCGCCGGTGGTGACGCTGGAGCACTTCGGGCACCTCGGCGGCGGCGTCGAGATTGCGACGCGCCGCACCGTCGTGCTGCGGAGCATGGAGACGCACACGATCAAGAGCACGCCGGCTGCGGAGGGCGGCGAGGTCTTTCTCGAGGATGTGGTGGGCGACGACTTCCGCTTCCGCAAACAGCGCGTGTGGGCGAGGCAGCTCAACATCGAAAATCTCGGCACGCACCTTACCAACGACGGCGGCGATGTGTGGGTGCTCGGCTACAAGACGGAGCGCGGCGGCACGCTCCTCCACACCCTCGGCGGAGGGCGCAGCGAGATGCTCGGCGGCTTTAGCTACACGACGACCGGGGGCAAACTCGCGCCGATGTTTGTGAACGATCGCTCGTCCGTTTGGGCGTTCTTCTCGGAGGTCTGCTACAGCGGCGAGCCCTTCCCCATCCGCGTCCAAGAGACACGCGGCGCGGAGACGAAATCCATCGCCCGCGCAGACGGGCACACGGCTCCGTATTCCGGCTACGCAAAGAAGCCCTAGCCGGTGGAGATCACCCACCGCCACGGCCTCTACCTCCCCGCGCACGACCTGTGGCTCGACCCGCAGAAGGCGCAGCCATTCGCCTACGTCTCCCACGGGCACAGCGATCACACCGCGCGGCACAAGGCCTTTTTCTCCACGCCGGAGACCGCCGCCATCATGCGCCAGCGGCTCGGTGGGAACCGGCGCGAGCAGACTGCCGTCTTCGGCGAACGCACGGAACTCTGCGGAGGAAAAGCCACGCTCCTCTCCGCTGGCCACGTCCTCGGCGCGGCACAGATGTTTTTCGAGAGCGACGCCGGCTCCATGCTCTACACCGGCGATTTCAAACTGCGCCCCAGCCTCAGCGTCCCGCCCGCACAGTGGTGCAAGGCCGACACGCTCGTGATGGAGACGACCTTCGGCCTGCCGAAATACCGGATGCCGCCCACTGCCGACGTGCTCGCCGCCCTCCTCGCATGGTGCCGCGAGCAGCTTGCCGACGGCACCACGCCCATCCTTTTCGCCTACTCGCTCGGCAAAGCGCAGGAACTCGTCTGCGCCCTCATCGCTGCGGGCCTCACGCCGATGCTCCACGAGGCCGCGTGGAAAATGTGCGAGCTTTACCGCGAATTCCTGCCTGCATTCCCCACCACCTATCGCCGCTGGAAACCCTCCGAGCAGGCCGGCCACGTCGTCATCTGGCCCCACACCCGCGACACCGGCGAACTCGACCGCCGCTTCGGCAAATATCGCGCCGCCGCAGTCACCGGCTGGGCCGTCGAGAGCAGCGCAAAGTTTCGCTACGGATGCGCCGCCGCATTCCCCCTGAGCGACCACGCCGACTACGACGAACTCCTGCGCGCCGTCGAACTCGTGCAGCCCAAGCGCGTCCTCACCGTGCACGGATTCGCCGCCGAATTCGCCGCCGACCTCCGCCGCCGAGGCGTGGAAGCCTGGGCGCTCGCGCAGGAGAACCAGATGGAACTGAGGTTGTAGAAAGTGAGCGCAGCCCCAATCCGAGCACCCTCAGCCCCAATCCGAGCACCCTCAGCCTCAATCCGGGCACCCTCAGCCTCAATCCGGGCACCCTCAGTGGCGAGAATTTCGCACTCAGCCCCAGTCCCCCCTCCCTCAGTGGCGAGAACTGCGCACCCAACCCCAGTCCCACCTCCCTCAGTGGCGAGAATTGCGCACTCAGCCCCGGTCCCCCCCTCCCTCAGCGGCGAGAATTGCTCACTCAGTCACAGGAAAATGGCGCTAAGACCTGTTTGACAGAGGTTTATGCGAATTCAAAGCCGCCAAGTCCTCTTCAACCCGAACGCCGCTTTTGAAACCGCAGATACGCGCAAATCAACGCAGATAAGCGAGAGTTGGAGATTTTCGTGCGGACGAGAAACGCCGGTCCCCTCAGAGCATTCGCGAGCAACAAAATCTGCGAAAATTCGCGTTCATCTGCGGTTTCATTCGCGGAGATCGGGTTCAATCGGACCCTCTTGCTCAAAAAAACCCGCCGTCCTCCAGCTCTCGGATTTCCTCCGCCGTGAGATGCAGCCGCAATTTCGGCTTACCCGCCTCGATTTGCGCGAGCAGCGCATCCAGATCCTTCTCCTCCTTGGGCGTCAGCGGCCCTTTCGACCCTTTGCGCACCTCCGCGAGATGGCGTGCGCATTGAAGGATGCAAACCGCCATCTTGCGTTCTTGATCCGCGAGATCCGCCTGCTTCTGCAGCATGTTCTCCTCCGCAGCCTCATCCGCCACGATAGCCTTGCGCAGATTCAGGAGCGTGCTCTCGGTGTCGGCCAGCCACTCGCCCACGGGCGCCCCGCGCGTGCGCAACTCCGCGCGGTTTTTCTTGAGGAAAAACAGCATCGCCTCCGTCTTCCGGATCACCTCCGCCTCATCGTCCAGCGGACCAGAATCGAAATCGGAGAGCTTCTTAAATCCCTTCGGCCATTTCATCGCAGTCGATTAAAATCCCCCCGCTTCATCGCCGCCGGCCTTGTCCACCATATCCCGGATATTACGCAGGACCTCCTTCACCGGTTCGAGCGCCTGGAACGTCTCGCTGCGCTTCGCCTCCTTCACATCGAGCACCAGATCCTCGACTTCCCCCAGCAGCGCCAGCACATGCGGGACTTGATCCAGCTTCCTCTCCTCGAAGACCTCCTTCATCGCCGCCCGAAGCTCCTGAAACTTGTGCATCACCCGCATCTCCGCGACGTGATCGTTGAAACCCTCCAGCGCATTTCGGATTCCGGGGTAAAGGTGCTCCGTCTCCGGCGTCGGCGGCGTCGCCAGCGCCTCCTCATACCCCGCCCTCACATGCGCGACAAACTCCGGGTTCGTCGCCAGAAGTCGGTCAAACTCCTCCGGGGTCACAGAATCCGGTTCAGGAAAAGGCGCAGGTGTGTCTTGAGTCATGGCGGGATGACGGAATTCGCCGCGTAAAAAGAAGTCAAATGGATAATCGCCCCGCACAAGGGCGGCTTAGGCAGATCGCGCAACTACCCGCCGATGGCTTTGTATGCAGCTTCGATGAAAGGAAACGCCGCTTCGGCATCTTGCTCAGAATCGAGAACCAACTCGAAATCTCCTGTTCCGTAATGTCCGATCTCCGAAACGTCGCGGAAGTTCTTGGGAGGCTTCACGACTGCCTTCGGATCGAGCTTTAGAAACAGCGTCACGCGTTGCTTCCTTATCTCCATGCAGACGATGTTCTGGCCCACTTTGTATGCGATGTAGAGTTTCTTTGGCGTCTCCTGAATCGCGGTGTCCAAGCTCAACACGAAATCCCTTACCATGTGCGCCAGCGCACATACCTTCTCGGGCTTGCCGGAAAAGTGTTGTTCGAGCGTGTAGCTCGCCGTGATAGGCGTGGGGTGTGCCTTCTTGTCGGCTTTGCCGATGACGGGGCTCTTTGCGGGTTCAGCAGGATCGGGAGACGCGCGTAGGGACTGACGATAGACCTCCTCCAAGTAGAGGCTGGAGTTTGCGAACAAGCGGTAACGCCAAAGCTCGATATTGGCACCCATCACTTGCACGGCGTGAAGATCGTAACGCTTGTAGTTTGGCGCGATGCAAATCACCCGGATGTCCGACCAGTCGATCTCGACGTTATTCCCCAGCTTCTTCCGCGCTGCCATCTCGAAGTCGCCCCGGTGATCAGCGAGCCAATGCAGGTAGAAAAGGCTTTGGTTAATGAGATCCGATGACTCGACGAGCTTGTACTCGATGATCACGGGATTGTCGTCCTCCGAGAGTGCGAGCGTATCGATCCTCCCGGCGTGGAGGGCACCAGTGCGGAACTCGGAAGCGACGAACCGCGAGTTGAACGCTGCAACCAGATTCGCCTCGATCATCTGTTGGAGCTGCTTCTCGGATTTGAATGAGGATTGAGGGATCGGCTTGAGGCCGTCGTTCGCTACGTTGAAAAGTGGCATGGCGGAAGGATGTTAGGTTTAACGAATAGAATGAAAGGCGGCTCCTCGCGGGAGTGGGACGGTGTTTTCCATGCGCTCATCGCCCCGCATTGGGAATTACGGCACGGGCGGCGGTGTTGGCGTCGGCGTTGGGGTCGGGGTCGGGGTCGGTGTTGGGGTCGGTGTTGGGGTCGGTGTTGGGGTCGGTGTTGGGGTCGGCGTCGGCGTGCCGCCGGAGTTCACGTTGTCCACGCTGCGGGCTTTGAAGTAGCCGTTCACAAAGGCCGTGCCGGCTTCGGTGTCGCGGAAGCTGACGACGAGTTTGTCCATGTTGGCGACGATGCCGTCGAGGACGCGCATGCGGGGGCGCGTGGAGCCGGTGAGGCCGGCGCGGCTCGCGCGGTCGGCGACGGGTTTGGAGAGGATGTCGTTGTAGTCGTCCCACTCTTTTTTCAGGGCGGCGATGCGGGCGGCGGTGATTTTGTAGTCGTCGGCGACGGTGGGGGTGGCGGCGAGGGCGGCGAGGAGCTGGGTGTGGAGGCGGAGTCCTTTGTCGAGGAGGAGTTGCTCGTCGAGCTTGCGCCAGTCGGTGATCCCCATTTTCCACTCGGCGGCGGTGTCGGCGTGGCCGGTGATGGTGAGGTGGAGGTAGAGGGCGTTGCAGAGCGGGTGGGCGAGGTCTTCGAGTTCCTTTTCTTCTTTGTTCTGTTGCGCCCAGCTTACGGGGGCGGATTGCGCTCCGTGCACGGTGCCGAAGGCGTCCACGCCTTGCTTGAACGAGGTGGCGAGGGTGGTGAAGAGTTTCGGGGCTTGATTGAACCAGATGGTGTGGTTGGCGGGGAGGTGGATGTATGTCAGCGTTTTGCGGTGACGTGCGAGTCGGTCTTTGAATTCTCCTTGCATAGGGGCCGCAAAGTGAGGGCTTGAGGGCCGGATTGCAATCTCGGTTTTGCGTTACGCGAGCAGATGCAGAACAAACCGGGCGCGTAATCGAAAAGCTTTCCCCGATGAAGCGTCCGGTCGCTGGGTTGAAGGTGACGTGGAAATGGGGTTGGTGTGCGAAAAGCGACAATTCCCACTCTGGAAACAAGCGACACGAACCACAATGACGCGCAATTTAATCCCAAAGGCGCCCCCATTTCCCATGACCCAACGGAAGTGTAGCGGTGCGAGTGGAAACGGGTGGCAGGTGACATGAAAGCTGATAAACAAAGCGTTCCAGAGCGATCAAAGTGACTGGGGCGACTTGGTAGAGTGGTGGTGCTATGCGCACCAAAAAACAAAACACGACGACCCTCGTCACTGAACTCAGCACAGCAACGAAGACCCTCGTCGCCTTCCTCAAAGCGCGCTCGTTCAACTGCTACTGCGGTGCGGAGCGGGTTTCAGCGGACGAGATTCCATGATGTCGCCGTTGTAGGGTGGCACCGGAAACGCTTACGTCCGCGCTCTTATGTGCGGAATTGTTGGATACATCGGAAAGAACGACGCGGTGCCTGTGCTACTCGATGGGCTGAGGCGGCTAGAATATCGCGGCTACGACTCGGCGGGCGTCGCCACGCTGGCAGACGGACGCATCTCGGTGCGCAAAAAAGTCGGGCGCATCGCGAACCTCGCCGCCCTGCTCGCGGAGTCGCCGGTGAGCGGGCACGTCGGCATTTCCCACACGCGCTGGGCCACGCATGGCGGCGTCACGGATGACAATGCGCACCCGCATTCCGACCAAAGCGGGCGGCTCTTTATCTGCCACAACGGCGTCATCGAAAACTACGGCACTCTGCGCGACCAGCTCATCAGCGAAGGCCACGAGTTCAAAGGGCAGACGGATACCGAAGTCCTCGCGCACCTCATCGGCAAACACTACGACGCCCTCACCGGCGAGCCCGGCAGCGCGAGGCTCGTCACCGCGCTCCGTGCCGCTCTCACGCATGTCGTCGGCACCTACGGCATCATCCTCATGCACGCCGATGCGCCCGAAGTGATCATCGGCGCACGGCGCGGCTCGCCGCTCATGCTCGGTGTGGGGAAAGGAGAGAACTTCTTCGCCAGCGACGTGAGCGCCATCGTCGCCCACACGCAGCAGGCCGTGTATTTGAAGGACTTTGACATCGCCGTGCTCGGCGCGGACGACTTTGAAATCACCTCTCTGCTCGGCGGTGCCAGCGGCTACGAAGTCTCGAAAGTGGAGTTCTCCGCAGAGGACGTGAGCCTCGGCGAATATCCGCACTACATGCTCAAAGAAATCTACGAGCAACCCGAGACGATCCGCGACGCCATGCGCGGTCGCCTTTCCCGCGAAGACGCCACCGCCAAGCTCGGCGGGCTCGGCATGACGGCGGCGGAGCTGCGCAACATTGACCGCATCATCCTCACCGGCTGCGGCACAGCGGCGCACGCGGCGATGTGCGGCGAGTATATCATCGAGGCGCTTGCGCATGTGCCGGTGGAAGTGGAGTTCGCCAGCGAGTTCCGCTACCGCCAGCTCCCGCTGCCGAAAAACACGCTCGTCTTTTGCATCAGCCAAAGCGGCGAAACTGCCGACACTCTCGCCGCCCTCCGCGAGGCCCAGCGCAAAGGTCTGCGCACGCTCGGCATCTGCAACAACGTCGCCAGCACCATCGCCCGCGAGAGCGACGGCGGCGCTTACATGCACGCCGGGCCGGAGATTGGCGTCGCGGCCACGAAGTCCTTCACCTCCCAAGTCACCATCCTCACGCTCATCGCGCTCCTCCTCGGGCGCATCCGGCATCTCAGCACAACGGAAGGGCTGCGCATCATTGATGAACTGGAGGCGCTGCCGGGAAAAATCGCGCGCATTTTAGAGCAGAGCGAACACATCCGCCGCATCGCGGAAAAATACGCAGGCTCGCAAGCGATGATGTTCCTCGGGCGGCAGTTTAATTATCCCATCGCCCTCGAAGGCGCGCTGAAGATGAAAGAGATCAGCTACATTCACGCAAGCGGCCACCCCAGCGCGGAGCTAAAGCACGGCATCATCGCCCTCATCACGCCCGAGTTGCCCACCGTCGTCATCGCGCCGCACGACTCCGTCTTCGAGAAAAACGTCAGCAACATCGAAGAGGTCCGCGCCCGCAAAGGCCCCATCATTGCCATCGGCACCGAGGGCCACGAAGAAGCGCTGCGCCGCTTCGCCGACGACATCATCACCATCCCCGCCTGCCCCGATTACCTCTCGCCAATTCTCACCGCCATCCCGCTGCAACTGCTCGCCTACCACACCGCCGTGAAGCTCGGATGCGACGTGGACAAGCCGCGCAACTTGGCGAAGAGCGTGACGGTGGAGTAGCGAACGCGGCCTACTTCTTTTTCTGCGCAAGGGAGAACCAGTCTTCGCCGCCGAAGGGATTTCCCATTCCGCCGCCGCTCGGCTTGCCACCGGTGTGGCGCTCGGCGTCGCGTTTTGTCGCTTCTTTGGGTGCGCCGGGTTTGCGCTGCGATTCTACGACGGCGTTCGATTTCATGGAGAGGGCGACGCGTTTGCGCACGAGGTCGATTTCCAGCACGGTGACGTTCACTTTCTGGCCGGGCTTCACGACTTCGGCGGGGTCTTTCACGAAGTTGTCGGAGAGGGCGCTGATGTGGACGAGGCCGTCTTGGTGGACGCCGATGTCCACGAAGCAGCCAAATGCGGTGACGTTGGTGACGATGCCGGGGAGCTTCTGGCCGGGCTTGAGGTCGTTCATCGTGTGAACGTCGGCGAACGAAAACGTCTCGAACTGCGCTCGGGGGTCGCGGCCCGGTTTGGCGAGTTCTTTGATGATGTCGTTGAGCGTGGGCAGGCCGACTTCTTCGGTGACGTATTTCTTCGCATCAATCTTCGCGCGCTTGGTTCCGTCGGCGATGAGGTCGGATACGGTGCAGCCGACATCCGCCGCCATGCGGGCGACGAGGTCGTATCGCTCGGGGTGAACGGCGCTGCCGTCGAGCGGATGGTCCCCTCCCCTGATGC
>CAMDQC010000131.1 GCA_945905735.1 Prosthecobacter debontii | reverse complement strand
TAAATGCGGCTTCGTACCGCTTGCGTTTTTGTTTCATTTTGTGGTGGTTCTTTGTGTTGTGTTTGAACACGCCTCCCACCGCCATTTTATAGCTTAGCCCCTGGCCCGAATTTCGGGGTCCACCTCAGTCTTCGTATTTGACCTCGGCGGCGGGACGTTCGACGTCACGATCATGCGCATCGAAGGGCACCACATTCGGATGGTCGCGAGCAACGGGGACCACCGCCTCGGGGGCAAAGACTGGGACGACGTAATCGTGAACTGGGTGGCCGACGAATTCGACAAGCAGCATGGCGAGAATCCCCTGCTCGATCTCCAAAGCTACCAAGACCTCTATAACCGGGCACTCACCGCAAAAGTACAACTCTCCACTCGCCAGCGGACGACCCTCGTTCACAGCTACAACGGCAAGAGCGTAAAAATCGAGCTCACGCGCGAGGACTTCGAGGCCAAGACACGGCACCTCATCGAGAAGTGCAAATCCATCTGCGAAATCGTCATGCAGGAAGCGCAACTCGGCTGGGAGGATATTGACCGCGTCTTACTCACCGGAGGTATGACTCGCGTGCCTTCAGTACGGACGATGATTACGGAATCGTCGAACCGCCCCGTCGCTGAAGATGTCAGCCCCGATGAAGCAGTGGCGCTCGGCGCGGCGATACAGGGGATGCTCTCCATGCTCCAGCAGGAAGATGATGTCGGCGAGCGCAGCATCGCGTCGGAAGTGCGGGACGTCTTCTCCGCAGCCGACGGATCGCTAATCAAGGTCACAAACATCACCACCCACACCCTCGGCGTAGTGCTCTGGGATGACGGCAAGATGGAGGAATACGTGTTCACGATGATTCCGAAAATGACGACCATCCCGAACGAGATGAAAAACAGCTTCGGCACAGCAAAGGCCAATATGAAGAACGCGATCGTGCGTGTCGTGGAAGGCGAGAGCACCGTCCCTGGCGAATGCACGCCGTTGGGAATCTGCGACATCGAGCTGCCGCCGTTCCTGCCGAAAGGCTCTCCAGTGGAACTGACTTACCACTATAACGAGAATCAGGTACTCGAAGTCGTCGTGGAAGCATACGGACGCACGAGTCGCGTCTCCATCGCGCGAAATACGGGCCTTTCAGAAAACGAACTCGAACTCGCAACCGCAGACCTCGCCCAGCTTCAGATTTCGTAGCGGGCGCCGGCGCGCATTAGCCCACGCACTTGGCACTTCCAAATCCGATACCTGACAATCCGCTCCGATGGGAAGGATGGCGGACTTATAATTCGCCCAACCTCTACGAGCGCCTGTGCCTCGACCATGCGGGCAACGTTAGTGCCGATCTCATTGAGGAAAATACACGCCTTCTCCACGTCTGGTGGCAGAAGAAACTCCCACTCAAAAACCAACCGAGCAACCCGATGGCGCAACTGTTGCGTCAGGGGCTTGATGAAGCGCCCCATTTCCTTGCCGAAGCACGCACGCAGCTTCTTGATCCCGAGAAGCGCTCGAAACACGATGCAGAGTTGCACCTACAACTCGTCGCGAAAGCCGTCGTGGAGTTTAGAAAGCTCATCACGTTCACCCTCGCGGAAAAAAAGCTAACCGAGGAGGGGCAGGCTCGCCTTTTCACCGCTGGCGAAGCGATGGGGCTCAAACAGGAGGACATGCTTCCCGTCATCGACGCCGAACTCGAACGCACGGGGAGTGCACGTATCGGCGCGCTAGCACCGCCCATCCCACCGCCGCCCGTGGTCGAGATACCGATCATTGAGCAACAACCGATAGCGCACCATTTACTCCCTATCGCAATACCGGTTTCGCAAGAGCGGGAACCAGTCGCCGAGTTTCGCAAAATCCTAGGCATGTCGCGCCTGTGCCTTGATGGCGAAGAGATGAGCGATGATCAGCGCGACGCCATGTGCAACGTCGGAGAGGGCCTTGGCCTCACGGGCGGGCAAGCGGAGGATCTGATCGACGAATATCTCGAGGAAATGGCGTCCAAGCCAATGGCCGCCAGCGGACCACCGGCACGCGCCGCCACGGCCACAACCGTCGCTCCGCCACGCCCCGTTGTCGCCCCCGTGCGCCACTCCCCCACTACAGTCCGTCCGGTGGCGGCACCCAAGCAAGAGATCAACCTGTCCCCGATTTCCCGAGTTGAAGAGAAACTCCGTTATCCAAACTTCATCAACACGCTTGGGCAGGACATGTATCTCGTCCCCACCGGCCAATTTCGCATGGGCTGCGAAACGCCTGATGCGCAACAAAACGAGCAACCCGTCACCCCGGTCATCCTCTCCGCCTTCCACATGAGCCGCGTGCCCATCACGAACGGGATGTATGAGAAATACGACCCCACCCACCGCAACAAACGTGGTGCGTGGGCAGATGATACGCACCCAGTCATCTACGTCAGCTCCCTAGAAGCTGAGGAGTTTTGCAAATGGCTCAGTCAACGTGAGAACCGCAAATATCGCCTACCGAGCGAAGCAGAGTGGGAATACGCAGCGCGGGGCGGCGAGACACGACTCTTCCCGTGGGGCGACCGCGCCGTCACCGGACACTTGGCCAATTTCGCCGATGTACGCACGCAATTTGCATGGCGTGACTCAAACGTGGACGACGGCTTCGCCGAGACGGCTCCCGTCGGCAGCTTCCCGCGAGGGGCCAGTCCGTTCGGAATCGAAGATCTCGCTGGCAACGTCTTCGAGTGGTGCCTCGATGCCTTGGAGCCCTACAAAGGCCGCGAGACTGTGAACCCTAAAATCACCAAAATCACCACCAAGCGCGTGTATCGAGGAGGCTCGTGGAAATCACGCATCTCCAGCCTTCGCTGCTGCGCCCGGAACTCTAACCTCCCGACTTATCAGAGCAACGATGTCGGCTTCCGAATCGTCTGTGAGTGCCAATAAACGGTTCAGTCGAACCACTCGTCTTCCGCGTCGAATGCAGGCACGACGAAATTGAGCAGCTTCAGCTTGCCCACAGCGCGGTGGCGGCAACCGGGGCGAATGGTGACGGTGGTGAGCGGCTTTAGCGGGATGCGCTCGCCGTCCACTTCCAGCCAGCCTTCGCCCTCGATGACGACATAGGTTTCCGTAAGGCGCTTATGGTAATGCGTGCGAGCCTCCGTGGAGATCTCCACGAGATGCGCGCTCAGCAGCGGGCTCGGGAGTTCGGCAAACGCACGCCGTGCCGTGCCGCATGGGCACGGGACTCCGGGCAGTTCGTCGAGTTGGGCGGCGGTGTAGCGTTTCATGGGCGTGCTTTTACAAAGTCGGCGATGAACTCCGTGATGATATTCTCCGTGACATGCGGCAGCGTGATGATGTGACCGATATTCCCCTTGGGGGCGATGATCCATTTCTCCATGAGCGCTGCGGGCGGGCGGGGAAAGACGACCGTCACGGAGTTCTTGTGCCGCCACGCTGGGATGCCCGCAGCGTTCATCCGCTCCTCAGCGAATGCCGCAAGCTCAAGGCTGCGGCGGACGATTTCAGTGACGCCAGAAGTGCCGAGCGTGCGCAGCCGATACCAAAGAAATAACGGCCCGAACGCGCTACGCGATCCCGCGATAGTCGTATCGAGCGCGCCGATGTACTCGATGCTCCGAGCGATGCGTTCCACATTCCTTTTCTTCGCGAGAACGATGCCGCACGGCAGTGGCGAACCGAGCAGCTTGTGTCCACTGATACTGATACTGTCAGCCCCGGCGGAGAAATTCCACGGCTGCGGCTCATCGACAAACGGCAGAATCATTCCGCTCAACGCCGCGTCGGCGTGGATGTACGAAGCAGGGATCGCCAGCTCCGCGAGAATGCCGCGGACCGTCGCGAGATTATCCACTGCGCCCTTCATCGTCGTGCCGATATTCGCGAAGATAATCGGCGGCGCATCGCGATGGATGCGCAGCGTCTCGCGCAAATCGGTGTAGTCCAGTTCGCCGTTCGGTTGCGATTTCAGCATGATGCTCCGCGTGTGCTGGAGCCGCAGAACTTTCGCCACGGAGTAGTGCGTGTCTTCGCTGAAATAGCAGATACCATCCGGGAACAACTCCCTCGCCACGTAGAGCCCATACATATTGCCCTCCGTCCCGCCGCTCGTGACGTAGCCCCACCACTGCCCCTCCTCCGCCTGCGCAAGTCGCGCAAACTCGCCGAGCACCTCTCGCTCAAACCCCAGCGTATTCAGCCGATAGTTCGACGGCCCAAACGGGTCGCCGATATTATTCGCAGACCATGCGAAAAACGGGGCGAGTTCCGAATAGTCAAAATCCTGATTACAGGGATAACCGATGTTCCTTTTTCGCAAGTCGCCGAAGCTCGCAGCGAGACCATCAAGGCGCCGCTGATCGGCGGCGGAAAGTTGCGGACGTTGGTTCATTTACCGTACGGTAGCGGGCAAGCCGGCGTTCGGCAAATTAGGATTGGATCGATTCACCGCACCGCGCAGTCTCTGGACGTGAACAATCGACTGAGAGCCCAAGTCATCGCCGAATGGCGAGGTCTGCCGGAGACGCCGTTTCCAAAGGATACGGCGAAGGCAATGGGACCGCTCGTGGACGCGCTCATGAAGGAACTGGGGCTGGGGAGTAGGGTAACGGAGGAAGAAATCATCGCTGCGTGGCATGAAATTGTAGGCGAGTTTCTCTCAAATCACTCAACGCCGAGTCGCCTTTTTGAGGGAATCCTTTACGTCCGAGTGCTTCAGGCTTCGATGAAATTTGAGCTGGAAACAACTTGGAAGCGCGAGATTTTGGCGAAGGTAAAGAAGCGTTTCGGCAAGGCCGTCAGAGATATTCGCTTCAAAATGGGGTAGGTGCGCCGAGTCCGGCGTGAAGTATTTAAGCAGGACGGTGTAAAAAAGGGGCAATCGCTCGGCATAATTTTTGAAACAAAATCCTGTCAAGAATGAGAGTTTTGCTTAAACCGCGTTCGTCACTGCCTCGCACAGAGGCTGAAAAAACCGAAGTGTGTGGCAGGGGCAAAACAACACAACACAACACAACAACAATGAAAAAAGTCCTTATCGCACTGACCTTTGCATTCATTGCCGGCCCCGCTCTCCAAGCGATGGTCGTCAGCGAATCGCAGATTCAGGAGCAAGAAATGAAGCGCCGCCGCTCGGAAGAGCAGGAAATGAAGCGCCGTCGTTCTGACGAGCAGGAGTTCAAACGTCGCCGTTCCGACGACCAAGAAATGAAACGCCGTCGCTCCGACGAACAGGAGATGAAGCGCCGCCGCTCGGAAGAGCAGGAATTCAAACGCCGCTAAATCCATCCCGAATAGTATTCACTCAAGGCCGTGTTCTTCGGAACACGGCCTTGTTTTTTGTCTGGATGACGCGGCTACCCCTGCCGCCAGCGCCGCGCTTTGAGCTCAAACCGGGGAAGCTCCTCAACCAACGTCACGGGGATGCGAAGCGAGAACGCTTCCGTAAGCGCTCGCTCTAGGTGTGCGGCGGCGGCGGCATCTGCGCTTTCGATCTCTACGGAGAGTTCGGTCAGCTCGCTTCGCTTCCAGACGTTGACGCGATACTCGGCAATCCCCGGCACGGTGCAGACCACGGCATCCACGGCGCTGGGGTAAATGTTCACTCCGCGCACGACGATCATGTCGTCCACCCGCCCGAGGATTCCGCCTTCCAGCGCGCAGCCGCGTCGGCGGACGAGGTCGCCCGTCCGGTAGCGCAAGAGCGGCCATGCGGTGCGGCCTAGCGGAGTGAGGACGAGTTCGCCCAACTCGCCATCGGGCTGGGGCGCGAGCGTAACGGGGTCTATGACTTCGGCGAAGTAGCTCTCTTCTATAATATGGAGCGCGCCGTCCTTTTGGAATGCCACCGGGCCGACCTCCGTCATGCCGTAGTGGTCCAGCACTTCCGCCCCACCCCACGCGGCGCTGATCCGCTCGCGCACGCTCGGGATGCTGCCGCCGGGCTCGCCAGCAACGATGATTTTCTCCACCCGCGCCTCGATGCCCTCCTTGCGCGCGACTTCTGCGAGGTGCAGCGCATACGTGGGCGTGCAGCACAGCACACGAGGCCGATGGGCGCTCATCGCGCGCAGTCTGGCGATGCTGGAAAGCCCGCCGCCGGGGATGCACAGCGCCCCGTATTTCGCCGCCGCCTCAAACGCCGTCCAAAAGCCGAGGAACGGCCCAAACGAAAACGCAAAATAGATCGCATCGCCGGGCAGCACGCCGGACTCGCGGTAGATGCGCTGCCAGTTGCCGAGCATCCAGTCCCAAGACTCCGGCGTATCGAGAATCGCCAGCGGCGTGCCCGTCGTCCCGCTCGTCTGGCAGAAGTGCGTGTAGCGGGCTCGCGGAAAAGTCAGGTTGCTCCCATAAGGCGGATGCGCAGCGAAGTCGGCGACGAGTTCGGCCTTCGTGGTAAAAGGCACGCCAGCCCAGCCATTCGCGATGCGCGTGCGCTGGAAGGCGTTGCCCGCGAGACCGCGGAGGAGTTCCTCAAAATCGGCCATCGGCCACTATTGCTTCGCAGCCTCCAGCGTCGGCGCAGGCTTTGCCGCAGGCGCAGGCGCGTCTGGTTTATACAGCGCCACCATGCTGCCACCGATGGCTGCGATGAGGATTCCCGCCCAGAACTGCCATTTTACCGAGGCCAGCCCGTGCGTCGGCGGATGCTCCATCATTGAGACAAAGGCGTTCACGATGGGCGCTCCGCAAAAGATGATGGACATGACGACCGGCACGTAAACCGGCTTCGGGTCCGGCGCTGCGCCAAAGGCCAGCAGCACCCCGAACGCCCCGACTGCGCCCACTACACCCGCGATGAGCGACCACACCCAACCCGTCGTGGGATACGCGAGGAAGTTCGTCGCACCCACCTTCCCGCTCAACCGCAGCATCACCAGCGGGGCCAGCACGGCGACAAGAAAGTAGGCGAAGCCGACGAACAGGAACGCCTTGTAGCGGCCATTAAGTTTGTCCTCCATCCCCATGCTCCCCTTGTGCAGGAGGACGCCATAGACGCCCCAAGTTACGACGGTGAGAAATGCGAAGAGTAGCCAGTTCATTGATTTTTTTGTGGTTGGTTGATTGGACATTGAACGTTGAGTGAGAACCGCAAGCCGCGTGTTTACTTGGCCGCAGTGGGTGAGAAAATCGCGAGCAACTCCGCAGGCGCGACGCTGATTGCAGCGCGCAGCGCCTCGGGGATCGGCACGGCGGAGAGCTTCTCCCCCATCGCAGTGCAGACGGTGGTGACGGCTCCACGAGCGACTTCCACCCGCTCTGCGCCGTCGTGTTTCCAAAAACGGAACCCATAGCTGATGGAGCGGTTGCGGACTTCGGTGATGAGAAGCTGAACGTCCACCATCTCCTCAAACCGCAGCGGCTTGAAAAACTCGCACGACGTAAAGACGCGCGGCCAACCGATGCGGACGCCGCCTATCTCCTGATGCACCGAAAAGCCCAGCGAGCGAAAGAACGCGTGCTCCGTGGTCTCCATCATCCGGTAGAAGTTCGCAAAATGCACAATCCCCGCCATATCCGTCTCCGCAAACTCAATGCGGCGGGTCTGTGTAAATTCGTAAGCCATCGGCGCGGAGGAAACGGTATCCGAGGGGGCGGGGTCAACGGAGGATTTTGGCAGTGGGCTTACTGCTTACCGCCCAGCATCCGCGCTTCGACATTCCAAATCTCGGCCCACGAAGAACTCCCCTGCCCGAGAATTCCGAACCCGAATGCGCCGTCTCCACTCGGCGCGTCGTCGGGCATACGCCCGTTTTTGATGATCACTTTGTCGCCGACAGAAAACGTCACACGGCCCTTTTCGCAGCGGTAGGTGAATGCGAGTCCGTCTTTTGAATCCACGGATTTCTGCTCGTCACTGCCCGCGTCATACTTCGGCGCAAACTGCACCCTGCTTTGGTTCTGCCCGTCGCAATCCACCCGCATAGACCACCAGAACGCCTGCGTCCGCCCCGTGCCCTGCGGCGAGTGCCCGTTGAAAATGCCAAGCCCTCCCGCACTCGCCCCACGGCTGTGTGCGATGTGACCGCGCACCTCGAAGTCCTTGCCGAGTCTCCCGCGAAACAGACATTTACTAAACTCCCAAGTGCTCGTGAATCGCATCCGCTTCGTCTTCTCGTTCCATACCGACTTGCCTGCGAGATTGGCCCAGCACGACCACTTCGAGATCGGCATCGGCGTCCACCCGTCCTTCCAGCCGCCTTTTGCGTAGTGAAACTGGAACTTCGCCAGCTCGCTATTCCCGATGAGCAGGTTTTTCGTTTCATCGCTCGTGGCGTCTATCAGCGGTTGGGTCAGCGCGACGCATTCTTCGAAATTCCCTTTAGCAAAAGCCTCCAGCGTCTTTTCATACTCAGCGCGCTTCGGCCCGCCGAGCATCATCACTTCACGCATCACCAAGCCCTCGTCCACATTCACAAACGAGGCCATTGCCTGCGTCTCGTTCCCCATCCAATGCGCGTCCTCAGAAATCCGTATCTTCGCCAACGCCGCTGCCGCCGCCGGGTAATCTCCGATGAGCCAATTCTCAAAAAAGAGCTGCGAGTAAGAGTTCTTCTCGGATGCCGTGCCCACCAATTTCTCCGTCCGTAGCCGACGGGTCTCCACCATCAACTTGCCGATGTCTGGGTTGCGGTAAACGGGCCGCCAGTCCTCGATGTCCGCCGCATACCGGTGCAGCGCCAAATTAAAAATCGTCGGCAACTCCGAGTCATACCGTTTCGTCTCCGCACACGCGCGGCCAAACGCCACCATCTCCGCCCCTTCGCCGGTGTGATACGGACGGCTGGAGTTCACATACTCACGAAAAGCCGCGAGATGATCAAACTCCGCCGCCGCTGCTCGATCGAGCCAGGTCCGGCGGTCCTCGCTCTCGGCAAATCCGCTCATCCGCACCACCGCCATCATATCCGTCGCCGCGTAGGGCACCATGGGCTTGAGTTTCCATGCCTTCGTCAGCTTCGTCCGGGCTTTCGCGAGCTGCTTGGCCTGAATCTCCATACCGTTCTGCTTTGGGATTCCCCAACCTCGGCCCGACGCGTTCCATGCCCACTTGATGTGCGTTGCGCCGGCCAGATTCATCCGCGCCCATTCGGGCAGTTTCGATTTTTCAAAGAGGTCGATGTGCCGGGGTTCACGGTTCCAGCGGACTGCATCTAGCGGATTATCGAGCTGCCACGACACATTCCACCGCGCATCTTCTTCGTCGAAGTCCGACTGAAGATACTCGGTCAACACCTCGTAGTATTTCGTCTGCTCGTCGTTTGAATTACCGATTTTGTAATTGTCAGCGTAGCTCAGCACCAGCGCCTGCGCGACGAGGCGCATCAAATGAGGCAACGCGGCGTCCTTCGGCGCATCCACCACGAGCGTGCACGCCTTCACGACTTCCTTCGGCGGCGGCGAAGGCGTGTGGCGCAACACCATCATGCACAAAAAATCCGTCACTGGCCGCCGCTCCGCCCCTGCGAGCACCGCCCTCACCGTACCTAGGAACTTCGGAGCGATGGAAGAGGACTCCTGCACGGCAGAAACCCGCACCGCATATTCTAAGACGGGCTTCAGCGCCGCGAAATCCGCCGCCCCTTCCAGCCGCTTCAACTCCGGCGCGAGCCACGTCCGCTTCATCCATTCCAAATGCTGCAACCGCGCCTCTTCCTCGCTGATGCTCTTTGGGGCGATGAAGATTGGCTTCACGCCAGTCAATTTCATGAGCTCATTCCAATCCTCCACCGGCAACACGGCTCGCGCGGATAAAACGTGTGCGGCAATCGAGAGGGAAAGTAATATTCGAGCGGAAGACATGGGCCGCTTTTGCAGAGCAAGCCCAGCTGGGGCAAGGCGATTTCGAGTGCGGCTTCGGGCAACACTCTCGACCGAAATTTTTCCACTACGCGAATTCTACGTCCCGCTGCGACTACACTCTGGGCATATGGAATCCCTACCGCCACATGACGCTCGGGAATTTCTTCGCCACAGCCTGCCGGTGCTTGGGCCATTCGCGGGTTTGGAAACTTGGCCAGTCTTTGGTGATCACGAGGCGTTTGCCGTCGGGGGTGTGGACGCTGAGAACGATGGGCAGGCGGCCTTCGCAGAGCTTGGGGTGCGAGTTTAGTGCGAAGCATTCTTGGAGCTTCACTTGGGCTTCGGGGAGGTCGTTGAGGTAGCTGATTTTGATCGTGCCGCCGCCGGGCCAGGGCATGGAGAGCGGCACTAGCTCGTCGAGCCAGCTCACCTGTCCTTTTTCTAAATGCTGGTGAAAGGCGGCGATGAGCGGCGCGGCTTGGGCTTCTTTGACGTGGGTGAGGCCGGTGAAGGCTCGGGCCAGACTGGCGGTAATGGCGGGTTTGTCGAAGGGCGCGAATTCGAGTTCGGGCAGGGTGGCGTGGATGAGGTCCACTCGGGCGATGAATTGTTTTACGCGATGATCCATGAGCGGGAGGTCGAAGGCTCCGGCGCTGTGGGCTTCGGCGAGGCAGCGTCCGCTGGCGACGGGGTCGAGGTCGCGCTGCTGTGGCTTTTGCTCGATGACGAGGTCGCGGTAACGCACGAGTTTCGTGGCGGCGACGCGTTTGTTTTGGGCATCGAAAAGGTGCGCGACGGTGGTGGTGAGATGCTGCGGAAACATCTCGGCGATCCATGCGGGCTGCACGGCGGTGGCGAGGCTGAGAAGGGTTTGGCCCGTCGGTGTTTCGCGGAGGTTGGCGACGACGAAAAAGCCGGCGTCTTGCACGACGCTTTCGCGCACGAGCTGGCCAGTGCGTTGATCGGTGAGGTCGCAGGCGGGCTTGCCGGGTTCGCGGCGTTTGGCAAGTTGATCGACGAACCCGGCCATGAGGCAGCGCAGCAGGGCTTCGCTTGTTGGTTTGGCATCGGGAGCATCGAGGCGCTGTTGGCGGGCGGCGTGCATGATTTGTTGAAAGGTCTGCTCCACTTGCCGTGCGACGATTGCATTGATGCCGTACGCGCGGCATCGCTCGAAGCTGAAGCCGTTCGCTTTCGCAAACTCGTAGGCCCGCATGAGGGTGATGAAATCGGAGTCGGCGCTGTCTTCAAACAGCTCGCGGGCCGCTTTGGCTTGCGCATCGTCGCGGTCGAGACGCGCGAGCAAATCGCGTCCGCTCACCAACGCTGCGCACAAGGCGGCATCGGGCACGCAACCGCGCTGACTGGCCTCGATGAGCATGCGCGAGTAGCGCGGGTGCATTGGCAGGCGGAGCATTTGACGACCGATGGGCGTGAGCGCCGCATCGAGCAAAGCACCGAGCATGGTGAGCAGTCGCTCGGCGCGTTCGACGGCTTGCGTCTCGGGTTTGTCCAGCCAGTCAAAGGTGGCGGCTTCGCGGATGCCGAGCGAGTGGAGCAGCAGCACGACTTCGGCGAGGTCGCTGCGCTGAATCTCCGGCGTGTTGCGTTCGTCGCGGTCTTTGTGGCTGCTCGGGGTCCAAAGGCGATGACACGTGCCCGGCGCGGTGCGTCCCGCGCGGCCTTTGCGCTGGTCGGCGCTGGCGCGGCTGATGGGCTCCAGCAAGAGCGTGCCGATGCCGCGTTCCGCATCGTAGCGGGCGACGCGGGCGACGCCGCTATCCACGACGTGGCGGATGCCGTCGATGGTGACGCTGGTCTCCGCGACGTTTGTGGCGACGATCACTTTGCGCAGCGGGTTCGGGGAAAAAGCGCGGTCCTGTTCCTGCGGTTCGAGTTCGCCGTGCAACGGGATGCAGGCCACGCGCTCCCGCGTCCTCATTCCTCGTAGCGCGTCCAGCGTGCCGTTGATTTCGCCGCGCCCCGGCATAAAAACGAGGATGTCCCCGGGCGCACCGCCATCGAGGATGCGCTCGACCGTCTCCGCCGCTTGCGCGGTAATCGGCCCATAGTCGGGCACGGAAAGATAGCCGACTTCCACCGGATAACTTTGCCCTTCGGAAATGAGGATCGGGCACTGGTCCAAATACGCAGCAACCGGCTCGGCATCGAGCGTCGCGGACATCACGACCATCGCCAAATCGGGCCGCTGAGTTTGCTGCAAATGCTTCACCAACGCGAGCGCGACATCGCTGAGCAAATTGCGCTCGTGGAATTCGTCGAAGATCACCGCGCCGACATTTGCCAGCGTGCGGTCATCTTGCAGCCAGCGCAGCAAAATGCCCTCGGTGACAAAGCAAATGCGCGTGCCGACGCTCGTGTGATCATCGAACCGGATTTGATACCCGACCTCCGCGCCCAGCTTCCCCTCACGCTCCCAAGCCACGCGCGTCGCCACCGTGCGAGCCGCCACGCGACGCGGTTGCAAAACCACGATCATCCGGTCGCCCGCGATCCCCGCATCGAGCAACATCTGCGGCACCTGCGTCGTCTTTCCCGAGCCCGTGGGAGCCACGAGCACGAGGCGATTTCCCTCCCGCAGAGTGCGCAGGATTTCAGTGTGGATTTTCCAAATTGGTAGCGCGGTCGATGCAGGCATGAAGACGGTGCACGCTGGGGCTCGGCGTGAGTGATGACAATGCGAAGCTCGGGAGCAAAATTTTTTCCTGACACTCACTGACACCCCGCTAAGGTGGCGCTCCTCACCACGCAACAAACACACAACGAAAGGACACACTACAATGGGACTCATGGACTTCATCAAAGGCGAACTCATCGAAATCATCGAATGGACCGACGACTCGCGAGACACCCTCTCCTATCGCTGGCCCGATCAGGACAAAGAGATCAAAAACGGTGCGCAACTCATCGTCCGCGAATCGCAGTGCGCCCAATTCGTTTACCTTGGTCAATTCGCCGACACTTTCGGCGCGGGAAAGCACACGCTCGCCACGCAGAATATCCCGGTCATGTCCACCATCGCAGGGTGGAAATACGGCTTCAATTCGCCATATAAAGCGGACGTTTACTACCTCAACACCCGCCTTTTCACCGGCAATAAGTGGGGCACGAGCAACCCCGTGATGCTCCGCGACGCGGACTTCGGTATCGTCCGCGTCCGCGCATTCGGCACCTTCGACTTCAAAATCGTGGACCCCAAAGTCTTCCTCAAAGAAGTCGCCGGCAGCGACAACCATTTCCGCCTCGACGAGTTTGCCGACACGATGCGCTCCCGCATCGTCAGCCTGTTCAGCGAAGCCATCGGCAAGGCCAAAGTCCCTGTCCTCGACCTCGCCGCCCGCTACAGCGAAGTCGGCGAGGCCATCCTTCCGATCATCAACGCCGCCTGCGTCGCGAAGTACGGCATCGAATTCGCCAGCTTCATTTTAGAAAACGTCAGCGTCCCACCAGAAGTCGAAGCCGCCATCGATAAACGCAGCAGCATGGCCGCCGTCGGGAACCTCAACGACTACGTCAAATACCAAATGGCCGAAGGACTCGGCAACGGCACGGGCGGTGGCCCCGGCGGAGCGGCCGCAGAAATGGCGATGGGCTTCGGGATGGCCCAACAGATGATGAACCAACCCGGCGGAATTTTCGCCCAAGGCGCAACCGCCCCCGCAGCGCCCGCGCCCGTCACGCCCGCTGCTCCCCAAATGCTCAACCCCGCCCAAATCGCGCAGCAACTTGGCGTGGCAGAAGCCGATGTCCTCGCCACGCTCGAAACCGGTGAGCTCAAAGGCAAGAAAATCGGCACCCAATGGCGCATCTCCCCCGACGCCCTCGCCGAATTCCTGAAACACTGACGCCGCTCTCCGCTCGCGGCCTATGCCAGCGCGCCCAGCGCGGCGTCGAGAGAGGCGCAGTCGGCGATGCTGATCACGGGGATTTCTTTGCGGGTGCGTTTGACGAGGCCCGCAATGATTCCGCCGGGGCCAAGCTCTAGGAAAAGCTCCACTTTTTCCACATCGGCGAGATACTCGATCGTCTCCGTCCAGCGCACCGAGCCGGTGACTTGGGCGGCCAGCGCGGCACGGATTTCATCGGGCGTGGATACGGCCCGCGCGGTGAAATTTGCCAGCACAGGAAATCGCGGCGGGTGCATCGGCGTCGAGGTCAGCGTGGGGGCGAGCGCATCGGCTGCGCTCTGCATGAGGCGCGAGTGATACGCTCCGGCGACGTTGAGCTTTACCGCTTTACGGATGCCTTTATCTTTCGCCCCCGCGACGGCTTTATCGATCCCTTCCATCGATCCGCTGAGGACGATTTGACCCGGCGAGTTAAAGTTCGCCACATCCACGCCGGACTCTGCGGCAAGGGCACGGACGTCGGCTTCTTCGCCCCCGATCATCGCAGCCATGCTGCCAGTCGTTCGCTCACAGGCGAGCTGCATGAGGCGCCCGCGCTCGGCGACGAGGCGAAGGCCATCGGCAAACGTGAAAGTGCCCGCCGCAGCGTGGGCGGTGAACTCTCCCAGCGAAAGTCCTGCGGCAAACTGGAAAGAAAGCGCCCCAAGTTGCGCGTGTAGCGCCGCAAGACATGCAAGTCCGTGGACGTAAAGCGCGGGTTGGCAGTTCGCCGTCTGCACGAGGTCGGCCTCGGGTCCATCAAACGCCACAGCGCTCAGCGAACGTCCCAGCACCGCGTCCGCCTCCGCGAATACTGCCGCTGCGGCGGGGTGTGCGGCGGCGATATCCTTGCCCATCCCGACGGTTTGGGCTCCTTGACCTGCGAAAAGAATGGCGATGCGTTTTGACATACCGCCTCTATTTCAAATCCGCGTTGCCTTGTCCACGGAAGATCCCCGGCGCTCTACTTAAACATCTTCCCGGCTTCTTCCATCGCCGGCGAGAGATCCTTCAGCGCCGCTTGCAACACGCCCAACGCCTCTGGGCCAGCGGCGACCAACTTCCCCATGCTCGCCATCATCGTCTTTTGCAGCACTTCGCCCTGCGCTTTCATCGAAGCTTCGATCTTCGCCTTCACCTCCGGCGTGGGGTCGCCGAGTTTCTTCGCACGCTCCGAAAGTTTCTTAAAATCCGCCACCGCCGACTTGATCTCGCCTACAGCTTTTTCCGCAGACGCCTTATCCGAAATCGAAGACATCGCAGTCGCCACGCGCTCCATCACATGCACTGCATCGTCCGCCACCTTCTTGTGACTATCTCCCCCGGTACACCCGACGAGCAGGAGCGCAAATGCGGCAGTGAGGCTGGCGAGGATGTTTGAATGAGTATTCATATCCCGGCGCATATAGATAAATCCAACGGCGGTGCAAGCAACGAATCCCCCGACCCTCGCTGCAAGGTGTGATTAAAAGATTGGGGTAGGGACGGGGATATTACTCCCCGCCCCTCCCTC
>CAMDQC010000130.1 GCA_945905735.1 Prosthecobacter debontii | reverse complement strand
GTCAGACGTCCGTTTCCAGTTTTGTTAATTCCGCCTGCGCCTGTGATGTCGCCGTTGATTCCACCGCCGAATTGACGGACGTGAATTTCGGTATCGACGTTCAGGGTCATCCCATTAGCCACCGCATAGTCGGCTGTGCCGCCATCGCTGTATCTGAGACGACTACCGTCACCTGGGTCGGTGAGTGGGGTGAAGAACGATGGGTCCGCTGTGTTGCGACCCAGTGTGTCGATGCCGAAGCCGACGGTCCATCCGCTGTTCGGTCCCACGCCGCCGCCGCCTTGTCCGGCGCGAAGTTCAAATGTGTGTTCCCCCGCAGGGAGTGTTACCGTTGCGACGACTGCAGCGTTCCAAGTGGTATCGTTGATGAGTTGGTTTCCGTCGATCAAGAGACGCATGCTGTCGTCGAACTGTTTGCTAAATGTCCAAGTGACATCCGGCCCGGCGGGGACGACGAGGCTACCACGGTAGGCCCATGTGGTGTTGTCACCAAATTCACCTGCGTTTGTCGTGTTCGCTTTCGGCGTGCCGAGGCGGACTGCATCGACTGGAATCGCATCCGTTGTATTGAAACCGCCTGCCAGACGACCTTCGATGAGTCCTGCCCCGCCGCTGTTGTCGAAGGAGAGGATACCGCCGTTACCAATGACTGTTCCCGTTCCGAGTGCGTTGTTATGGCGCACGGAGAGTGTTCCCGTGTTGAGGTTTACGCCGCCAACATAAGAACTGTTGCCAGTCAGCGTCAGTTTGCCGTTCCCTGTCTTAGTTAGCGCGCCGACCCCGTCGAGCGCAGTACTCACACCGATGTCTTTCCCATCGGTATTAAAGATTGCGCCACCTGCTTTGACATCCGTGCTGCTCGCATCGAAACCAGAGATGAAGTTACCGGTGCTTGCGTTTGGTTTGATGACCGTGCCGTTGAAGTTCAACTGCGCCGTCGCGCCAGCGCCGCGGGAGATGGTTGTCGCTTTCAGTTCGCCACCGTCGAGGTTCACAGTGCCGGACGAACCACCACCACCGCCATTGCGGGCAACGAACAGAGTTCCATTCACGGTCGTAACACCACCAGAGAGGTTCATCACACCATTGGCCGTCCCCCCTGCGTTATCGGCGTTATGTCCGACTGTGATTTCGTTCGTCGTCAACGTTCCGCCAGTGACGTTCAGCACACCATTTCCGTTGGAACGGTGTCCGATGGAAACATTACCGACTGCAGCCGCTCCCGTGTTGCTGATGGTCATGGTTCCGCCGTGGTCAGAGCCAAGCTCTATTCCGGCAGGCGAAGACAGCGTGCCGCCGCTCAGATTGTATTGGGCATTCGCGGGATCGTTCGATCCGCCTCCGAGTCCAATTGTCATCCATGAATTAAAGGAAACGCTTCCACCGCTTTGGTTCAGAGCGACTGCCCCAGAGTTGCTGTTGCCGACGTTGATATAGCCAACATTCCCAGCAATCGTGCCACTCAACGACGCAGTGCCTGAGATGTTCACGGTTCCGCCCCCGTTACCATTGCCGATGTCGAGCGTGCGGAACGAAGCACTGGTGCTCCCCGCGAGGTTCAAAGTTCCTGTTCCGCCGTTGCCGTTACCAACGGTGAGCCCCGTCACTGTCAGCGAACCGTTCGTTACGGTGGCAGTTCCAGTCGCTCCTCCCGCAGCACCAATGAGCATAGAGCCCTGAACAATTACGGCTCCACCTGTGACGTTGAGTGAGCTAGTCGAGCCATTCAGTCGCGCGACGAAAAGGTCGCAGCTTGCAGCGAGTGTGCTTGCGCCCGTCAAAGTGACGTTCGCATTGCCGGAGCCACCGATCGTGAACTCCTTGCCCGACAGAGTTACCGCGTCTCCTGTGATGGCGACGGTTGGCCCCGCGTTACGTGCAATCTGGAAGGCACCAGAGGACGTGATGTTTGCGCCGGAGCCAAGGGTGACGCTTCCGTCTGCGATAAAGCCCGCAGTCGAAGTGATCGCTCCGTTCAGTTCGAGGCTACCCTCAAAGATTGCAGTCTCGCCCGTATAATTACTGTTGCCGTTTAAGACGAGCGCACCCGCACCGACTTTTCCGAGCCCGCCTGCGCCCGAGATGTCCTGATCGAGCGTGAGGGTCTTTGTCGCAGGGACGCTGAATCCGCCGCCGCCGCCATTGAGGGTGACCGTGCGGTCGATACCGAGCGTCATCGTTTCGGTGACTGCAAGGACGCCGCCGGATGCGAGCGATGGCGCTGCAAGGGTGACGCCGCCGAACGGATCACCGAGTGCGCTGTCTGCGCCGATGACCAATGCACCCGAGTTGATGAAGGTGCCGCCGTCGTAATCGTTCGCCGTGTTGCCGAGGACAAGTGTTCCAACGCCGCTCTTCGTCAGACCAATTCCGAGTCCTGTGATTTTTGAAGCAATTATCGCAGTTCCTGCGGCGCTGTTTTGAATGACGATAAGGTCGAGGCCATTTCCAGATGTGAGGGTTTCTCCCGCTGCGGAAGCAATCGTGACGTTACCAGCAGTGCTCGGAACCAAGATGCCGCCAGTTCCCACCGTGGTGTTCGCGTTCAGCACGATGTTGCCAGCCGTTTTGATGCTGTTCACCGCGCCGCCACCGGCGATTCCCGCCGCTGTCACGTCGAGGTTGTTCGTCGCGCCGAAGGTTGCTGCGTAATCCGCTGCGACCGCAGCGACGATTCTGTTGCTGCCGTCGTTCTTCGCCCAATCGTTTCCGTTCGCCGTCAGGCCGAGGCCGAGGATTCCGTTCACGTTGGCGTTGGTCGTTGTGATGATCCCCGTCGTAACGCCGATATCCGCCGTTCCGCCCGCTGCGCTGCGTGTGACTGCGCCGAGGGTGATGGTGCCAGCACCTGCGCCGCTTTCGGAGATTTCCACACGCGAAGCGCCAGAGGCGATTTCCGTGCCGAGGAAGTTCTGCGTGTTGACGACTGCTGTGCTTGTGACGCGGAGCGTGCCGCCATTCAGGACGAGGCCCGAAGTGTTCACGAGGTCGTTCGGGCCTGCGGAAGCCGTGAAGTCCAGATTCAGCACGCCCGCGCTGGTGGTGGTGACACCAGTGTTTGTCTGATTCGCAGTAAGGTTCAGTTGGCCGAAGCCGTTCTTTGTCAGACCACCAAGGCCACTGAAAATAGCGTTTGATGTCACTGTGAAATTGTTCGTGTCGAGCGTCAGTCCAGCAGCGTTGAGGTTGAGTTGCGCTGCGGACATTCCACGGATGAAGTTCGACTCGTTCTGGGTCGCCCTCAGTGTTCCGCCGTTTGCATTCAGGATCGCGACTGCATTTCCAGTCGGATTATTGATGAAGTCAGTGGCCAAAATGCCGCCGTTCAGATTCAGCACGGACACCGTCGCCCCGCCATTCGTGTTAAACTCCACCGAACCACCGACATCCAGAATTCCACCAGTCACGTTTACCGTGCCGCTCGATCCATTGAGATGGCTGATGAAGAGGTTGCCGCCTGTGCAGCAGCCGATTCCGACGATACCACCATTCACATTGATCGTGCCCGTTCCAGATTCGCCTACCATGCCGTGGCTAAACGAATTCAGCGTTCCGTTATTAACGGTGACCGTTCCAATGCCCGTCGAATCATTACCAATTCGGAGTTCTTGTTCGGTGTTCCATACGCGTCCACCATTTTGGGTGTAGTTCCCGGTTCCGGCGCGTCCGACTATCAACCAACTGTTGTTGGTCATGGTTCCGCCACTGGCGTTCACGGTCACGTTGCCTGTCGATCCAACGTCAAAGCCAAAGTTGATTTCTCCTCCGGCCTTTACATGGCCACCGCTTAGAATCAAATTTCCGGTTCCGGTATCGACCTCATTTGGACTCCCACCGAAGTTGAGGCCGTTGGCGACTTTGAGTAATCCTTTATTTGCGACTGCCACCGTTCCGGTGCCGCTCTCACCAACGACGAAGCTATTCGCTTTCTGCTCAAATACCGAGCCAGCACCTCCGATATTCAGCGTCGAATTCGACCCTCCATCAACCGCCATACGAACCTGCCCGTTGTACTCGATAGAGCCGCCGGTGGTGATGTTGATTGTGGACTGAGAGCCATTCTGCCATCCGGCGAGCAATTCTCCGCCCGTCTGAAGGTGAGTAAATTTCGCGCCGTTGCTGACCGTGATGGTTCCCGTTCCAGCGCCACCATCACGGCGACCACCGATGACCGTCCAGCCATTCACATTGAATGTGCCACCCGATAAATTCAACGATCCGGTGCTTCCGCTACCACCCAACATGAACTCATTTCCGACGTTTGTCGCACCGCCAGTCTGATTAATCGTTCCTGTAGCACCAGCGTCCACGCCCACGTAAACTGAGTCCGTCGTGTTTAGAGCGCCGCCACTCATGTTAATAGTGCCTTGGCTGCCATTTCCCTGTCCAACAAAGAACCAGCCGCCCTGAGAGTTCACCGTCCCTCCTGCAATGTTGATAGTACCTTGGCCGTTACCGCCAATACGGAAATCGCGTCCATTCAGTGTGCTTCCCGCTCCATTGACGTTGATAACGCCAACCGTGGTGTTTTGGTCACGGCCTACGCTCACTTCCCGCCCGGTGCTGTTGACAACAGCGCCGTTAAGGATGTCCAATGTCGCGTTCGACGCACCACTCCAGCCGACAATCAAACCATTGCTTGTCGAGAGTTCAGAGCCCGCACCATCTACTTTTACATAGCCAGTGGCACTGTCCTGCCCGATCGTGAACCACCCCGAGTTGCTCCACTTCGCACCATTGGTGATGTTTAGCGTTCCATTTCCGCCACCCTGCCCGACGCGGTGGAAATCATCGCCGATCGTTGAAGCCACGTATCTTGAACCTGCCCCGTCAATGTTGACTGTTCCAGTCGCACCTTCAAAGCCGATCAGGGTGATTCCGCCGACATTGGTAAACTGGCCGCCAGTTGTGATATTCACCACGCCAGTGCTTCCTGCCTTTCGCCCGATATTCACTTCGCCCCCGCCGGCTGTCCGTTCTACTAGGCCGCCGTTTGAAATGGTCAAGGTTCCGTGGTTGTTTACCGATCCGTTTGGATCTCCGCCAATGTTGAAGCGCGAGTCTCCGTTTCCATCCGTATTATTGGTCTGCCTCACCCGTGAGTTCGCACCGCTCACCAGCATATTTCCAGTTCCGCCGTCGCGACCGAGGTTAATCCACCAGTTATGAGTAAACTGGCCGCCATTCAAAACATTGACAGTCCCTGTCCCCCCCTGGTGCCCAATCTGCATATCGTTTCCAGAACCGTCAAAGACTGCGTTCGCGCCGTTGATATTGACCGTCGCCTGCCCACCGTAACGCCCAATTTCGCTCCAACCGCCGAGATTCAGCGTTCCGTTGGTTACATTGACGATTCCGACCGAACCCGCGTTCGTCCCGACGTAGAACGCTCCCATGTTCACCGTAGCGCCGCCGCTCACCGAGACGGTCGCATCGCCACCCCCGTTAGCCATATCCAAGTTCTGCGCGATGTTCACCGTGCCGCCGCTGACGTGCATCTCACCATTGCCATTCGCCTCGTGTCCGATGTTTGCGCTTCCGTTGACAGTCGTCACACCGCCGGAATTTGTAAATACTCCGTGGCCATTACGGCCCGGCTCCAAGCTTCCTCCGACGGTGATTGTTCCAGCAGTCTTGGTAAATACTCCGTCGCCACCACTTCGCCCAAGGATAAACTGAGTCCCGACATTGATCGTCCCGCCAGTCATGGTCGCGACGCCCAAAGTCTGGGTCTCATGTCCATTGGTGTCGATGCCGACATAGAACTCAGAACCTGTAGTAATCGTTCCACCCGTCATATTCAGGGTGCCACTACCTCCTTGGTGCCCGATGCCGATCCAACCGGCGGAGGTGACGGATCCACCAGACATGTTTAGAGTTCCCGATGCACGGTTTGCGCCGCTGTTTCCGTTACCAAATCGGATAAAGCTCTGAGCGAAAAGCTCAGAACCCGCGCCAGAGATGTTCACGATGCCAATAGCATTGCTGTTATCCCCATCCGCGCCGCCGACATCCAAACGCTCACCACCGGAAAGATGGCGGAATTTACCACCATTAGAGATGGTCAATGTACCCGTTCCACGCTCGCCGATCATTGTGCGGCCTTCGCCAACCGTGAAGAGCGAACCCGCTCCGTCCACGGTGATTTCACCAGTGGAGCCTTGGTCCACACCGACGCGAGTCCACCAGTTTTGTGTGAGTGTGCCACCGCTGCTGACGTTGATCCTTCCAGTGCTTCCATTCACCCACCCCACGAGCATATCACCACCGTTGTTTTGAAGGTGCGTGTACTGAGCCCCATTACTAACATTGATAGTCCCGGTGCCTGCGCCATCCCGCCCAAGCGTCGTCCAACCGTTCACGTTGAACGTTCCACCACTGAGGTTCAACAAGCCCGTTGCGCCACTCCGGCCCACGTTAAACTCACCATTCACCTGCGTTGCACCGCCCGATTGATTGTAAGTGCCAACCGCTCCCGCGTTTTGCCCGAGAACGAACCTATCCGCAGAGACGTTCACGTTGCCGGACGTCATATTCAGGGTGCCATTCGAGGCACCGCCGTCGCCAATCATCGCCCATCCGCCGCCCTGCATATTCAGCGTGCCGTTGTTGATGTTGACGATGCCGGTCGCGTTGTGGCCAATCCGGGTCTCCGGTCCCGCATTCAGGACACCCCCGCTGGCGATATTGACAATACCCTTCGGGCTCGTCGCCAGCGAAACCCCGTCATAGTCGCGCCCGATGCTGAGTTCATGACCCGAGTTGTTTACCACCGCTCCGTTTATCACATTCAGCGTTCCGGTAGCATTGCCGGACCAGCCCACAATGAGCCCACGGCTCGTGAGTGTAGAACCCGCGCCGGTCACTGTCGTAGTGCCGGTGCTGCCATTATCCTGACCCATCGTGTGCCAGCCATTGTTCGTATGGAACGAAGCTCCATTTTCAATGTTCACCGTTCCAGTTCCACCGCCCATGCCGATACGAACGAAGTCGTCAAACGCACCACCCTGCCAGGCCCGGACTTCATTCCCAGCACCTGTGACAGTCAGCGTTCCTATCCCGCCGCCACGACCGACTTCGACCGTGCCATTCGCGATCAGGTCGCCACTGGTAACATTGACATTACCCGTTGCACCGCCGTTTCCGACGTAAAGGGCACCCGTGGTGATGCTATTAGCCGGGTCTGTGAAACTGACGTTCAGGTTTCCCGTCGCACCGCCCCCGGAGCCGACGTGGAACCACTGGGAATTGGTGATCGAGCCTCCCGTAATATTGACGGTTCCCGTGCTGCCTCCCCCTTCTGCAATCTGGACGCGGTTTCCGTTTAAATTCAACGTGCCGCCTGATTGGTTGTAGGTGCCTTGACCGCCGCGTCCTACATACAGATGACGATCGCCACCGGTCATCGTGATCGAGCTCGTAGCGCCCGTCATCGTCACGGTTCCATTACTTCCGCCGTTCCTGCCAATTGAAATCTCACTCTGGGTGCTAAATGCCCCGCCGCCGCTGATTACTACGGTCCCCGTGCCGTCTTCACCGATATTGGTTTGCGCGTCACCACCGCTAATCGCTATCGAAGAGCCAGCTCCTGCAATCGCCACATTACCCACCGACCCCGCACTGCGTGCGACGTTGAACCACCAATTATGTGTAAAAGTGCCACCATTCGTGAGGTTCAGATTTCCGGTGCCTCCTTGAAAGCCGATTTGGTAGTCCCCGCCTGATGTGTTACTCAAGGCCGCCCCGTTGATATTCACAGTGCCCGTGCTTCCTGCGCCTCGCCCGATAAACGATTGCCCACCGCCAGTGATCGTGTTGGTTCCGCCCGTGATATTAAGCACACCATTCGATGTCCCGAGCCCACCTCCAACACCAAGTAGTCCAACATTCGTAGTGCCGCCCGTGATGTCCAACGTGCCACTGCCTCCGTTATTCCTGCCGACATACACATTGGTCGCGTTCACGACGCCACCGCTGATCGTACCGGTGCCCGTGGATGCGGCCTGTGCGCCACCGAAACCAATCGTCCCAACAGTCGTGGTTCCACCGGAGATGTTCAACGTGCCCTCGCCATTCGCACGAATACCGACGTTGATCTCTGATATATTGACCGTCGCCGTCCCGCTGATGGTCATCAAGCCAGCGCGATCCGCACCGACTTCGAATCCAGCGGCACTGGAAAGTGTGCCACCACTAATATTGTAGCTGGAGCCGCCGACACCCGCGCCATACCCGACCGCCGCCCAGCCGTTATACGTAACAGTGCCGCCCGTCTGATTAAACGTGCCGACGCCGCCATTCACGCCGATGAGCATGTTATTGACGCTATTGAGCGTGCCGCCGGAGACCGTCACAGTTCCCACGGAACCCGCCCCGTTCGCGACTATGAAAGAATCTCCGCCACTCGGGCCGTCGATGGTCGCGAGGCCGGACGTGACGTTGAGCGTGCCAGCACCACCGTTTGCACCAACGGTCATACCAGCAACGCCGACGGCGAGCGTGCCACCGTTGATGGCGATCGAATTTCCGTTCGCAACAACAAGTCGCCCTCCGAGATCTGGAATTGAACCGTCGTAAGTGATGGTATGCGTCGCATCAATGATGGCGCTGTCGGTGGTGTAAGTATTTGGGAATACGACACCGACATCCCAAGAGAGCGGATTACCCCAATCGCCCGTGGCGACAGATGTGAATGTGGCTGCTGGAACAAGGCTGGATGCCGATGCTGCGAGGATTGAGAAGACTAGACCTTTGGATAGACGAGTGGTTTTCATGGAGTGAAAGGGTTGTGAGTTCTGCTTTTTTGTGGTGAGAATAACTGCGGAGTTTTTCCCATGTAGTGCGCGTGTCGTTGCAATGCAACAGAAATTTATCAGGAAATTCACGGGATTCGTCCAAAACAAGGAAACTCATCCTCATTCTCGGAACAAAGGCCTCCGGTCACGGTATCGCTTTGAGGGACGCAACGCGCTTTCCTCGGAGGCGCGCTCACTTGAACTCAGCGCCGGTTTTGTGCCGAAAATCCGACTTAGCGGACTGCGCTGCTCTTCGCACTCGGGAGGAGCGGCCCGAGCACGTTGGCAAAGTATTCAGAGATGACGCGGTTGCCTTCCACGGTGAGATGACGGTCGGTCTCAAAATAGAACGGCGTCTTTTTCATCCCTGCTGCCCCTCCGGCGGCTGTGAATGCGGATTTGACGTGCGGCAACGCATCGAAAAGCTCGATGCTGTGGCGTTTGCACACGTCGGCGAGGCGCGCTTGGACCTCGATGCTGAAGGGCTTGACGGTCGCGACGGTGGATGCCGGATTGATAAGGCTATAATCAGGGATGTGGACGACGATGAGGCGCGTGCCGAGTTCGTCCGCTCGCAGTTTAATGAGGCGATACTGGTCGTCGATGAGCTTCCACGCTTCATCGGCAGCCTCTGGCGTCTGGATTTGCTGGGGACGGGCGAGATTGGTGTGGCGATGGCGCGCACCGACGGTCAACTCCCGGAGAATCTCGTAGCTGTAGTATGTCGCCCACTTGGATCTCCCGGCGGTGGGCGTGGTGGGCCAGAGCTTGAGTGGGTCGGACGGAGCGTCGGGCGGGACGGTGCGGCAGACTTTACCCTCGTCGTCCACGGCATAAGTAGGCTCCTGGCGGAGGATGTCCTCCACGTCGTTCCAGAAGAATGTGAGGACCGTGATGTCCGGCTTCATCACCGCGCCGAGTTTATCGAGCACGGCGAGTTCTTCGCGAGGGCCATAGCCCGAGCAGCCGGTATTAATCATCTCTACATCCGGCCAGCGCGCTGCGAGGCGACCGACGAAGCCGTCTTCCGGCGAGGTCGTGATGCTGTAAGTGAAGGAGTCGCCAAGGAACATCACGCGAGCGCGTGTAGCAGGGCTGCGCTCGGCTTTCAGCAATGTATCGCCGCGCAGACGCTGGGCAGTGTGGCTAAAGGGCGTGGCGTATTCGGTGCGGGCAAATACCCCCGTCGCGCCGGCGAGTGGGGCAAATCCGTAGTCGGGATGCGGCCCGCGCGTCTCGGTATTAATCACGACGACCGGTACCCACACCAACCGGAGCACCAGCTCGGCACAAAGTAGCCCCACGCCAAGAGCGATGCTCAAAAGGGCGAGTTTCACACGAAGGCGAGATTGAATATTTATAGCCATGAAGTCTGAGGGACCATTAGCAGCGACTGTGCCGCAAACCGCAACCTGCGCGGGCGAGTCCGATCGTGGCGAGCAAAATGCAGCGGTTCGGCTGCGCCTTACACCAGAAATCGACCGCTATTTGTAGGCCGACACCGGCTTCGCCACGACGCCGATTTTCTTGTAGTTAAACCCGCTCTCCAGCGGCTCATACGTTCCCACGACATCGACGCTCCTCGTCGGCGTGATGGCCGCCTCCATCCCCATGCACCAATACGCCGCGTTGATGATCAGCCGCCGCAAGCCGGGGTTCAGCAGGTCCGTCCCGCTGCCCATCGTGGATTGAAAAACGCGCGCCTTTTTCCCCTCGCTCGTCTCCCAGTGTTTGAACCACGCCACCGGCAACGGCTCCAGCTTCGGATTCGGCTCATCGGTCTGCTTGCGGCCCATCAGCGGCTGTCCCCACACCAGCGCGGTGCAGCCCTCGGGCAGACTCGTGCCCTCCTTGTAAGTCCGGTAAACATCCGAGTCCCCCCAGATGTCGCTCACGCCGCGCAGAATGGGATGCTCCTTCTGCTCCGGCACGATATTCCCGCGCGTCGAGTCCGCCATCCACCGCCCGTGATGCCCCATAAACGCCCCGCCGAAAATATCCTCCCCCCACCGCACCTGCTTGCCGTTGATCTTATACGGCAGCGCCGCGTGAAACCCGTGATTCCCCGTCCGCAGCGAAATCATCGGCTTCCCCGAATCCACATACTTCACAATCAGCTCCCGCTCCGCCATCGGCAGCGTCAGCAGGCGCGGGAAAAAGACCACCAGGTCCGCCGACGCGAGCTGCTCCAGACCGGGGATGTGATGCTCCCGCAGCTTCTGCCCCTTCTCCGGATACACCGGCATCGTCGGGTCCACCTCCCCCTTTTCATCCACCGCAAAAAGCACCGTGCAATCAAACCCGTGATGTGTGCTGAGAATCTTCGCCAACATCGGCATCGCCTGCTCGCTGCGATACTCCTGGTCCGCCGCAATCAGCACCACATGCTTCCCCTTCCCCGGCCCCTCGCCCCCCGGATACTTCAGCCAAAGCGACGCATCCTCAGCGCGCAGCGGAGCAATCGATAAAATGAGCGCGAGTGCGCAGGAAAGATGGCGGATGAAATGTCGCATGGGTTGGAAAAATGCCGGTTCAACCATCCCCGGCCACAATTCGCCAGCCGATTCTGCGCACGGGCCCATTTCGCCAAAGTTTCCCCCCGGCGTTGGGTTCCCCACACATGCGCATTCTCGCGATACTCTTCTCAGTCCTCACCCTATCACTCTCAGTCCTTGCCGTCGAAGGCCCTGCAACGTTTGCCAGCCTCCCTTGGGGCGCCACGCGCGCAGATGCCAAAAGCATGTTGAGCGCAATCCCCGGCGTCACCGTCGCCGACGCCGCAACCCCCAAGGCAAGCGAGACGCCCAAACAAACTGCCATGCGACTCGAAGCATTTGGCGGCACCTTTGCCAACAAGCCCGTCACGAAGTGGAACCTCACCTTTTCAGGCACCAAGCTCATCCGGGGCACCGTCGTCTTTTCCCCCAAAGGAAGTGTCAGCGGACTCAACAACGAACTCCGCCAAACCCTCACCGCCAAATACGGCGTGCCCACCCGCACCAAAAAGAATATCGCCGAATGGACCTTCTCCCCCACCCTTTCACAGAAACACACCCTCGGCATCGAACTCAGCATCGTCGAACCGCGCGACCTCATCGGCGAATCCTACGTCAGACTCTCCTACTTCGATGAAACCCTCCGCATCGAAGGAGAAAAGAACCCCAGCGTCGAAAAACCAAAAACGCCCCCAGCCACCCCGCCCCAGAAGCTCGACAGCAAAAGCCTCTAAGATGCTGTAAAAATGCCCGCGAAAGGCGCGAAAGCGCGCGAAAAAGCCGATTCTTTCGCGTCTTTTTCGCGCCTTTCGCGGGCCAACAATGGATTCTTTCACAGTCTCTAAACCCGAGCGCCGCAATTTTCTGTTCTCCCGCCCCATTTCCATCCTACGAATCCTCATGCCTTCTGCACTCGCACTCGCTGCTCATCCCGACGACATAGAATTCGTCATGGCCGGAACTCTTCTCCTCCTGCGCGATGCAGGCTGGAGCATCCATGTGATGAATGTCTCCAACGGAAACATGGGCAGCACCGTGATGACCGCCGCGCAGACCGCCAGCACGCGGCGCAAGGAAGCGCAGGCCTCGGCGAAGCTCATGGATGCAAAGTGGCACGCGCCGATTTGCAGCGACCTGTCCATTTTCTACACGGAGGAAAACATCCGCCGCATCTGCTCCGTCGTCCGCGCCGCGAGGCCCACCGTGGTGCTCACGCACGCACTCTCCGATTATATGGAGGACCACATGATCACCGCACGACTCGCCGTCACAGCCACGTTTGCGCGCGGAATCCCGAACTACCGCTCCACCCCGCAGCGCACGCCTGCGCTAGAGCCGTGCGTGATCTACCACGCGATGCCGCACGGCCAATGCACCCCGCTGCGCGAGCCGGTAAAGCCGGAGCTTTTCGTGGATACGACCAGCGTCCATGCAGTGAAGCGGGCGGCGCTCGCCTGCCATGCTTCGCAAAAGGAATGGCTCGATAAGACGCAGGGGCAAGAGAGCTATCTCACCACGATGGACGGCTTTTCCCGGGCGCTGGGGAAGCAGACAAAGAAGTTCGAGCACGCCGAAGGCTGGACGCGGCATCTCCACTACGGCTTCGGCGCGGAGAGCGACGACCCGCTCCGCGAAGTGCTCGGTCGGCGGACGGTGCGAGGCTAGTTTACCCAGCCGGGTCTCTCGGCAGCTCTTTCACCACCACGGCGGGGTTCCCACGCACGGCGACAAACGGCGGCACGTCCCGCGAGACCACGCTCCCGGCGCTCACCCGGCTGCCTCGCCCGACTTCTACGCCGGGGCCGATGAACGCCATCGCACACACCCAGCAGCCTTCGCGGAGGACGATGGGGCGGGTGATCAAATCGAACGTCTCCTTCCCGTGGTCATGCGAGCCCGTGCAGAGGAAAGCGCGCTGCGAGACGCAGACGTGCGACTCGATGGTCACCTGCGCCAGCGAGAGAATGTGGACCTCCTCGCCGAGCCACACATGGTCGCCCAGCGCGAGCCGCCACGGGAAGGTAATGTTCACATTCCCCCGGATGACGACGCCCCTCCCCACCGTCGAGCCGAACCACCGTAGCAGCGCGCACTTGAGCGCCGAAGGCCACGGCAGCGGCGTGAGAAAGACAACCCACCGCACCAGCAACCACAGCCCCTCCTTCACCCGCGACGCGCCCCGGTCGAAGCCGTGCGCCTTATATCCATCAAGGCGAATCATGGTCGGAAAAGTGAGCGGTAAAAACGAATCAGCATCGTGAGGGCGGGAGCTATACGCGTGCCGAGAGAAAACAGCACGCAAGAACAACGGGGTATCTATTGAGCAAACAGGCGAGAAGCTGGGCAGCGCATCCTCAACGGTGCGGCATCACAAGGAGAAGATTTTCACAAAGCTCGACCTGCATTCGATGGATGCGCTGGTGCGGGTGGCGGGGCGACTGGGGCTTGTGGAGTGATGCGGCTGGGCACGGCGGGGTTTGATGGGGTGGCTTGGAAATGACGAATGACGAATGACGAAGCACCACCGTCCCACGCTTGCGTTCGTCATTCGTCATTCCTAATCATCATCGTCCTCGGCGAGATGCACGGCCCACGCGGGATACGGCTCCTCGGTTCCGCGCATGGCGTTCCACAAAATCCGGTTCAGCATGTCTTCCGGCGCTTTGTCGGGTTCGTCGAGATTGAGCGAGGTGCTCTTCGACTCGTCGTCTTTCATAATCGGGTCCTTGATCGTCTTCGGGTCGGGGTTCGTGTTGTCGAGTGGGTAGGTGGGCGCGACGGCGACGTAGGGCGTGAGGTCGGGGCGATCCATGAAGACGTCGTGCATCGGCGTGGCGGTGGCATCGAGGAGGTTCATCGGCGGGAGGCCGAGGATCAGCTCGATGGTGCGGAGGACGCTCGTTTGGTTGTATTGCGTGCTCACGGTCGTCTTCCGCTTCGTGTAGGGCGAGACGACGTAGCAAGTCGTGCGGTAGCCGCTGATGTGGTCGAAGCCGTTCTGCGGATCGTCCTCGATGGCAATGATGCACGTCTCCGCCCAGAAGCGGCTTTTGCTTAGCGCCTCCACGATCATCCCCATCGCGTAATCGTTATCCGCCACTTGCGCGCCGGGGCTCGGGGCTTTGCCGCGCGTGCCGCCGGTGTGGTCGTTGGGCAGCGCCATGAGCATGAGTTGCGGGAGCGTGCCGATGCTTTCCCACTGCCGGAGGTCGTCGATGAATGCTTGTGCGCGGACGACGTCAGGAACGTTCAAATCCCAGCCCACCGTGTCGAGATTCGAGACCTTGCGCAGGCTCTCGACGCCGGGTTTGCACGCGATTTTCGTCTTCGAGGTCTTGTTTTTCCAGTCGTTGTAAAAGTCGAGCCACGTCGGCTTGTCCTTCATCTTCGGGTCGGTCCAGCGGCAGTCGGAGATGCACGCCTCGCCGTAGTTGCGGAAGGTCACGCCATGCTTCGCCGCGTTATCCCAGATGAATCCGCCGGGCGAATAAGCCAGCGCGTCGAAGCTATCCTCCGTTTTCATGTTCATGTAACTGCGCGGCCAGCTTGCGTGGCTGCGCTCTACATAATCGGTGGCGAAGGCCGAGTTGCTCCACTGGTGCCCGTCGGCGCTTTGGATGCCTGAGCAGTAGGTGTTATCGAGCAGCGCGAAGTCGCGCGCCATCTTGTGCAAATTGGGCGTGTACTTCTCGCCGAAGATGCAGAGCGCCGGGTCGCCTTTGCCCTGCGTCATATCGCCGAGCACTTGGTCATACGTCCGGTTTTCTTTGATGATGTAAAGAACGTGCTTGAACACGCTCGGTTCGCCGACCCGCTCGGGCACAGGGCGCGGCGCGATGCCCGTTCGCGCCGGCAGGGCAGCCTCTCGCATCGTGCCGTAGCGCATATTGATCTCGGCGACGATAGTTTGCTTCGCCAGCTCCTCCTTTTTTGGAATGGGGATGAGAGACACGGTGCCGAAATAATCCTTTGCGTTCTGCTTCAATTTATCTCCCGGCTTGTCCGTGGGTTTCGCCACGCGCGTAGAGCCGATTCCTTTGATGTTTGCCACGGCAAT
>CAMDQC010000129.1 GCA_945905735.1 Prosthecobacter debontii | reverse complement strand
CACGGCAATCTGCTTGCGTCCTTGGTCAAAGACGACCGCGCCCGGAAACCAGCCCGCCGGGATCAGCCCCTCAAACTTCGATGCACCGGGCTCGAACTCGATGACGGCAATCGCGTTGTGCGTGCCGTTCGCGACAAAAAGCCAGTCCCCATTCTTCTCAAACGCCAGCGCATTGGGCTGCGCGCCGAACAAATCCGCTGGCGTCGGGCGCGTCCAAATCTTCTCGATGATCTGCCCGCTCTCCGTGGAGATTACATTCAGCGTATCGCTGCCCGCGTTGCACACCACCACGTGCTTGCCGTCCGGCGACAACGCCATCGCGCTCGTGTGCAAGCCCGTGAGCACCTCGCTCGTCACCTTGCCACTCGCCAAGTCGATAATGGACACGCTTCCCTCGCTTGCGATGTGGCGCTCCGGGTCCACCCGCACAAACGTCCCGCGCCCAGCAGGGCCCACCAAGTCCTTCGCACCGGGCCGCCGGCCACCCCAATTCGACACATACGCCTTACCGCCGTGTACCACCACATCGTTAGGCGCTACACCGACATCGATCGTGCGCAAAACCTTCCCACTCTCGATCTCCAGCTCCGTCAGCCGATTCCCGAGGTTCAAGCACACATACAGCAACTTCCCATCGGGCGACACCGCGAGCCCGGAAGGGATCTCGTTCTTCCGTTTCGCCGTCCGCGCGTCGGGTAAAGAAAGACTCCGCTTCGGCGTCACCTTCCCATCCGCCGCAACGTCGAACACCTTCACCGTCCCATTCACATTGCTCAGGAAAATGTGCGCCCCATCCGGCGAAAAAATCAACCCCGTGAAGCTCAACTGCCCCGACTTGTCCGTAAGGTCCGCCGCCTTCGGTGGAACAGGCGGCACCACCTTGCTAACACCCGCCACACCCGCCTGCTGAGTCCCACTCGACGCCCCGATCCCCTTCACGTCCGCCGCATTATCCGGCGGCAACGCCACACGCTGCAAAATCTTCCCCGTCGCCGGATCCAGCACCACGAGCTCCGCCGTCTTCCCCGCCGTCACCAGCAGCTTTCCGTCCGGCGACAGCGCCAGCGCCTGCGGACGCATCCCCGGCAAGTCGATCTGCTTTCCACTCGGCGTCAGGATTTGATTCGTCGGCGTCATCCAGCGCCCATCGCTCAACTTCCCCACCGCATCCGTCGTCCCCGTAGCCGCCGACGTGGGCTTTACGGGCGGAACGGCAGGCTTCGCTGGCGGCACGACCGGCGTTTTCTTTTGCGCATTTGCCGGGCAGGTAAAAAGCGCGGCGATACTGACTGCGAGGATGCTAGTGAAATTTCTCATCGGCCGCGGACACTGCCGGGAACACACCATCTGTCAACCTCGCTCACCACCCGCAGCCACTTCCAAATTGCCACACATCTCCCCCCCGCCCACACTCCCCGGACACCACATGAAATACGCCATCATCGCGCTCATCGCATCCCTCTCCGCCAGCCTCTTCGCCGACTCACTCACCGAAAACGAACCCCTCTTTGTCATCGGCGAAACCCGCCAAACCGCCACCGCCCGCCTCCTCCGCATCCCCAGCGCCCCACCGCAAATCACCAGCTCCTCCCGCGAAACAAAATACGAACTAGGGCGCGACTACGCATGGCAGCCCGGCACACGCGACCTCACCCTCACCGCAGACTCCCGCATCCCCTTCACCACACCTGCCCAGCTCCACCCCGCGCCCAATTCCCCCAACTCCTACAAATCCCAACGCGGCACCCAAGCATGGATGCTCTTCGGCCCCGGCCACTTCATGCACGACTTACAAAGCGCCGCCACCTACAAAAGCGAAGACGACTGGCAAATCCCTCCCATCCAGCCGGCCCCCGACCTCCAGCTCGGCCCGCTCCGCCAAAAATTGAACGCAAAACAGCCCCTCAAAGTCGTCATGCTCGGCGACAGCATCAGCACCGAAGCCGACGCCTCCGCCATCGCCCGCGTCGCCCCACACCAGCCCGGCTACCCCACACTCCTCGTCCGCACCCTCGAAGAAAAATTCGGTGCAAAGCTCACCCTCGTCAACCTCTCCAAAGGCGGCATGGATTCCAAGTGGGGCATCACTCGCGTCCCCGACGTCATCGCCGAAAAGCCCGACCTCCTCCTCCTCGCCTTCGGCATGAACGACGCCTCCGGGCGCCGCAAACCCGACGAATTCGCCACCTTCACCCGCCAAATGTTCGAGCCCGTCCACGCCGCCCTCCCCGACTGCACCACCATCCTCATCTCCTCCATGACCGCGAACCCCGAATGGCTCCACTCCGCCCCCGACACCTACCCCCTCTACGCCCAAGCGCAGGCCAAGCTCGTAGGCCCCCACATCGCCTTTGCTGACGTCACCACCCGCTGGGAGCATATCAGCGCCCGCAAAAAGCACATGGACATCTCCGGCAACGGCCTCAACCACCCCAACGACTACGGCCACCGCATCTACACCGACGTCATCCTCCGAACCATCACTCCCATCGACTAAGCATGACGGTCCTCCTACGATGCCTGCCAGCCGTAGGGCAGCTCGGCGGGCAGCTCGGCAAACTCCCGCATCGCCCGGTGGAGGTCGGTGAAATCTACCTCGAAGAGATCGCCGATGAGGCAATCCGTGAGGCGACCACGCTGGGCGGGATGGGCCTTCACCAGTTTGCCAAACGAGAAGCCATCATCGTAGAACGCATAGACGAGCTTGCGCATATTCTCGATGCCCCGGCAGAGCGTCGCGCCGTAGCCCTCGAAACGCGCGGCGCTCGTATCGCCAACGGTGAGCGCGGCGTCGATGGCGTCGGCTGCGAGTTCCCCGCTTTTCAGCGCGAGGAAGACGCCGCTGGAAAACACGGGGTCGAGGAATGCGAACGCATCGCCCGCCAGCACGAGTCCATCGCCTGCGGGGTGCTTTGCGCGGTAGCTAAACTCCGCCGTCACCCAGTACTCGCCGAACTGCGTCCCCTCCGCGAGGTGCTCTTTGATCCAGGCGTTGCGCTCGATTTCACGCGCGAGGATTTGCGCGGGGTCTTTGCTGTCGCTGAAAAGGTAGTCCTTCTCCGCGACGACGCCGACGCTGAGGATGTCGTCTTTGAGCGGGATGTACCAGAACCAGCCGCGCCCTTCCACATAGGCGACGGTCGTGTTCCCCGCGTCGATGCCGGGGTCGCGTTTCGCGCCGCGCCAGTAGCTCCAGATGGCGATCTTATTCAGCGCCGGGTCTTTCGCGAACCAGCCGTCGCGCCCCTTCGCCACACGGTCGCGGCCCGAGCAATCCAGCGTCACCGGCGCGTGGACGTGAAAGGTCACGCCGTCCGGCCCCGTCGCCTCCACGCCGATGGTGCGGCCTGTGTCGTCCGAGAGGATGCGCTGCACCGGCGTCTGCTCGCGCACCTCGGCACCTTTGCTGCGGGCGTTATCGACCATCATCTGGTCAAACTCCGAGCGCTCGATCTGCCACGTCACCGCGCTGGGGTGGTCGTAGTGCTGGAAGAAATAGAACGGCTGCGACTGCCGCCCGTCCTGAGTGACAAATTGCACGCTATATTTCTTCGTGAACGCCCGCCGCTCCATCTCCTCCACGAGCCCCAGCCGGTTCAGCGTGAACCAGCAATACGGCATCAGCGACTCGCCGATGTGATAGCGCGGAAACTTCTCCTTTTCCAAGATAAGCACCCGCCGCCCCTTCGCCGCGAGAAGCGCGCCAGCAGTGGCCCCAGCGGGACCAGCGCCGATGATGATAACGTCGTAGTGCGAAGATGCAGACATGTGCGGAGTATTACGCACACGTAGGATATTGCAAGTTCCGCGATTACAGTTCTGCGGGAGGCGCGGCGATGGTGTTCCAGTACCAATCCACTAGCTCACGACCGTAGAAGAACCAAAGCAGCGCGCCGAGGGCGAGGTAGGGGCCGAAGGGGATTTTTGCGGACCACTCTTTCTTGCCGATGAGCTTCGGCACTCCGCCGATAAATGCGCCGATGACGGATGCCGCCATGATGGTAAAAAGGACGGCTTGCCAGCCGAGGAATGCGCCGATGCAGGCGATGAACTTCACGTCGCCGAAGCCCATCGCGATGCGGCGAAACTCAATCTTCGTCAGCGTGCCGGAGAACTCTTTCGCCTCGTTGAGGTCGTGCTGTTTACCAGCGAGCGTGAGCTTTTCGTAGAGGCTGCGCACTTCGCAGGGGCCGCACGTTTCGCCCTCGAACTCGATGCGCTCGCACTGCATCACGAGCGTATCCTTTTCGCTGCCGAACAGCTCATCCCACCAATAGTCAGTGCCGTCGGCGGTGAACTTCGCGCGCTCGCCTTCGAGCTTCCAGACAAAGGGGACGGGCGTTTCAAAGACGAGCTTCCTGCGGCCAAACGCCAGCTTCCCCAGCCACGAGACGAGCCACAGCAGCGCGAAGCCGCCCGCCGCACCGACTGCCGACCACGCCAGCGAACGGATGTTCTCCTGCACGCCAAACGTCGTCTCGCCGTGCATCCACGGCAGCCCGGCGCTGAACACGAGCCCCACGATGGTGCCGCCAATCGTCACGCCGTCGGGGATGATGTAATGCTCGAAGTCGATGAACGTCGCCACGATGAGCAGCGAGGCGAAGGTGAACATCGGGAAGAGCAAAATCCAGTTCCCCGGAAATTGAGTGCCAGAGCGGTAGGCGAGCTGCCCCCACACCGCGAGGAACATGAGCGCCGTGAGCAATTCCACGCCGAAATAGCGGAAGGGGATCGGCGCTTTGCAGTTCTTGCATTTGCCGCGCTGGACGAGCCAGGTGATGAGCGGGAGGTTCGAGGTCCACGGGATTTGGTATTTGCAAAGCGGGCAGAACGAGCGCTTCGGCTCATCCACCGACATATCGAGCGGGAGCCGATAAATGCAGACGTTCAGGAAGGAGCCGACGCACGCGCCGAGGAGAAAGGCGAATGTGGCAAATAGGATTTCGTAGATGGTTTGGGCTGGCACTGTGCCGGAGTGAAAGCAGCCCTAGTGCCGTGGTCAATGCTGCTGCCGCATTTGACATCCAGCCTTCCGCCGCCACGATGCGCGCCCGATGGCACTGCCGATCAAATACAGCTTCAAAAATGTGACAGTGCGCTGGCGCTCCACGGTGGCCACCATCGTGGGCGTGGGGCTCACCATCCTCGTCTATGTCGGCCTGCAAATGATGGCGGCTGCTATCGAGGCCTCCGGGGGAAATACGGGCGACCCTCGTAATTTGCTCATCGTCCGGCGCGGTGCGGACTCCGAGTCTTCCTCGCAAGTCACGCGGGAAGACTTCGCCACCTTCCAGTATGCTGAAGAAATCGCGCGCGATGCGGCGGGCAAGGCGCTCATCTCCGCCGACACGCTCGTGGTCGTCTATCTCCCGCGCAATGGCGGAGAGAAAGCGGCGGGCGGGGCCAACGTCATCTTTCGCGGCATCTCGCCGAATGGCCCAGCCCTTCGCCCGCAGGTGAAGCTCACCACGGGCCGCATGTTCGAGGGCGGCAAACGCGAGATGATCGTGAGCCAAAAGCTGGCCGCGCGCTTTGACAATATGACCGTCGGCTCGACCGTGAAGATCGGCGTCCGCGAACTGAAGGTCGTCGGGCAGTTCGATGCGGGCGGCAGCGCGTTCGACTCCGAGGCTTGGCTGGATGCCGATGAAGCGCGTGCGCTCTTCAGCCGCGACAACTATTGCAGCGTCCTCATTCGCCCGACCGACGAGGCTGCGGGGAAGAAGCTCACCGAGCGGCTGGAGGGCGACAAGCGGCTCGCCATCCGCGTCGTCTCCGAGGTGAAATACTACGCCGAGCAGACGAAGACCGCAGGGCCGATTCGCTTTGCCGCGAATTGGTTGGCAGGCGCGATGTCCATCGGCGCGGTGCTCGCCGCGATGAATACGATGTATGCCAGCGTCGGCGCGCGGACGCGGGAAATCGGGACGCTGCGCGTGCTCGGGTTCCGCCGTCGCACGGTCGTCACCGCCATCCTCATCGAGGGCGCATTCCTCGCCAGCATCGGCGGGCTTTTCGGCTGCGGGCTGGCGTTTTTCCTGAACGGACACCGCGCGGGGACGTTTAATTTCCAGACGTTCGGCGAGACGGTCTTCGAGCTAAAGTTGACGCCCGACATCGTAGTACAGGCGCTCGTTTTCTCCGCCGTCGTCGGCGTGATTGGGAGTCTCCTCCCCGCGCTGCGCGCCGCGCGGATGCCGGTGATTGCTGCGCTGAAGGAGGCGTGAGGCGCAATTTGCCGTGACATCTCCGCGCGGGCCGTCGAAGGAATCAACCCATGCCAGCTAAACTACCAAACCACGACGCCGATGAGGCGTCTCTCGATGAAGTCCGCGCCGTCTATGCCGACCTCGCCAAGCGCCCCGTGCAGCGCGATTGCATCCGCCGGACGGAATGCTGCCAGTTCAAGCTCACGGGCGTCATGCCACTCGTCACGAAAGGCGAAGTCGCGCTGATGGTGAAAGCCTTGCGCGCTGGCGGACGCACCGAACTTCCCACGCCGAAGATCGAAGGCGCGTGCCCGATGCTCCTCGCGAACGGCAAATGCCTCACGTACGAAGCGCGCCCTTTCGGTTGTCGCACCCACTTTTGCGAAGCTGCGGGCGGGCCTTACTCGCGCAAAGAAGTCATCGACCTCATCCGCCGACTCGAATCCGTGGACACCGACCTCCAAGGCGAAGGCCCGCACAAGCTGGACGTGGGCCTGAAGCGGATGCTGCGCGAGCTGAAGGAAGGTCGGCGGTAAGTGGAGTGACGATTCTCCATACGACGCCCTGAACGCGGCTTGGTGAACGCTTGCATTTTCCCGCCGCGATTTGAAAAATGCCCCGCACATGCCCACTCACGGCAGCAACACTTCACCGGACCTCTCATGGTTCTGCCTCCGCTCTCAGCCCTCGCGGCAAAACGTCGCGGCGGCGCATCTGCGCTCGTTTGGCGTCGAGGTGTTCAATCCCCACATGCGCCTGCGCAAAGCCACGCGGCTCGGTGTGATGTGGCGCAGCGAGCCCCTTTTTCCCAACTACCTCTTCGCAAAGTTCTCCCTCGTGGAAAGCCAGCGCCGCATCCGCTACGCATTCGGCGTGGCTGACATCGTGCGCTTTGGCAGCACGCCGCGCATCGTCGGCGAGCGCGAAATCGCGGACCTGCAAACGCAGTGGGGACCGGCGGAGGAGTTCACCATCGAGCGTCGTGTGAAACCCGGTGACGTCGTGAAACTCAGCGGGCGCCTCTTCCACGGAGTCGAAGCCGAAGTCCTCTGTCTGCTCCCCGCCCGGCAGCGGGTGAAAGTGCTCATCGACTTTCTCGGCGGGCCGAAAGAGACGGAGGTTGCCGAGGGAGACGTCGTCCCCGTGGGGCTTCCGCAGGTGGTCCGAAGTTGAGCGCGAATACGACGCCTACAACGTGAAATAGATCGTCGCGCCTTGGTCCACGGCTCCATCCGCCCAAGCGTGGCCGCCGTGGCGGTGGAGGATTCGGAGGACGGTCGCGAGGCCCACGCCCGTGCCTTCAAACTCATCGGGCCGATGCAGGCGTTGGAAGGGCGCAAAGAGTTTGTCGGAGTAGCTCATGTCGAAGCCCGCTCCGTTGTCGCGGACTCGGTAAATGCGACGTCCTTTTTGCTCATCCACGACAAACTCGACGCGCGCATCCTCGCGACGAGCCGTGTATTTCCACGCGTTGTTAAATAGGTTTTCGAGCGCGATGCGGAGCAGCGATGCGTCGCCGCTCACGACCAGATCGGGCTGGATGGTGACGAGGACTTTACGGGTGGGAAAGCTCTGCTGGAGTTCGGCGCAGATGTCGGTGGCGAGCGTGGAAAGGTTCACATCCTCCCGGCTCATCTCGGTGCGGGAGACACGGGAAAGGTTGAGCAGATCGTCGATCAATCGAGCCATACGCTGGGTGGCGGTGCGGACGCGGATCATAAAGTCCTTCCCGAGCCCTTCGAGGAGGTGGCCGTAGTCTTCGATCACGGCGAGGCTGAAGCCATCAATGGAGCGGAGTGGAGCGCGTAAGTCGTGCGACACCGAGTAGCAAAACGCCTCCAACTCCCGATTGGCCGCCGCGGCATCTTCGATGCGGTGTTCGAGTTGCTGGTTGAGGTCGAGAATGTGGTGCTCTGCGCTCTTGCGATCCGCGATGTCTCGAATGAATGCCGTGAAGGCAATGGAGCGACCGCTACCGACCCCGGTGATGGACATCTCTGCCGCAAACGGACTTCCATCTTTGCGCACCGCGCTAATTTCGAGCAACCTGCCGATGGCTGGCCCGGTGCCGGTTTCACGCGCATTCACGAATTCCATCCGGTGTTGCGGGCGGTCTTCGCGGGGGATGATGAGTTCGGCGAGTTCTCGGCCTGTGGCCTCGTCGGGCGTCCAGCCGAAGATGCGCTCTGCCGCTTTGTTCCATCCCGTAATGAAGCCGTCGCGGTTCATCGTCACGACGGCGTCGAGCGCGTTGGCGAGGATGGAAGTGGTGCGCTCTTCGCTGGTGCGCAGGGCGGAGTTTGCGGCGGCGAGTTCGTCGGTGCGCATGGCGACACGGAGTTCAAGTTGCTCGTTCAGGCGGCGGAATTCCATCTCGGCCTGAAACTGCGGAGTGACGTCGTAGGCGAAGACGACGACGTTGGTGACGGCGTTATCCGGCCCGAGCAGCGGAGCCTTATCCACGCTCGCCCAGCGCATCTCGCCGCGCACCATCCATCGCTCGATGGAGCGCCAAACGGGGTGGCCGGTGGCGATGACTTGGAGCGTCTCGGCGAAACACTCGTCGGGCGAGTCCAACCCCGGCTTCATGTCCTCGCGGCGCTTGCCGATGAGCTTGGCCTCGTCGATCCCGAGCACGGTGGAGACGTAGCTGTTCGCCTGCACGATGATTCCCTTGCTGTCCAAGAGCCACACCTCAGCGGTCACGGCGTCCATCTGCGCTTCGAGTTGGTACAGGCGGTGGCCATCGCGCGCGGCGGCGAAAATGCGGGCGTCTGCGGATGAGCAGGTCCATTCGATCCAGCGCCAATCGCCATTCGCTGCGCGGCATCGCACGCAAACGGCGGTTCGCCCGGCGACTGGGGGCAAAGAGCGGAGCGCATCGTGCCATGTCTGCATGTCCTCGGGGTGGATGAAGCCGCTCGTTCCCTCGGCCACGAGCGCGCTGCCGGGGCGTCCGAGCAGGAAGCGGAAGGCTTCGTTTGCGGCCAGCAGCGAGCCATCGCCTCCCAAGACTGCGAGAGGCTCGGGCGAGAGATCGAAGAAGTCAGAGGTCGCAGATTCGGTCATGGATGAAAGGCGTGGGGTCAGAGTAAGAGCCCGTCTTCCTTCTGTGGCAATGGCGGGCTGCCGAGCATCGCGAGAAACTCTGCCTCCGTGAGCACGGGGACGCCGTGCTTCTGCGCGTCTTCGAGCTTCGAGCCTGCGCCCGGACCGGCGACGACGTAGTGGGTTTTCTTGCTCACGCTGCTGGCGACATTCCCGCCGACGGCGCGGATTCTCTCCTGCGCTGCGTTGCGCGACATCAGCTCCAGCGTGCCGGTGAGCACGACGGTCTTGCCGGAAAATGGCGAGTCGCTGGCGGCGGGCGTGCCGCCGCGTGGAGCGATGCCGAGTTCCGCGAGCCGCGCCATCGTGCGCTGTCCGAGCGGGGAGGCGAACCACGCCAGCGCTGCGGCGGCGGCGGACGGGCCGACGACTACGACGGCATCGGCTGCGGTGCCGTCGGCTTTCTTGGAAGGGGCTGCGAACCCGCTGGCGATGAGGCGCGCTCCGAGTTCTTCGGCGCGGGCGATGGCCTCGGCGTGGCGGGTGGCGAGCTGGGTCTTCTCCATCGCCGTCTTGTCTTTATTGATCTGTGCGCGCGGGCTGAGGGTGGCGATGTCGGCGCGTGCTTTGTCGAGGGCTACGACGTCGCGGAGCAGCGGGGAAGTCGCGACGGCTTCGAGGGTGTCGTGGTATTTGCCGAGATCGTGCGCCGTTTCTTCGCCCACGTCGGTGATCGCGAGCGCGTGCAGCCAGCGGGCGAGCGGCATCGTGCGGGCGCGCTGGCAGCCTTCCAAGACCTTCGCGGCGTTCTTCTCGCCGAAGGTGCGGGGCTCTTCGTCGGTGCCGAGATTCAGCGCGCCGAGTGTCGTGAGGCGGAGGGTGAAAAGGTCCAGCGGATCATCCACGATGCCGCGCTCCACGAGGGCGTCGGCGACGGTGCTGCCGAGTCCCTCGATGTCGAGCGCGCCTCGCTTGGCGAAGTATTCCAGGCGGCGCGTTTTCTGTGCGGGGCACGCCGGATTCTCGCACACCCATGCGGCAAACTCCGGGTCGCGGCGCGGGGCGTGACCGCACGCGGGGCACTTGTTTTCGATGTGCTGGAGAAAGTCGAACGGTGCCGCCAGCGCGTCGCGTTTCTCCAATACGACGCGGACGACCGCCGGGATCACCTCGCCTGCTTTCTCGATGATCACCGCGTCGCCGATGCGGATGTCTTTGCGGCGGATTTCGTCTTCGTTGTGCAGTGTGGCGCGGGAGATCGTGCTACCGCGAAGGAAGACGGGCTCTAGCTCGGCGACCGGCGTCAGATTTCCCGTGCGCCCGACTTGCACGGTGATGGCGCGGATGCGCGTCTCCGCTTGCTCCGAGAGATACTTCCACGCCTTCGCCCAGCGGGGAAAGCGTGCGGTGTAGCCCGCCCGGTCGCGCAGCGCGACTTGGTTGAGCTTGATCACTGCGCCGTCCGTCTCAAATCCAAACGAGTCGCGCACGCCATCGAGTTCCTGGATGGCCGCGAACACCTCCTCCGCGCTCCTGCATACGCGCTGAAAGCGGGGCACGGGAAAGCCCAGCGCCGCCATCCACGCGAGGAACGCGGCCTGCGTGGGCGGCAAGTCCGACGAACATTCACCGGGGCTGTAGAGGATGATGGCGAGCGGGCGCTTCGCCACCGTCGCGGGGTCGAGCTGCTTGAGCGAACCGGCGGCAGCATTGCGGGGATTGGCAAAAGGCTCATCCCCCGCAGCGCGCATGTCGTCGCAGATTTTGCGAAAGGCGGCGATCGGCAGATACACCTCCCCGCGCACTTCCAGCACGGCGGGCGCGTCTTTCAAATGAAGCGGGATGGCCCTGATGGTGCGCAGGTTGTCCGTGATGTCGTCGCCCATCTCCCCATCGCCGCGCGTGGCCCCCGTCACGAACCGCCCATCCTCATACCGCAAGCTCACCGCGAGACCATCCACCTTCGGCTCCACGAGCCACTCCAGCGGCTCGCCGGGCAGCAATTTCTCCACGCTGATGATCCACTTCCTCAGCCCATCCAGCCCGTCTTTCGCGAAGAGATTGTCCAGCGAGAGCATGGGCACCGCATGGCGCACTTGCGCAAAACCATCCGTCGCTTTCCCACCTACGCGCTGCGTGGGAGAATCGGGCGTGATGAGCGCCGGATGCGCCGCCTCCAGTTCGCGCAATTCCCGGAAGAGCGCATCGTATTCCGCATCGCCAATCGTCGGGCGAGCCTCGACGTAATAGCGTCGATCGTGTTCCTCAAGTTCCAGCCGGAGCTGGGCGATTCTGTCGTGCGGTAGTGGCATGTGCAAAGGCGGCGAGTGTGTCGGCGAGCGGGTGGGAAAAGTCGAGCACATCGGGTGGCGTAGAGAGCAGCCCGCGCGGGCTCTCAACTCTCAACTCTCAACGCCCCCAACGGCGCACGATAAAGGCGTGAACGAAGGCCGCGAGGGGTGCGCCTGCGGCGGCTCCGAGGGTGTCGGCGAGCCAGTCCCAAGCGTCGAGGGCGCTGCGGCTGGGGGTGAACTTTTGGTGGACCTCGTCGAGGGCGCCGTAGGCGGAGAGGCAGGCGATGGCGATGAGGCAGACTTTTTTCCACGGCCAACCAAAGGTGAGGCGGAGGGCGGGGACGAGGGCTAGGACGCCGGAGAAGAAGGCGATGAAGTGGAGGAGTTTGTCGCTGGCGTTGAAGACGTTCATTTCCGAGATCTCGGTGCTGCCGAGGGAGGAGAGGTAGAAGACGGTGGTGACCCAGATGAGGACGCCGAGCCAGCAGACCCAGGCGAACCAGTGGAGGTGCGGGAGTTTCATGGGCTAAAGGATGCGGTGGAAGGCCAAGGAGGGGGGGCGTCCCGGCCCACTGAGGCGCGTAGCGTCTCCCTGAATGCCGTATCTTTTTTGGGACTCCTTCGGAGTTCAGGGGGCCGAGACGGCCCCCCTCCTTGTGGTGGAGGCATACGCTTCATGGCTAGAGGATGCCGAAGCCGACTAGCTCGCGGACTTGCTGGGGGATGCCGGGGAGGCCGGCGCGCATGAGGGATTCGCCGACTAGGATGGCGTTGCAGCCGCAGTCGAAGACGCGCTGGGTGTCTTTGCGGGTTTTGAGGCCGCTCTCGCTGACTAGGAGGATGTCTTTGGGGGCTTCTTCGCTGAGTTGTTCGGTGGCGGTGAGATCGACTTCGAAGGTGTGGAGGTTGCGGTTGTTGATGCCGATGAGGGTGGCTCCGAGGTCGATGGCGCGTTCCATTTCTTCGTGGGTATGGACTTCGACGAGGACGTCGAGCTGACATGCGAGGGCTTCTTTATAGAGGCGCTCTAGCTTGGGCTGTTCTAGGGCGGCGACGATGAGGAGGATGGCGTCGGCTCCGGCGACGCTGGCTTCCCAGATTTGGACTTCGTGGATGGTGAAGTCCTTGCGGAGTAGCGGGAGGCGGGTGGCGCGGCGGATTTGAGCGAGGTAGCCGAGGCTGCCTTGGAAGAATTGCTCGTCGGTGAGGACGGAGATGCAGTGGGCTCCGGCGGCTTCGTATGCTTCTGCGGTGGCGACGGCGTCGAAGTCGGGGGAGATGACGCCCGCGCTGGGGCTGGCCTTTTTGACCTCGGCGATGAGGGCGAGGGAGAGTGGGTCGCCATTTTCATCGCGCCCTTGGTCGAGGGCGGCGGCGAATCCGCGAAAGTCGTTGCGTGCGAGTGCGGCGGCGCGGAGGTAGTCGGCTTTGGGGAGGATTTTGGCGACTTCGGTTTCTTTGACGTCTATGATTTTTTGCAGGCGCGTGGGCAGCATGGGCGCTGGTGCTAGGCGAGGGAGGCGAGGATGCTTTGGAAAATGATGCGCCCGTCTGTGCTGCCGAGGTGGGAGTCGCAGGCGCGCTCGGGGTGCGGCATGAGGCCGAAGACGTTGCGGGCTGCGTTGCAGATGCCGGCGATGTTTTCCGTAGCGCCGTTGGGGTTGACGCCTTCGTAGCGGAGGAGGACGCGATTTTCTGCGTTGAGCTGGGCGAGCGTGGTGGCGTCGCAGACGTAGTTTCCTTCGCCGTGGGCGATGGGGATATTCAGCACGCTGCCGACGGTGGCACCGGAAAGAAACGGGCTGGCGGTGCTCTCGACGCGGAGCTGGACGTGCTCGCAGATGAAGCGCAGGTCGCGGTTGCGGACGAGTGCGCCGGGGAGCAGGCCGCTCTCGCAGAGGATCTGGAAGCCGTTGCAGATGCCGAGGACGAGGACGCCTTGGGCGGCTTGCTCGATGACGCTCTTCATGATGGGCGAGTATCGGGCGATGGCTCCGCAGCGGAGGTAGTCGCCGTAGCTAAAGCCGCCGGGTAGCACGATGAGGTCGAAGCCCGCAGCGCTGGTGTCTTTGTGCCAGACGAACTCGGTCTGGAAGCCTTGCTCTTTAAGGACGAATTCGCAGTCTTGGTCGCAGTTGGAGCCGGGGAAGCGGATGATGGCGGCTTTCACTTTTTAGGCTCCGAGCTGGATGGTGTAGTCTTCGACGACGGGGTTGCTGAGCAGGTCGCGGGCGATTTCGTGGAGCTGTGCTTCGGTCGCGCCTTCGACCTCGAGATCGATGACTTTTCCTACGCGGACGAATTTGACTCCCGGCATTCCGTGGTGACGCATGGCGTCACGAACGGCGACCCCTTGTGGGTCAAGAATGCTTTGCTTTGGCATCACGAAGACTTTGGCTTTCATAGAGCGTTGTTGGGTAAGGAAGCGGCTGGCTGCTGTCCAGACTCGTTTGGAAAAAGTGTGTTTCCGGCTTCCCAATGCGGGCGATTCTCTCCACATCCGTCCGCATGATCTATCGCACCGCACTTCTCGTCTGCTCACTACACGCAAGTCTCCACGCCGCTGGCTTCGGGCTGAAAGCGAACGGCACCGAGAACGTGGACCTGGAGCGCGACGGCGTGGTGCTGGCGCGCTTCATGACGGCGCACGACACGTCCACGCCGACGCGCAAGACGGATACTTACAAGCCCTACTTGCACCTCTTCGACCCGAGTGGCGCAGTCCGTTTGACAAAGGGGCCGGGCTTCACCTTCCCGCATCATCGCGGGATTTTCGTGGGCTTTAATAAGATCGGCTTTGAGGGGAAGAATTACGACCGCTGGCACATGTCCGGCGGCGATCAGGTGGTCAGCAAGCTGCTGCCCTTCGAGGTCACGCCCGACCGCGCGGTGCTGGCGGCGGAGGTGAATTGGGAGGGCGCTGCGGGCGCGCCGCTGATCACGGAGGAGCGTCGGATGACGTTCACCGCAGCGGCCAAGCCGTTCTACCTCGGCGTGGAGCTGGAGAGTTCGCTGAAGCCCGTGCGGGGCGAGGCGACGATCAACGGAGACCCCGAGCATTCCGGCGCGCAATTCCGGCCCTCGGAGAAGATCGACGCAACGAAGACGACTTACATTTTCCCCGGCGAAAACGTGGACGCGAAAAAGATGCGCGACATCCCGTGGGTGGCGGAGATTTTCACCGTCGAGGGCAAGACGTTCACCGCGCTGCTCCTGAGCAATCCAGCGAATGCGAAGGGCGCCGCCTTTTCCGCGTATCGCGATTACGGTCGGTTCGGTGTCTTCCCCAGCGGCGTCGCGAAAGTGGACGCGCCATTCAAAGTGCATGTCCAGTGGCTCATCGCCGAGGGCGAAGTGCGCGACGCCGCCGTGCTCCAAAAGGCGTGGAATGCTTTCGCAAAAAAAGACGACCCCACGCCCGTGCTGACGGTCCGCCCCGCCGATACCAAAGGTGCCAAACCCAAGGCACCGCCAGCCGCACAGTAGTCGGCAACGCCCCCCACGAAAAGTAATCCGTCTATCGCCTCCACGCGCAGCCGGGCGAATCGGATCGGCCTGTCGGCGAGCGAGTCCGTCACCGTCACACCCTCCCACGTCGCATCCAGCACCAGCGTGCTCTCGGTGACGGCGGGGTTTGTGCGAGCGCGTCGGCGGAGGAAGGTGAGTTGCAGCGAGCCGTTGGCGTCGCGTTGCGTGGCGGGGAGAAACGAGAGGTCGGCTTCAAGAAACTCCTTCACAATGATCTGCACGATGCCTCGTATGAGGTCGTCGTCCGGGCCAATTGTTGTTTTGAGATCGCTCCCTTCCTTACCATGACCCGCTTTCTTCTTGCTGAACTCTTCGCACTCTACCGCGCGAGGAGCAGGGCGGCGGGGAATGATACTAAATTTCATAATTAAAGTGACATTTTAGAGTAAAAAGGCAAGAAAGCGAAATGGCAGGAGTGAAACTCAAACTTGGACTACCGGAAATTGCAGCGATCATAGACGAGCGGCACGCGAACGAACCCGATGGGTGGAGCAAAAA
>CAMDQC010000128.1 GCA_945905735.1 Prosthecobacter debontii | reverse complement strand
AATAGCGGACCTCCCCATTTTCGCCTCTTGCCTCTGCGCGGCGGCGGGAATATCTCCGCTGTGCATGAAACTTCCGTCCATACTTCTCACCCTCAGCGTCGCCACTTCTATCGCCGGTGATTGGCCGCAATGGCGCGGCGCCAATCGCGATGACAATTCCACCGAAGTCGGCCTGCTCAAAGCCTGGCCCGCTGGTGGCCCGAGCCGCGTCTGGCTCTTTGAGAACGCGGGTATGGGATACGCCGGCTTCAGCATCGCGGGCGGCAAGCTCTTCACCCTCGGCACTCGCGAGGGGAAAGAACTCCTGCTCGCGCTTGATGCCAATACGGGCAAGGAGCTGTGGGCCACGCCCATCGCCGACATCCTCGGCAACGGCTGGGGCGACGGCCCGCGCAGCACGCCGACGGTGGATGGCGACCGCGTCTATGCGATGAGCGGAAAGGGCAGCCTCGTCTGCGCCGCAGCCGCCACTGGCAAAGTCGCGTGGACCGTCACCATGTCGTCGCTCGGCGGCTCCACGCCCGGCTGGGGCCATACCGAGTCGCCGCTCGTGGACGGCAAGAACGTCCTCTGCACGCCCGGCGGCAACAAAGGCACGATGGCCGCGCTGGATAAAATGACCGGTGCCGTTGTCTGGCAGAGCGCCGAGATCACGGAAGGCGCGCAGTATTCCTCCATCATCCCCGCCACGCTCGGCGGGAAGAAACAATACGTCCAACTCGTCATGCAAACGCTCTTCGGCGTGGACCCTGCGACGGGCAAAGTGACATGGCGTTCCGCCTGGCCGGGCCGCACCGCCGTCATCCCCACGCCCATCGTGAAGGGCGACGAAATCTTCGTCAGCAGCGGCTACGGCGTCGGCTGCAAAAAGGTGAAAATCTCCGGCGCAGAAGCCACCGATGTCTTCATGAACAAAGACATGGAGAACCACCACGGCGGCGTGATTCTCATCGGCGGCAACCTCTTTGGCCACAGCGGCAAGAGCGGCTGGACGTGCATGAACTTTGAGGACGGCGCGGTAAAATGGACGAACAAAGGCGTCGGCAAAGGAGCCGTAGCCTACGCCGACGGGATGCTCTACACGCTCGGCGAAAAGAGCGGTGACGTCGCACTCGTCGAGGCATCCGCAGCAGGCTGGAGCGAAAAAGGCCGCTTCACCCTCAGCCCGCAAGCCGCGAACCGGAACCCCAAAGGAGCCATCTGGGTCCACCCCGTAATCGCCAACGGAAAGCTGTACCTCCGCGACCAAGAGTTCATTTACTGCCACGACGTAAAGGCGAAGTAACCGCGCGTGTTCACGCTCTCTGCGGTAGCGGCGGACGACCTCGATGCGCTTGTCGCGATCCGCGTCGCCGCCTTGCCGGACAGCCCGGAGCGCGCTCGCGAACGACTGGAGGAGTCGTTCTACCCGCAGCACAGCCGTTTCATTTGCATCGCTGGCGAGACGGTCGGTTTTTACACACTCCGCCCGGCGTTCGATGGGTTTCATCTGGAGCACCTCTACGTGCTCCCGCGATGGCAGTCAGGCGGCATCGGCTCGGCAGTGATGCGCCTGCTGCTCGCTGAATGCGGCACTCAGACCGTGTTCGTCGGCGTGCTGCGGGACAGCCCGGCGAACCGATTCTACCAGCGCCACGGCTTCACGCCGAATGGCCAGAGCGAGCGGGCGATCTACTACATCCGCACGGCAGTGAGCAGTGGGTAGTAGGCTGGCGATGATGTCGAATTCTATGCTGCTTCGATACCCCCGTCTGCCGTATCAGGCAATTGAAGAGGTTACACCAGCGACTTAGCGGCATCCACCACGGCTTGCGAGGTCATGCCGAGGATTTCCATCACTTTATTGCCGGGGGCGCTGATGCCGAAACGATCAATGGCCAGCACCTTGCCGTCGAGGCCGACGTATTTCCACCAGAGGGCGGAGACGCCTGCTTCGATGGCGACGCGGCGGCGGCAGCTCGTTGGGAGCACTTCCTCGCGGTAGGCGGCGGGCTGGAGATCAAAGCGGTAGAACGATGGGACACTGACGACGCGAACGCCGTCGCCGAGCACTTTTGCGGCGGCGACTGCGTGTTGCACTTCGCTGCCTGCGGAGAGGAGGATGGTGGTCAAAGCGCCCGTCTCTTTTACGAGGATGTATGCGCCTTTGGCCACGCCTTCGCGGCGGGTTTGCACGGATGCTTCGTTGAGCATCGGGACGGCTTGGCGGGAGAGCGCAAGGAGTGTCGGGCCGGTGGTGCGCAGCATAGCGGCGGCGAATGCTCCGGCGGTTTCCTCCGGGTCGGCGGGGCGGATGACGTCGAGGTTCGGGATGACGCGGAGGCCGCTGACGGTCTCTACGGGCTGATGCGTCGGGCCGTCTTCGCCTACGCCCACGCTGTCATGGGTGAAGATGTAGATCGGGGCCAACCCGCTGAGGGCGGCGATGCGGATGCTGGCGCGGCAGTAGTCGGCGAAAACGAGGAACGTCGCGCCGCTTGGGCGGAAGAGCCCGTCGTACGCGAGGCCGTTCATGATGCCCGCCATGCCGTGCTCGCGGATGCCGAACCGGATGTTGCGGCCAGAGCCGTTCTCGGGGGTGAAGTCGTTGCCGCCGGTGATGTAGTTCAGCGTCGAGCCGTAAAGGTCAGCGCTGCCGCCGACGAAATTTGGCACCGCAGCGGCGATGGGCTGGAGGACGTCGCTGCCCGCTTTGCGCGTCGCGATTTTCGAGTCCGCTGCGAAGGCGGGAATCTTCGAGAGCAAATCCACTGGCACTTCGCCCGCCGAAGCAAGCTGCGCGGCGAGGTCGAAATTGGCAAGCTGCCACGCGGCAAACGTCACTTTCCACGCATCATACACTTTTGCCAATGAAGCCGCGTGCTCGGCGAAATAGGCGCGCGTCTCGGCGCTTACAAAGAAATGTTCGTCTGGCAAGCCGAGCCCTTTCCGCGCTGCGGCGATGAACTTCGCGCCGCCTTCGCCGTGCGCTTTCGCCGTGCCTGCGACTTCTGGGATTCCTTTGCCGATGAGCGTCTTCGCGATGATGAGCTGCGGTTTTCCGACAGCGGCTTTCGCTGCTTCGTAAGCTACGAGCACGGCTTCCATGTCGTGACCGTCCACGACTTGTACGCCCCAGCCGATTGCGCCGAAGCGCTTCGCTGCGTTCTCGGACTGCGAGGCGATGGCCATCGCGTCGAGCGTCACATCATTCGAGTCATAAAAAAGGATGAGGTTATCGAGTTGGTAATGCCCGGCAAACGCGATGGCCTCCATCGCCACGCCCTCTTGCATACAGCCATCGCCCGCGAGTGCGACGATGTGGTTATCGAAAATCGTGTGCTCCGCCGTGTTGTATTTTGCCGCCGCCATTTTCTGCGAAACGGCATAGCCCACCGCGTTCGCGACGCCCTGCCCCAGCGGCCCCGTCGTCGCTTCCACACCAGCCGTCTCGTGGAACTCAGGATGCCCCGGCGTGCGCGAGTGGAGCGCGCGGAATTTCTGCACTTGCTCGTGGTCCACGGAGGCATAGCCGCTGAGGTGCAGCCAGCCGTACAGGAACATCGAGCCATGTCCGGCGCTCAGGATAAAGCGGTCGCGGTTCAGCCATTTCGCGTCTGCCGGGTTATGCGAAAGGGCGTGACCAAAGAGCACCGCACCGATCTCAGCGCATCCCAGCGGGAGGCCGAGATGGCCACTGTTGCAGACATGGACGGCATCCATGGCGAGACCACGGGCTTCATTGGCAGAACGGAGTAGAGCAGTAGTATTGAGCATATAAAACGGGTCGGAGACTATGGGGCGAGCGCGATTCGTCAAGGCTGCTAAGGAGTCCTTTTTGTGACTGCGATAAACTCCCGCGCCGCTCGCTGAATCTCCCCCGCTACGTCTGCGCGCTGCGTTGCGAATTTTGGCTTAAACCACGGGTAAAGCCCGATCACGTCGTGCAGCACGAGCACTTGCCCATCGCAGTCCGTGCCTGCGCCGATGCCGATAGTCGGGATGCCTACGCTGGCCGTGATAGTGGCGGCGACTGCCGGAACGACGAGCTCCAGCAAGAGCCCAAAAGCGCCCGCTTTCTCCACCGCGTGCGCGTCTTCCAAAAGGGCTGCGGCTTGCTCGTCCGTCTTGCCCTTTATTTTATACCCACCCTCGATGCGGACCTGCTGCGGCTGCATCCCGATATGGGCCATCACGGGGATACCCGCCGCCACGATCGCCTCGATCTGCGCGACGTGCGAAGCGCCGCCTTCGAGCTTCACCGCGTGCGCCCCGGCCTGCACGAGATGCGTGGCATTGCGCACCGCCTCCGCAGGCGTATCGGCGCTGCCAAAGCACAAGTCCACCAAGACGAGCGCCTTGCCCCCGCCATCGTGTGCGCCGCGTGCGACGGCGCGCGTGTGGTGCAGCATCTCGTCCATCGTCACGAGCGTCGTATCCGGGTAGCCGAGGACGACCATCCCGAGCGAATCGCCCACCAGCAGCACGTCCACGCCCGCCTCATCAAGCAACCGCGCGCTGGAGTAGTCATAAGCCGTCAGCACCGCGATAGGCTCGCTGCGGCTCTTGAAGGCGCGGAGTTGTGCGATTCGTTCGTTCATCGTGCTGCCATGAAAACCACGGCGTCCGTTCCGTCGAGACAACTTCTTAGCGGCTCATTTCGCAGCCGCCGTTCGTTTTAGCGGCGCAGGCGCGCATTTGAGCAACTCGCCGAGGTTAAACTTCCGGTAGTGCGTGTGGCTGGCGACGTTTTCGCCGTCTGCGTTTGCAACCCATACGTCGAGCGTGTCGGGGGCGAAGAGGACGCTGTGAATGTTCGAGCCCATGCAGACGGGGCGCGTCATCAGCGCGCGTGCGCTCTCGGCGTCGAACTTTCCGAAGCCGTCTTTCGTGCGACGGACAAGCTCGGTGTAGCGGTCCCCAGCGCTCAGAAGGACGCAATCCTTCACGACCTCGGGAAGCTGCGGGTGGGCCGCTCCGGCCTCTATGATTTCGAGCAACTCGGGCGTCGCCTTGATGCCCACGGCGCGCTTCGCCTTCGCATCGGCGAGAACGTAGTAGTATTCGCAAGTGCGCGGACTCGTGCGGAGGATCGCGAGCGCCTCGTCGAGCGTGCTGGCTTTTTCCATGACCTCGCGGATGAGCTGCGCCATCGGCTTGCCGTCCCATTTTCCCTCGCCGCGCCCGCCCATTTCGCCCATCGAGATTCCCTTCTCGTTCATGGCCGTCACGCTGCCGATGAAGCCGCAGTAGCCGACGTTAAACCACGCGTTGCCGAGGTCGGGCTTATACACGACGACGGTGGCGTTTTGCTCCAGCCCAACGCCCTTCAGGTAATCGAGAACGCGCCCGTGGTAAATGCGCCCGTCCTTTGTGGCAGAGCCCATGACGGCAAAGCCGGAGCAGTGGAAAAGCTCGGGGAAATAGTTCGCCAGTCGGCCTTCTTCGCGGGGGATTCCGGCTGCATCGGACATCGCATCCATCTCCGCGAGGTAGCGCGGGTCCATGTGTTTTTGGAGGTGCGATTGGGCCTCCTCGATCTCACCGAAAAACCAGCGGCCTTTCGCGATGGAGCTGCCCACGCCGACGCCGTAGAGGATGCGGTCCACGAGGTTGAGCACTTCCTTTTTCACGAGCGTGCCCTGCTGGTGGCCCATCTCCTCCGGCGTGCCCGCGAGGAAGAGGACGCGCACGCCGTCGTGGACTTCGAGGCGGCCCTTGCCGTCCGTGGCGAGGAGTACGCGCGAACCATCGGGCGGCGGGAGCGTGGGGATGCTGGGGCCGAGCCCGCTGACGACGGCCTGCGCTGCGCGGAGGAAATGCCCGACGGCGGTCTGCTCGATTCTCTGCCCCGGCTGGGCGGTGAGCTTCCACTGCTCAGCGGGCAAAGGCGCGGAGAATTTGGCGTCGGCAAGCTCCACGACGATGTCGAGTTTCTCGCCATCATTCACAGAGACGCGCAGCGGCACATCATCCACGCCAAACGGCTCTGGTATAGCGAGCGAGATGGTGAGGGCAGGCAGACGAAACGCCTCGCGAGTCGCCGCCGTGGGTGCCGCCGCGATGACTCGGCACGCACGCCCCTGCACCGTCTCGCGCGCCTTTTCCTCGAACGTGCAGAGCGTCGGCAAAAGCACGATCTTAGCGCGCTCGGCGAAAGTGAATGGCGGCAGAATAGTCGTGTCTATACTCGCTGGATTCGTAGCAAATCGCGGCAGCCCCGGCTTGCCAACGATGCCCCAGTTTTTCGCAGGAACACTCATCCACACCTCCTGCCCATCACGCCCGATTGCGTACTGCGAGCCTTCGATTTCCGCCGCGAGACGCAGTCGATCCGGCGACTGAAACGCCAGCGTTGCCTTGCGTCCGTCGGCTTCTTTCACCGAGGAGCGAACGACGGTGAGCGTAGTGGAAAAAGTGCGCGCCGCCTGCTGCTTGCGAGGCGCATAGACATCGGCAAGCCGCTCGATCGCGCTAGAAAATACATCGGCTGGAGCGAGGTGAGCGTCCGCAAGTGCGACAGTGGTGACGGCGAGCCAAAGGACCGGGATGAAGCGTTTCATGCGAAGGAGAATGCGCGCAACCCACGGACACGCGAGATCAAAGTCGCGCATCAGGAATGTGCCATCGGTACAAAAAGTCCGGGACCGTCGGTCCTAAACCCTTCCAACGGTCCCGGTGTTCCCCCCAGAACATCGGATAAGACCGGCGGGACGCGATTTCATTAGAAAACAGGCCGAGATTTTGCGGTCAGACACGGTTTTTGTGTGCGACCCAATGCCCCGCGAGCGAGCGACGCACCAAAAATGTGCTGGTATCCGCGATGCGAATGATGCTTCGCAGCGTCTTTCTTCCAACGGAAAACCGGAGGGAGATCGTTGCAGGTGAAGTCGCGGGCTCCATAGGAGGAGTCGGAGCGAGCGCAAAGTCCGGCCACAGCTTGACGATCGCCGCATTCAAAATCGCCGCCGCCATTTCGCGTAGCGACTCTTCGGAAAGCAACGTATCGGCCAACGCCCGCGCATCGGAGCCCGCAAGGTAGCTGGCAGTGACGTGAATCTCAAAATCCACCGCCCGCCACTGCGGACATTCGCCCTCGCCATCAAGCGCGATTCCGAGCCGACGGATAAAACCCACTGCTGCGTGCTCCTGCCAATAGCCACGAATCGCCTTGTCCGTAATCATTGCTGGCAGCAGCGGGAGCAGTATTTCGCGGTGCAGTTCATCATCCGGCAGCCCAAGCACCACCACGTTTTCAGGCGCGAGGAGAGCAGCACTTGCATCCAGCAAGCGCGCCATGGTTTGGGCCGCGAATATCGCGGAGAGTTCCGATGCCATTGCGCGCCTCGGCCTATAATACCCCGAGGGCTCGGTAAATAATTACTTTATCACCCGCGGAGGGCGCAGTTGGATAGGTGCCCTTTTCCTGAGCATCCGAGCCGAACCAACCGGCGGTATCATTATAGTCTGCGGAGTAGTTCAGGCGCGACGTATACATCGTCCACTTACCGCTACCGGGCGTCAGCGCTGATGAATCGGAGTAGATAAACGAGCTCACTTGGGAGACGAGGAGGATGTCTCCAGTGACCGTAGTAATCACTCCGTTCAGGTTTATTGGCCCGCGGGCATTGGAAATCAGGGAAATCGCACCGCCTGCGCGTATGCCTTCAAACTGCCGAATCGCATTGCTCTTCGTGAGCACTATCTCCCCAAACGCTGTCGCCGTAAGGCTCGGCGTGGAGATCGCCCCGGTTTGCGTGATGTCGCCAACGCCGAAGGTGGTGAGGACGACGGATGTCTCGGCTCGGAGGCTCTTGATGCTAAGATCGCCCTCAGTCTCGATCTCGATGTCGTTCCCGCGCGCAGAGAGTTGGTCGAAGCGGTTGAGTGGGCCACCGTCGATATTCCTCAAGTGAATGTTCCCCGTCTTGCTCGTGTTGATGGTCGCCAGCCCGGCTACGCGCCACGGAGCTTCGTTGATGACGTCCGCCGTCGTCGTCACTGTCAAACGCTCAGCGGTGATCGCGCCGCGGAAGGTCCCCGCCCCGATGTAAGCCTGAGCGTTTACCACCGTGTCGAGTGGGAGGAAGGTATCCACATCTTTGACGGAGAATTCCGCAGCGGTGATGCCGACGCCTTTGGCAAAGATATTTCCGGAGACCACAGCGTCACCAGTGGTGCTGATGCGGAAGGTTCCCAGCCGGACAGTGCCGACATTTCCAGTCACAACAACCACGGCGTCTGTTCCCGTGGCGGCGAAGCGATTTGTGATGGTCAGGGAATTAAACTTCGGCGCAACGCTATCGATGGTCGAGTCGAACTCAATCGATCCATCCGCGTGTTTGCTCGTGAGTCCCGCAGAGTTCGAGAGAACGACCGGGTTGGCATACACCTGGCCGTCCTCTCCGATGGTTGTCACGGACCCGCCGAGCTTTGTGGTGCCGCCACCGTTGACAAGCAATGAATCTGCGGAGAGCGAACTGCCGAAGGTCGTAAACCCGCCACTGGTGAGAGTGACGGCTCCGAGCACCGGGGTGCGTGCGCTTGAGAGGCCAATCGCCCCGGTCATCGTAATGCCGCCTGCGCCCGCATTGACCGTGAGGTTCTCACCACCGGCGACCGCCGCCCAGTTGCCACGGAGGAAAATGTCGCCACCACCGACGGATGTATTGAGGGTGAAATCATCCGCGATAATGCCGTTCGTGATGTCTATACTGCCGCCGCCGGTCGTGGAGACCGTTCCATCAAGGTAAGTCGTGGTCTTGAGCGTGATGTTTCCATTCGCCGTGTCACCCATGAGATTGCCGAGGAGCCGAATCTCGGCAACTTTTGTCTGCCCTTGGCGGATCGTGACGGGGTCGGTGAACGTCACCGGACCTGCTTCGGCGATGACGATAGGTTGCGTCCCCGTCAGTCGGGCAAGGATGATGGAGCCGATTCCGTCGCTCAACGCGGCGATATCGTCGTCAGAGAAATTAAACGTCGGAGCAATTCCCACGTTGTCACCTTCCGCGCCGCCGATCCTCAACGCGGTGCCGCTACCCGTCACTCCGATGTCGAGCAACCCAGTGACCGAGACCTTTCCGGGTCCGCCGTTGAAATCCACTTCGTTCGCACGGAGGGTGAGCGCGCCCGCCTCAAATGTATCTCCGGGGAGTCCCACGGTCACGTTATCGGCATTTACTACCACACGAAGGAGAGGCTCGATGTCACCGACGGAGCCGCCGAAAATAACGTCCCCAGCCGTCAAGGTGAGTGCTCCGTTCCCGGAAGGGACACTATTAACTTTGCCGGTAAACTGGATGGTTCCAGTCGCCGCGCTATTGCTCGTCTGCGAAGTGACAAGCACAGGCCCAGTAAACAGCAAGTCACCGGCGGACGATGAACGATTCCCCTTCACTAACCTAATATCCGTGCCTGTGTAAGTTTGGTCGCCTGTCGTCGCTACGCTGCTCGACAGTAACACCACTCCACCCGTCACAGTCAGCGTAGTGAGGCGAGCCGTACCGCCGATGCTTGGCCCCGAAGGTACCGGAGTAGGACTGCCATAGAGTCCCACTTGGCCACTGCCTGCGGTGATGGTGAGGCTATGCACCCCGTTAATGGCACCGATGATGGAAACCGGCCCAGCCGCGCCCGAGTCGAGCAGCGTATCGTCCGAGAGCGTCACCGAAGCGGTGATGTCTATGGCCTGTGACACCGTCTCGATGCCGGTGTCTGCACCTTCGAATACCAGCGATCTTGCGTCTATGTCGAAGCTGGCGTCGTCCGTGCCGATGAGCATTCCGTCTGCGATGGTAATAGTGCTCGTCCCGCCGATGATCTGTACCGGGTCTTGGAACGTCACTGAGCCCTCGAGTGTCGCGAGGAAGTGCATGGCCCCAGTCTGGGCGGTGCGACCGATGATGATCTTCTCAAAGCCAGGGAGGATGTTATCCACCTCGGCGAGGGTCAGGTTGAACATGCCGGTCGCTCCATCTCCAAAGCCAAACGTCGTCGCCACGGTGTCTCCGCGCAGGGTCAGATCTCCGCCGCCGCTGAGCTCGCCGTCGAGGGCCAATCCATCCGCAGTAATGGTCATCACCCCAGTCGTGTCATTGAAGCTCGCGAAAGTGAAGCCCGTCGCCACGCCGAATGTGCCCGTGCCTACGTTGATATTTGCGGTCGCAGTAACAACATCGCCAGTCACCGTGAGGTCCATATTCGTGTTATCCAGGATGAGGTCGCCATCGACGCTGCTCTCGCCAAGGTTGGTGACGTGCGTATTGAGCGTCACATCGCCGTCCGCATTGAGAACGAGCGTCCCGGCGGTTCCGCCGATCGTCACGTCGGTGACACTCCCGCCAGTCGGCGTGACCGCTCCGGTTTTGAGCGTGAGCGTGCGGTCGTCGTGCAGGCTGATGCCGCCGTTGAAATCAATCTCGCCGCCGTTGAAGGTGTAGTTTGCATCCACCAACGCGAGGTCGACCGTTCCGCTCCCTCCGATAGACACCGTGCCGAGATGGCCGTCATCACCCACCGAAATGGTGCCGCCCACGCTGCGCAGCGCGAGCAAGTCCGAGAGGCTCAAGTTCAAGCCGACACCCGTATTATTGATGTAAATCGGCGAAGTGTCGATTGATGCGAACACATCAATATCGCCCGTGCCAGCGTAGATTGTTCCGCCGATGACGACATCTGCAGCGGTGATTTCCACGCTGCCCACTTGGACGGTCGAATCGAGCGCTTCTTGGCGGAAGGCGCCGCCTGTTCCCTCAGCCGAACTATCGCGGTCTGCCTCAACGGTGAACCGTCCCGTCGTGGTGATGTCCAAACTGCCGCCGCTCAAAACCACGTCGTTCGGCGCTGTGAGGCGTAGGCTGGCACCACCCATGAATGTCAACGCGCCGGAGATGGTCAAATCCGCGAGCGGATTATTAGGCAAGCTTGAGTCAGCGCCGGGCCATCCCGCATCGAGCGTCACGGCTAATGCGCCCGTGTTGCTAATGACACCGAGCCCACCAATCAGCACTTGGTTGCCCGCTTGGAACGTCATGTTGCCGCTGCCGGACACGGTTCCGTTCAGCGTCAGGTCCGCCGTCGCGCCTATTGCGAAGAATTGAATGTCCTCTTCAGCGGAGTCCGTGACTGGACCGTTGATGTTCATACTACCTTCGCTGGTGATGTTCACCCCGCCAGCAGCCGCTCCTGCGGTTGTGATGGTCGCCACCGTCAGCGCGGTCGTATTCCACAGGAAGAGCCCCCCGCCGCCGCTCGCATTCGCCGAGAGGGTGCCCACCGTCGTCTCGATGGAGTTGTCACTATCGCCGATGTACCCGTTCGGGGCATTCAGCGTCAGCACAGCGGCTAATACGTCGATGATAAACGTCCCCGCGAGCGGGAAGGTGTCATTGTCGTCGTAGATATTGCCGTTCATCGTGGTGAGTGTCACGGCCCTGCCGGGAGCGTTGATCACTGGCTGGCCGGACACCGCTGGCTCGCCAAAGACGATGTCGCCACTGGAGCAGAGCGTCAGCGCGCCACCAGCGTTCAACACCCCGTCCAGCGTCAGCGCACCGGAGATATCCAAGTCGCTGTAGTCCGCGCAGACTTCCATGAGCCCCGTAGAGGTGACGATACCGCTGGAGGAAATCGTCAAGTCGTCGCCTGCGCGGAGCGTGACGACGTCGCCGGAGACCGTGCCGGAGACGGTCATATCGTTGGTGTAGGGCCCAGAGAGATCGTCCGGCTTCAGGGCGGTAATGGTGATGTTGCCCGACGTGTTCACATCGCCCAAGACAGTGATATTCCCGTCGCCGGTAATGGTGATGTTGCCCGACGTGTTCACCGTCACATCGCCGATGGTGAAATTCCCCTCGTTATCCACAAACACACCGCCCGTAGTCGTCTGGGCGGTCAGCGTGCCGGTGATCGCCGTCTCTAGCGCTCCGCCGGGGTTCGTGCCGATTCCGGTGCCCGCCGTGATGTTCAGAGTAACCGCCGTGACATCTGCGCCTGCGTCCGTCGGAGCGAGCTCACTCAACGCGCCGACTGCGACGAGCGTAGCCGTCGCTCCAGCGGTGACGTTGCCCACTTTCACATCGCCAGAGGTGAACGTCGTAAGGCTCAAATCATCGCTGGCATCGGCCAACGTGACGTTCAAATCGCCGCCCGTCGCGGTGATGGTAATGTCGCCATCCAAGGCTGTCGCCGAGGTCACATTCAGCCCGCCCGAAAGGTCGCCAATCACGAGATCGCCCGTCCCGGTCACGTCCGCGCTGGTGAGCGTGGTAATCGTAGTATCGAAATCAATCCCCGTCGCCGCCGAGACGGTGAGCGTGGAGGAGAGGACGTTGTTCGCCACATCGTTGTTATCCATAAATGCGCCACTCGTAGAAGTGAGCGCGATGTGGCGCGTGCCGTTATTGAGGAGGTTCAGCGCGAGGTCGTCGTCCTCCGTCACGGTAATCGTTCCGCTGGTGGTGTTCGTCGCGGTCAGGGTCGTAGCCTCGGTGGAAATGGTAATCCCTTGGGCGGCCGTAACGATTACATCGATCGCGTTGATCGAGCCGCTGGTGTAAGTAATCGCGCCAGTCCCGCCCACTTCACTGTCTGCGGTAAGCGTCGCATCGCCAGTGGTCGAAATCGTCGCATTCAGCGCGATGTGGCCCCTAGCATTCAGCGTCACATTTCCCGAATCGGAGGAGATGGCCCCGCCGACCAAGATGTCCGTATCTGCACCCGTCGAGTTCAGCAGGACTGCCCCGCTGCCATCGGCGGAAATTGCCCCCGCGATGTCCAAGAGCCCGCCTGCGCTGAGCGTGATGCTGCCATTTCCACCCGTGGTGGTGACGCCCGCACCGATGATTTGCAGGGCGTTCGCTTCGGTGATCGAGATGCTGCCATTGCTCACCGTCGCGACGAGCGTGGTCACATTCGTTTCGATGTCGGTGATGCCTGTCGCGCCCGACAGTTCCAGATTCGCCGCGATGATGTTATTTGAAGTGTTGTTATTATCAGTGAGCGCGCCATTCGTGGAGGTAATCTCGATGTCCCGCGCACCGTTGTCCAACAGGTTCAGCGCGAGGTTGTCGTCCTCTGTCACGGTGATCGCTCCGCTGGCGGTATTCGTCGCGGTGAGAGTCGTCGCGTCGGTGAAAAGCGTGATCCCATCGGCAGCGGTCGCGATGACGCCACCCGCGTTGACCGAGCCGCTGGTGTAAGTAATCGCGCCAGTCCCGCCCACTTCACTGTCTGCGGTAAGCGTCGCATCGCCAGTGGTCGCAATCGTCTCATCCAGCGCAATGTCGCCCCGAGCATTCAACGTCACATTTCCCAAGCCGGAGGAGATCGCCGCGCTGACCAAGATGGCTGTGTCCGCGCCCGTCGAGTTCAGCAGGACGACCCCGCTGCCATTCGCGGAGATCGCCCCCGCGATGTCCAAGAGCCCGCCTGCACTGAGCGTGATGCTGCCATTTCCACCCGTGGTGGTGACGCCCGCACCGATGATTTGCAGGGCGTTCGCTTCGGTGATCGAGATGCTGCCATTGCTCACCGTCGCGACGAGCGTGGTCACATCGGTTTCGATGTCGGTGATGCCCGTCGCACTCGATAGTTCCAGATTCGCCGCGATGATGTTGTTTGAAGCGCCGTTATTATCAGTGAGCGCGCCATTCGTGGAGATAATCTCGATGTCGCGCGCACCGTTGTCCAACAGGTTTAGAGCGAGGTTGTCATCCTCTGTCACGGTGATCGCTCCGCTGGCGGTATTCGTCGCGGTGAGAGTCGTCGCGTCGGTGAAAAGCGTGATCCCCTCCGCTGCGGTCGCGATGACGCCACCCGCGTTGACCGAGCCGCTTATGTATGTAATCGCGCCAGTCCCCCCCGCTTCACTGTCTGCGTTGAGCGTCACGGTGCTCGTGGTCGTAATCGCCCCAGCCAGCGCGATGTCGCCCGTCGCATTCAGCGTTACATTTCCCGAACCCGAGGAGATTGCCGCGCTGACCAAGATGTCCCCTGCGGATGCGGTAATGGTGACGTTGCCCGTCGTCCCCACCCCACTCGCGACGAGAGTCCAATCACCCAACATCGTCGTCAGCGTCACAGCACCGCTGCCAGTCGTTCCGGTGACCGTCGCGCCATCAGTTTCCGTGATGAACACATCGCCTGTGCCTGTGCCTGTGAAGACAACCGCCGTGCCCGAAGTCAGCAGCGCATTGCCCGAAGCTCCGAGGTCCCCATCCGCGCCGCCCGCGCTCAGCGTCAGCGTGTTACCCGTGATGAACGCCGCACCGCCGCTGGTGAAGATGTCGCCCGCTGTCGCTGTGATAGTCACGTTGCCCGTGGTGCCCACGCCGGTGGAATTCACCGTCCAATCCCCCGTCGTGGTGGTGAGCGTGATCGCTCCGTCATCGGTCGAGCCGCTCACATTCGCTCCGTTCGCCTCCGTGATGTTCACTTCGCCTGCGCCTGTCGCCGTGAACACAATCGTCGTGCCCGAAGTCAGCAACGCAGTGCTCGAGGCTCCGAGATTCCCATCCGCGCCGCCCGCGCTCAGCGTCAGCGTGTTGCCCGTGATGTCCGCCGTTCCTCCGCTCCGTAAGATGTCGCCTGCGGATGCGGTAATGGTGACGTTGCCCGTCGTATCCACACCAGTCGAATTGATCGTCCAGTCCCCCGTCGTCGTCGTCAGCGCCGCAGCGCCGCTCCCAGTCGCTCCGGTAATCGTCGCGCCATCGGATTCCGTGATGAACACATCGCCCGTGCCCGTCCCAGTGAAGATAATCGTCGTGCCCGAAGTCAGCAACTCATTGCCCGAATCTCCGAGATCCCCATCCGCGCCGCCCGCGCTCAGCGTCAGCGTATTCCCTGTGATGTCCGCCCCTCCGCTCTGTAATATATCCCCTGCGGATGCCGTAATGGTGACGTTGCCCATCGTATCCACACCAGTCGAATTGATCGTCCAGTCCCCCGTCGTCGTCGTCAGCGTCACACCGCCGCTGCCAGTCGCTCCGGTAATCGTCGCGCCGTCAGATTCCGTGATAAACACGTCGCCCGTCCCCGCGCCCGTGAAGTCTATCGCCGCGCCCGAAGTCAGCAACGCATTGCCCGAGGCCCCGAGGTCGCCATCCGCACCGCCTGCCGTGAGGGTTAGCACAGTCCCCGTGATGTCCGCCGCCACCCCGCTCCGCAGGATGTCGCCCGCTGTCGCTGTGATAGTCACATCGCCAGTAGTATCCACGCCGGTGGAGTTCAACGTCCAGCTTCCCGTCGTGCTGAGGAGCGTCACATCCCCGCTGCCGGTGGTGCCGCTCACCGTCGCGCCGTTGGATTCTGTGATGAACACGTCGTCCGTGCTCGCGAAGACAATCGTCGTGCCTGTCGTCAAAAGCACATCGTCCATTTCGCCGAGTTTGCCAGCCGCGCTCAGCGTGAGCGTGTTGCCCGTGATGTCCGCCGCGCCTCCGCTCCGTAGGATGTCCCCTGCGGATGCGGTAATGGTGACGTTGCCCGTCGTATCCACACCAGTCGAATTGATCGTCCAGTCGCCCGTCGTCGTCGTCAGCGTCGCAGCGCCGCTCCCAGTCGCTCCGGTAATCGTCGCGTCATCAGATTCCGTGATGAACACATCGCCTGTGCCTGTCCCCGTGAAGACAATCGCCGTGCCCGAAGTCAGCAACGCATTGCCCGAAGCTCCGAGGTCCCCATCCGCCCCGCCCGCGCTCAGCGTCAGCGTGTTACCCGTGATGAACGCCGCACCGCCGCTGGTGAAGATGTCCCCCGCTGTCGCTGTGATAGTCACGTTGCCCGTGGTGCCCACGCCGGTGGAATTCACCGTCCAATCCCCCGTCGTGGTGGTGAGCGTGATCGCTCCGTCATCGGTCGAGCCGCTCACATTCGC
>CAMDQC010000127.1 GCA_945905735.1 Prosthecobacter debontii | reverse complement strand
CGTGCCCCCGCCACCAAAGCCGTCACCCCCGCGACCTCCTCCGCCAGCCCAGCGACCAAACCCGCCGCGCCAACGACCCAATCCGTCCAGCGAACGACCTCGGTAGTTTGCCAAACGACCACCCCATCCCCACCACCCGCTCGGTAGTTTCCCAAACGACCAAGGTCGCCCACCCCGCGACCAACGTCGCCGCATCGACGACCAAGGTCGTTTGCCCAGCGACATGGCTTTTACAGAGAAAAATCACCCACAGGAGCGCGAAGAGGGGAGCCTTTCTAAGCCGCCGATTGTCCCGAAGGGACAGCCCGAAATTAGCCGGTGGTGAAGCGAGGCCCGACCCGTCGGGCCTCGCGAGAACCACCGGGTCGCGCCCGCAGCGCGATGCGCCCCGGATGGGGCGGGAGAAATGCGTCGGTTCAAATCGGGATTGCCACACAACAGAAGCATGAGAAATCTTGCCCATGCCTTCCACGCATCTCTCGCTCCATTACCACCTCGTTTTCAGCACCAAGAACCGCGAGCCCTTGCTCAATCACGAAAACTGCGCCCTTATTCACGCATATCTCGGCGGTATCATCCGGGGCATGAACGGCGTCGCTCACGCAGTCGGAGGCGTGGACGATCACGTTCATTTGCTCGTGGGTCTGCGGGCGACGCATTGTCTCGCAGACGTGATGCGGGAGTTGAAAAGCGACTCCTCACGGTGGGCGCATGAAGAACTCAGGCTGATCAATTTTGCATGGCAGGAGGGATATGGCGCTTTCACCGTCAGCGCGCCGGATTTGGAGCGAGTGCGGGGTTATGTGCTCCGCCAAGAAGAGCATCATCGGGAGAAAGGTTTTCAGGAAGAATATGTCGAAATGCTCAAGCGCGGGCTGGTGGAATACGATGACCGCTACTTGTGGTGAGCTTCTCCCGCCCCATCCGGGGCGCATTTGCCTTGCGGGCGATCCGGTGGTTCTCGGCCCGATGGGTCGGGCCTTCACCACCGGCTAATTTCGGGCTGCCCCTGCGGGGCAATGGATGCCGCGTCGTACCGCCCCAAAGGACGGATTATATTCAGCGCATGGATTCGTGGATCGCGTCCCACATCGGCTGCATGGGAGCCTCACCTGCTGGCCGTTCGAAAATCCGAAATCGGGACAGATGAGGAAGGCCGACAATGAGCGTCCGCCGCCCGTTGCGGCTTGCCCAGCGAAGGTCGTAGGTAATCTTGCCCCACCCAGTTTTTCCTTTTATCGGGGCAGTCATCGTAGCGTCTTTCCCGATCAATGCCGCTATCTCGTGCGTGACTTCACGGCCCATTGTAATCACGAGCTTGGGCTGCACATGTTCAAGGATAGAAGTCCATATTTCACGGGAGAGTTCCATGCACGCTTCAGGCGATTCCAGCTTTGATTTGCTCTTGGAACGGAACGGAATGAAGTTTGCCGCCAGTGATTCATCCATGAGGGTTATAGCTGGTTTCGAGCGTGTCGCCTTCGCAATCCCCTCGTAAAGCAGGCGCACCTGCTTTTGCAGGAAGCTGTCGCCGGCAGGTTTCCCTTCGGGCCATTCCTCGAAATGGTAGGCGTTGCCATTTTCGCAGCTGGGTCGGGGTTCTTCAAAATCACCTCCACCGGGGTTTAGCCCGATAAAGATGATCTTCGTCGAAGGTTTGAGAGTCTTGCGTGACGAATACAGGAACCGCCACCCTTGTTTGAAACCCAGTTCGCGATAGGTGCGGCGGATTTTCGCAGTGAGCCGGTTAAAGAGGTCGTCTGGTTGCTTCATTGGGTGGTTTTCACGCCTTCGTGAGAACGTGTCAACGTCTCAAACTCGGAAGCACCATTGCCGCCAATGTCGGCGGAGGCTTTCGGTCGCAGGGCGGCTGGCAAGAGTGGAGTGTCGCGCAAACGCCCATCACTCCGCATTTGCCACGCGGCGGAGGTTCTTGCATGGTCGCGCACATGACCAAGAAAGCCATCATCCTCGCGGGCGGCGCGGGCACTCGCCTGTATCCGCTCACGCAGATCGCCTGCAAGCAACTGCTCCCGATTTACGACAAGCCGATGATTTACTACCCGCTCGCTACGCTGATGCTGGGCGGGTTGCGGGAGGTGCTCATCATTTCTACGCCCAAGGATTTGCCAATGATTCGGGGGTTGCTGGGCGACGGGGCGCGACTGGGGATGCGCATCGAATACGCGGAGCAGCCGAAGCCCGCTGGGCTGGCGCAGGCGTTTGTCATCGGCGCGGATTTTGTCGGGAATGACTCCGTGTGTCTCATTCTCGGCGACAACATTTTCTATGGAAAACTGGACTTCTTTCGCGATGCGCTGCGGCTCGTGGGGATGGACGGCGGGGCGTGCGTTTTCGGGTATCAGGTGAAAGACCCGGAGCGGTATGGAGTCGTGGAGTTTGGCGCGGATGGGCGGGCGATTTCTATCGAGGAAAAGCCGACGAAGCCGAAGAGCCCGTTCGCCGTCCCCGGCCTCTACGTCTATGATAACGAGGTGCTGCAAATCGCCCGCGACCTGAAGCCGAGTCCGCGCGGCGAGTTCGAGATTACCGATGTGAATGTGGAGTATCTGCGCCGCCAAAACTTGCACGTCCGCGTCCTCGGGCGCGGCATGGCGTGGCTGGATACGGGCACGCAGCAAAGCCTCCTCGATGCCAGCAACTACATCGCCGCCATCGAAAATCGGCAGGGGCTCAAAATCGCGTGCCTCGAAGAAATCGCTTTCGCCCAAGGCTTCATCGATCGCGCCGGGATGCAGCGGTGCATTGATGCCATCCCGAAGAGCCCTTACCGCGAATACCTCGAACTCGTAATGGGGGAGGCGAGGTAGTGATTGGTGATTGGTGAGAAGTGATTTGTCGCAAGCGTGCTTGTGCCATCTCCTCCACGCTTGCGACAAATCACCAATCACTCGTCACCAATCACAGCCATGAACACCATCTCACACCGCCGCTGGCCCTGGCTCCTGCTCCTCCTCGCCGCTGCGTTCGCGTACTACGGCAGCTACTACCGGCACGGCATCAACTTTCAGGACGAAGGCGGCACGCTCACGCTCCAGACGCAACGCCTGCTCAACGGCGAGCTGCCCATCCGCGACATCGAGCTGGGCTATAACGTCGGGTGGTTTTACCCGCTCATGGCGCTGTTCAAGCTCACCGGAATCAACTTCGTCGCGCTGCGGGTCTTCTTCTTCGCGCTCAGCACGCTGGCGGCGGTGCTCGGCTTCCTCACGGTGGAAAAAGCGGCGCGTCATGCGGGCTTGAAGCGTGCAGCCATCGGCCTCGGCGTCGCGGTCGGGCTGCTGCTCATCGTCACGCCGGGCATGACGTTTAAGAACTACAACCCGCTCGCCGCTGTCGCGAATGCGTGGTGCCTGCTCGGCTTCATCCTCGCTTCGGAGAAACGGTGGCGCTGGGCGCTCGGCGGCGGCTTCATCGTCGGCGCGACGTGGCTCGTCCGCATTGATCTCGGCACGCTCTTCACCGTGCTGTGGCTCGGCGTCATCGCCGCGCAACTCGTGGAGGGAAAAGCGCGCCTGCGCTCGTTTGGCGTTTCCATTCTTCTGCTCGCCGCTGGCATCGGTGCGATGCACGCGCCGGTGCTTTGGGACGCGAACCGGCGCGGCTTTGGATCGGACTTCACGGCCCAGTATTCCGCGTTCTGGTTCGACGCCGCCGGACGCCTCGGCATCAAGCTCACGCCGCCTCCTCCCAGCAAATCGCGCGAGAACATCATCGCCGTCCCCGTCGCCCCACAGCCGCCAAAAAAGCCCGGCATGTCCTTCGGCGGAAAAGCCCGCATGACGTGGGCTGACGTGCAGGCCACGGCAGAAAAGAAACGCCTCAACGCGCTCGGCCTTTTCGCGCTCACCTACGCGCCGCTGCTCGCCATCATCCCGCTCGTTTTCCTCGCCGCAGCTCGCTGGCTCCGCGCCGTAGTCCAGCGGCGAGACTCACGCTTTGCCCTCGCCGCGTTGGCTCTCATCGGCGCGGCGCTGGCGCTCTTCCCGCAGTTCTTCTTTTGGCGCCCCGACTCGCCGCATCTCTCCGAGTTTGGCCCGTGCTATTGGGTCGCCGTTGTCGGCGCATTTGCTCTGCTCGGCGCAGACGGCAATTCGTGGAAGCTGCCTTCCCGCTTTCTCGCCTTCTGGCTCGCGCTCCACTGCACGCTCTGGTGCGCTCGCATCATCCCCGACCGCTGGTGCGGCACCATCGCCGCGCGCGACGACCGCAAGACGCTCTTTGAGGGCGAAAACGGCGTCCATATTTACGAGCAGAAAAAGACTGCCGAGTGGATGCGCGAAGCCCACCGCATCATCCGCGAAAACAGCACCGACACCGACACCCTCATCGCGTGGCCTTACCATCCATCGTTCAATGTTTTCACCAACCGCCTCAGCACCGAGCGCCTCCTCTACGTAGATGACGCCAAGGCCAAACCCGGCTGGAACGAAAACGCCATCGCCCGCATCGAGCTGCGCAAACCGCGCATCATCGTCGTGAGTAATTGGGCCATCAACGGCACCGACGCGTCCCGCTTTAAAGCATGGGGAGCCGCCACCTACGCGCACATCCAGACGAACTACGAACTGCTCGGCACCTACGACGAACGGGAGCAGTTTGAGGTGTGGAAGCGGAAGTAGAGCGCCGCGTTTTACGTTGCTCGCTCGGCGTCGCGCGGATACTCCGAGCGGCATGAAATCAGCACCTCGCACGAACCTCCTCTCGCTCATCGCCATCTTCGCTTCGATGATTCTCGCCTTCGCCGAAGACGCTTCAACCAAGCCGGAGAAAGTCTCGCTTTGGGCAAACCATGCGCCGGTTGGCGATGGCACATTTCAGGAAGCGGACCCGATGATCACCGTCCATCGCGCGGCCAAGCCGAACGGCGCCGCGATGGTGATTTGCCCCGGCGGCGGATACGGGGGACTCGTCACCGGAGCGGAAGGGCACGGCATCGCGGCGTGGCTGAATGCAAACGGCATCACGGGCATCGTGCTCGAATACCGGCTCCCAAAGGGAAAAGCGTTCGTGCCATTGCTCGACGCCCAGCGCGCTATCCGCACCACGCGCTCGCGGGCGAAAGAATGGGGCATCGATCCGAAGCGTATCGGCATCATCGGGTTTTCGGCAGGCGGGCATCTCGCTTCCACGGCGGGCACGCACTTCGACGCAGGCGATGCGAAGTCGGCGGACGTAATCGCGCAGGTGAGTTGCCGTCCCGATTTTATGGTGCTCGTGTATCCCGTCATCAGCTTTGGCGAGAAGGGGCATCATGGCTCTGCGCGAAATCTTCTCGGGGCAGATGCGAAGCCGGAGTTGGTGAGTCTGTTCTCCAATGAGAAACAGGTCACTGCACAAACGCCGCCCGCTTTTCTCGCCCACGCGCTCGACGACAAAGTGGTGCCAGCGGAGAACAGCAAGATGTTCCACGAAGCACTGCGCGCGAACGGCGTGGATTCGAAATACCTCGAACTCCCGACAGGCGGACACGGCTTGAACGGATACAAAGGTCCGATGTGGGACGCATGGCAGGCACAGTCGCTAGACTGGCTGGGGGCGCGCGGATTTATCCCGGCGCGCTGAGCACCGCGTGGATGGTGGCCACGGCTTGCGCAGCGGCGCGAACATTGTGGACGCGGTAGATTTGCGCGCCGCGTCTCATCCCGGCGACGATGCAGGCGACGGTCCCCGCATCGCGCTCCGGCGCTGGCACGCCCAGCACTTCGCCGATGACGGTCTTGCGCGAGACGGGGAGTAAAATGGGGCGCTCAAAGCGGTGGAGCGCTTCGAGTCCGCAGTAGATGCGGAGGTTGTCGTCGCGCTGTTTCGCGAAGTCGATGCCGGGGTCGAGAATCGTCGCATCGCTGTGAACGCCCGCTTTTTCCGCCAGCGCCAGCTTTTCGGAAAAGAACTCATCAAGCCGAACCATGATGTCGTCGTAGGCGATGTGGGTGTGTGGGATTTTCGGCTCCCCCACCGTGTGCATGATGAGCAGCGCCGCGCCCGTGTCGGCGCAAATGCGGGCGTTTTCATCGGTGGGAAGCGCGCCAATGTCGTTGAGGATTTGCCCCCCGTGCGGAAGCACCGCGCGAGCGACGCCGGGCCGCCAAGTATTGATGGAAAGCGGTACCGGCGACTCCCATCGCTCGATAAAGCGGATGAGCTGCTCGGCCTCCTCCGCCTCCGGGATCGCCACGCGATTCGTGCGCGCGCTCTCGGCGCCGATGTCGATGATGTCGGCTCCATCTGCGACGAGCGCGTGCGCCTTTTCCAAAGCGAGCACGATGTCTGTCACGCCATCGCCGGAGAAGGAGTCGGCGACCAAATTGATGATGCCCATGATGAGCGGGCGACGGGGGAAAGTGAACGTGTGGTCGCGGGCGGTGAGGATCATTGCAACGGCACGGCGGTGCGCTGGCGGCGGGTGAAGCGGAGGGTGCTAGTGTAGCCTGCGGTGCGGGCGAGCGCGGCGGCTTGCGGGAAATCGGCGGCAACATCGCCGGGCGTGTGGGCGTCGCTGCTGATCAGCAGCGGGATTCCGGCGGTGTGCGCCAGTTCGATAAACGAGACGGCGGGGTATTGCTCGGCGCATTCTTTTCGCCAGCCAGCGGTGTTGATTTCAAATGGCGTGCCGGTTTCTGCGAGGGCGGCGATGGTGGGCTCGTAGAAGCGGCGGAGATCGCCGCTTGGGCGGATGCCGAACTTTTTTGGCAAGTCGGGATGGCCGACAAAATCGAAGAGTCGGCTGCGGATGCACTGCTCGTAAGTCTGCCAATAGCTCGCCCATATTTCGTCAGCGCTGTCGGTGTGGCGGCTGATGTATTTTGGGTGGTCCACTTCCCAGCCGCCGGGGAGGTAGTGGACGCTGCCGATGAGGTAGTCCCAGTCGGCCATGCCCGCGAGCTGCTCGATCCACGCTTCGTGGCCAGGGAGGTAGTCGCATTCGAGGCCGAGCTTGATGTTGAGCTGAGGGAAAGCGGCACGCGCTTCTTGCACCGATTCGATATAGCGGGGCAGCTCGCCGATGAGCATCCGCCAGTCGTCGAACGGCTCGGGCATCGGGTTGTGGTCGGCAAAGCCCAGCTCACCGAGGCCGCGCTCGGCGGCGACGCGCGCGAGGTCCACCGGCCAGCCATCGGCGTGGCGGCAGAGCGGCGTGTGGGTGTGGTAGTCGGCGAGGCTGGCAAGCATGGGGGAGGCGATATATGAAAATCGCTCGAATTGACACGGGGGATTTCCCGTCGAAGTTCGCTGACTATGAAAAGACCCGCATTTTTAATCGCCGCCGCCCTCTTCGCTCTCGCCGTGCAAGCGGAGGATCGCACCCGCGATGTGCAGGCGGAACTCAAAACGCAGGGCTTCTTTTACGGCGAGGCGGATGGGAAGGCGTCGGAGGAAATGAGCGCAGCAGTGCGCCGGTTCCAAATCCGCAATGGTCTGAAAGTGACGGGGAAAGCGGACGACGAAACCATCGCCGCACTGGGGCTTGGCGAAGCAAAGCCCACGCCCCCCATTGAAGCACCAGCGCAGCCTCCGCCGATGAAGCGAACGCCGCAGGTGAATCCCCAGCCTGCCGACGAAACTGCGCCGCCCGTTCGGACGAAGCCGCGCGATTTACTCGTGCGGGAACGCGAACCCGACCTCGAACGGCGAGCACCAGCGGACCCTTCGATGGTGGAGCCGCCGCGTGCGATTCCGAATGCGACTTACGACCCGACGACGGTGATTTTTCGCGGCACGCCCTACGCGACTGCGCCCCGCCAACTCCAAGAAGACACCATCGCCGCAGCGCAGCGCATTATGCAGCGCGAGCGTGTGTATCGCGGGGAGGTGGATGGTTCGGCGGGACCGATGACGAGTGAGGCGCTGTTTGACTTTCAGGAGAGATACGGGATGCGCCCGACGGGCCGACTGGACCTCGATACCCTCGCACGGATGAACTTGCTTCCGCGTGTTGCGCCACCGCCGGGAGCGTCGCCATTCTATAATCCTAACCAACGCCGCGACCGCTCGGTGCAGCGTTTCCGAGTTTTTTAGTTTCTCGCGGGCGGCGGGCGGATTATGGAGCGCGCACGAATGACCGCTGAATACTCTGCTCTCGAAAGTCGCCTGCTCGCGTCGCTGGTCGGAGATTTGCCGGAGCCGCAATTCGATGCGCTTGCGTTGGAGGTGCATCGGTTTCAGCGGCGGTGGAATCTGCCGCTGGCAAAGTGGTGCGCGAGTTTTCCAGAGCCGCGTTCTTGGCGGGAGATTCCGGCGGTGCCGCAAGCGATGTTTAAGGCGTTTCGTATCGCGTGCTTTCCGCCGGAGGAGACGGCGGCGACTTTCCTCACGAGCGGGACGACGGGCGAAGCGCGGGGCGCGCATCACTTTCACTCCACGCGACTATATCACGCGGCGGCGCTGGCAGGCTGGCGGCGGGTCGGGATGCCGGAGCGGCGGGCGATTTTCCTCACGCAGTCGCCGGAGGATGCGCCGCAGTCTTCGCTGGCGAGTATGTTTGGGAGCTGGGCGGCGGCGTATTCGGGGGAATTTGTGTGCGATGAAACTGGACGGCTGGATTGCGAGCGCGTGTTGGCGGCGCTCGGGGAGCCCGTGGGGTTGTTCGGCACGGCGCTGGCATTTTTGAACTTGTTCGAGTGGATGGGCGAACGGCGCGTGGTCGCGGCGGCGGGGAGTTTCGCGCTGGAGACGGGCGGCTTCAAAGGCAGCGGGCGGGAGATTACGAAAGCGGAGCTGTATGTGCGGTTCGAGCGGCGGCTGGGGATTCGGTCAGGCCAGGTGATCAATGAATACGGGATGTGCGAGCTGAGTTCGCAGTTCTACGCGAGCGGGCTCGGCGGCGTGCATACCGGCGGGCCGTGGGTGCGGGCGATGGTAGTGTCGCCGGAGACGGGCGGCGAGGTGGCGCTCGGCGAGACGGGCGTGCTGCGGATTTTCGATCTGGCAAATCTCGGCAGCTCGCTGGCGATTCAGACGGGCGATTTGGCCGTGCGGCGGGAGGACGGCTTCGAGCTGCTGGGCCGCTCGCCGAGCGAGACTCCGCGCGGCTGCTCGCGGATGGCGGATGAGCTGATGCGCCGCCCCTCGGCGAGGCCGGTGAGAACGACCACAGAAGAGCGCATCGCCGCGCTGTCTGGGGTCGAAAAGGCGGACGTGTTGCGCGAGTGGCTGGCTGCCGAGCTGGGCGACGCCGAGGCGCTGGAGCGATTCGTCCCGTATGCGGGCCAGCTCGCGCGGGCGGTCGCGCCGGGGACGATCTTGCACATCCTCAGCGGCAATACTCCCGCCGCCGCGCTGCAATCGCTCACGCGCGGCCTGCTCCTAGGCTCGCGCAATCTTTGCAAACTCCCGGCGTGCGGATTGCCGGAAGTCGCCGCGTTCATCGCCGCACTCCCGGAGTCTCTGCGGTGCCTTGTCGAGCTATCGCCCACGCTGCCCGACGAATGGCTGGCGCAAGCCGATGCGGTGGTCGTTTTCGGCAACGATGCGACCATCGCGCACTTCCGCAGTCGCGTCTCCGCCCAGCAGCGGTTCATCGGCTACGGGCATAAAGTGAGCATCGGCATCATCTTCGACGATCCATCGTGCGACAGTGCGGCAGCGGCAGCGCGGGATGCGTCGCTTTTCGACCAGCAGGGCTGCCTCTCGCCGCACGTCTTTTTTGTGCGCGGAGATGCGCGCGGCTACGCAGCACGACTGGCGGAGGAGATGGCCGCATTTTCAAAACACACGCCGCGTGGCGAACTCACCATCAGCGAGTCGGCCAGCATCCGCGCGCTCCGCGAGAGCATCGCCTTTCGCGCGCAAAATGGGGAAGCATGTGAGCGATTCGCCGGTGAAGATTGGACCGTCATTTTCGACACCGCTGCTGGATTCCCCGCGACGCCGCTGAACCGCACCATCTTCGTGAAGCCGCTGCCGACCGACCTCGTTGGCGAGCTTGCAGACGTGCGGCCATTTCTCAGCGCGTGCGGCATCGAGCCGCCGACGCTGGAGAATGCGGAGACTGCTGTGACGCTTGGATTTACGCGAGTTTGTCGTGTCGGCGCGATGCAGTCGCCGAGAGCGGCGTGGCATCACGATGGCCAGCCGAGCCTCGCGCCATTGGTGCGCTGGGTGGATTTTGAAATGACGAATGACGAATGACGAATGACGAATGACGAATCCGCGAATTTCGTCATTCGTCATTTGAGAAAGCCACGCCGGATGCCAACCCTACTCCTTCCTCGCGGCGAGCAGCTTCTCGATAGCCTTCATACTCCGGGTGACTTGGCCGTCTTCCACGAGGAAATCGACCCCTTCATGGGTCACTTTCATTTTCCCATCCTCGCGGCGGACGAGCATCACCTGTGTCCCCGCAGATAGTCGTCGGCTGGGGCCATCGGTCGTTCGCACAGTCGTAGGTTCTTTTAGCAGGAAAACCCCACGCGGGAGCTGGGCTGCGTCGTCAGGTATCTTGGAGGCGATGGTTGCTGGAGCGGGTTCCTCGGCAATCGGTGCGACTCGCGTGGTCGAGAGTCCTTTCTCACGACGGAGGGCGGCTTTTTGCTCCGCCTCGGAGAACACGATGGGCTGGCTTGCCCGCCATTGCGCATCACGGCAAATGGCCCCAATCGCCGATGCGAAAAGGGAGGTGTAGGCGATGAGGAGTTGAGTGTTTTTGCGCATGATAAATGTGATGTATTTCTTGGTACTGAAACCCCCGGACCCGTGCAGGCCCGGGGGCTCAGTAGCCCAACCAAATTGATGTGTTCGCGATTAGTTGCGAGTGCTCGAAGATGCTACGGAAGCCACTGCGGCTGGTTTCTTTGTGGCGATTGCAGCCACGTTGAGCGCCGTTCCGGTGTGGCGGAAGGCAGTGCCTTTTGCGTAGCTGTAAAGTGGGATATAGCGGTCTTCGGAGAGCGTATCCGCTGCGATGGGCGCGCGGTTCAAAGTGCAGTCGAGAATCCAGTAGCGGCCTTCATTTTTCCAGAGGACCCAAGCATGACTGATTTTCGCATTGCGATGGGTCTTGCCGATTACGAAGCGGACGGACGAATCGTTGAGTTGGTCACACATCCAGAGAGCCTTATCTTTGCAGTCACCCGTGCGCGTCTTCGCCGTCACCTCGGGCATCGCGGCGGTGTAAGGATCGTCCATCCGGTAGCGGAAGCTGCGTCCGGTTTTCATCAAAGCGTTCACCTTATCCATCGTCGGGCGTTCTTTGCCGAGAGAAGCAAGCGTGGTCTTTACGGGATTCATATAGCGTTCATAAGGAGTTGCTGACGAGGCATTTCCAAGATCCAATGCCATTGCAGCGGTGGTTCCAGCGAGAGCGATAAGAGCGGTGATGAGCGATTTCATTTTATGGTAATTTATATAATTTCCATAGCTCCATTCGTGCCAAAACACCGCGCAGAATATAATTACCATAGAGGCAATGGAGGGGGTTGGGTTTGATTCTCACTTTCGCTACCTCTGTAGGATGTCAATTATGCGAGCAAATCTGATGGTTTCTTACAATTGAAAACATGTTCTCACGAATAGTGCGGTCTCTTGGTTCTGTGCTCTGGTGGGCACTTTTCAGCGGCAATCACGCTTTTCGACTCGCGCCGTTGCCTCAATCCTGAAAGCAGCTGCGTCGCATGTGGGCCATTCTATCAAAAAATCGCGACGCCGGACTCTTACTGCTCCGAATCTGGCTGGGGGCTGTATTCCTGTGGATCCACGGGGCTCCGAAGCTCCTCGGCGACAAGGTGCTCAAAACTTGGGAGTTTCTCGGGCAGCAAATATCGCACTGGGGCATCGCTTGGCCGCCGCCGAAATTCTGGGGCTTTATGGCGATGCTTACCGAAACGGGTGGGATCGTCCTTTTCATCATCGGCCTGCTTTTTCGCCCAGCGTGCCTGCTGCTCACCGTCGTCATGGCGGTGGCTGCGACCTTCCATTTCGCGACGGAGAAAACCTTCGCCGCAGGGCTTCAAGCCGCTTCGCACCCTATCGAAATGGGCATCCTGTTCTTCTGCATGATCTTCATCGGCCCCGGCAAATACAGCATCGACCGGGAGTAGGGGGAAAGAATGACGAATGACGAACCTCGAATTTCGTCATGCGTCATTCCCACACGCTTGCCACCGACCGCCGCCGCGCGTATCGCAGAAGGATGCCCAACGCCGCAGTCTCCCGTTTGATTCTCTCGAAGTTCTCCGAGTCGCTCGTCACCGAGACGGCGCGCGGCGCCTTGGAGGAGGTGGGTGGGCGCGTCTCACTCGGCGTCGTCTTTTGCTCGGCCGACTATCGCGAGCATCTGGAGGACTTCCTCGAAATCCTCCAGCTCCACGCCCACATCCCGCTGCTCATCGGGTGCAGCTCCTCTGGCTTCATCGGCACCAATGCTGAAGCCGAGCGCGCCAGCGGCTTCTCCCTTCTCCTCCTCCATCTGCCCGCCACCAAGCTCCACGCCTTCACATTTACTGAAGCGAACGCGCCCGAGTGGGACGATGCGGACGCTTGGAAAAAAGCCGTCGCCGCCGAGGGCGACATGGATGCGTGGCTCATGCTCACCGATCCCACCGGCGTGCCCATCGAGCCGTGGCTCGGCGCATGGAGCCGCGCATTCCCCGGCGTGCCCTGCATCGGCGGCCTTGCGAGCGGCGGGCGCGATGGCGGAGACACTTTCATTTTCAAAAACCGCGAGCTGCTCGAGGGCGCCGGCATCGCCATCGGCCTACGCGGCGGCGTGAAACTGCACACCCTCGTCAGCCAAGGCTGCCGCCCCATCGGCGAGCCACTGCCGGTCACCGGCGCAGAGCACAACCTCATCCAGACTCTCGGCTCTCGGCCCGCCTACGAAGTCCTCGACGAAGCATTCCAAGCCCTCTCGGAAAAAGAACGCGAGCGCGCCAAAGGCAACCTCTTCGCCGGGCTCGCCATGCGCGAAGACCGCGAAGAATTCCACCGGGGCGACTTCCTCATCCGCAACATCCTCGGCGCAGACCAAGGCAGCGGCATCGTCGCCATCGGCGCATTCCCGCGCGTCGGCCAGACGATCCAATACCAACTCCGCGACGCGAAAACCGCCGACGAAGACCTGCGCCACCTCACCGCCCTGCTTGCTGCCGACGGGATCAAGCCATTCGCCTCGCTCGTCTTCTCCTGCGGCGGGCGCGGGCGCGGGCTCTTCAAAAGCGCAAACCACGACGCCGCCATCCTCGCGGAATACTTCACCCCGCACGCAAGCGCTGGCTTTTTCTGTAATGGCGAGATCGGCCCCGTCGGCGGGCGCAACTTCATCCACGGCTACACCGCGAGCGTGCTGCTGTTGGAGTAAGGGATAGGGAACTTGCCAAGCTGCCAAATACTGCGCCGGATTTTTGGCGAGTGGCGAGGCGCTGCGAGGGAGCATAGCCGCTGCACTACGTGACTGAGCGGCAACGAAGCCAGTCGGCAAAAAGACCAGCAGGATTGGGTAGCTTGGCAAGTTCCCTGTCCCGAAGCACGAAGCTCGACTCGCCGCGCCGCGCTTGCGTAGATGAGGGCGATGAATCTCCAAAGCCACATCCTGCTCGCCGACCGTTGGAAGGACTACGAACTCCTCGATACCGGCGACGGTATGAAGCTCGAACGCTGGGGCGATTTCACCCTCGTGCGCCCGGACCCACAGGTGCTCTGGCCGCACCGGAGCGGGCCGCAATGGAAAGGCTGGGATGGCTTTTACCATCGCAGTGAAACAGGCGGCGGGCGCTGGGAGTTTCGCCGTCCGCTGCCGGAATCATGGATGGTCCGCTATGGCGATCTGACGTTCCGCATCCGCCCGACGGACTTCAAGCACACCGGACTTTTCCCCGAGCAAGCGGCGAACTGGGACTGGTGCTCCGAGCGCATCCGCGCAGCGCGGGCGGCGGGGCGCGAGGTGCATGTGCTGAATCTCTTTGGGTACACGGGCGCGGCGTCCGTGGCGTGTGCGGCGGCCGGCGCGACGGTGTGCCACGTCGATGCCTCAAAGGGCGTCGTGCAGTGGTGCCGCGACAACGCCGCGCTCTCCGGGCTCGCCGAAGCGCCCATCCGCTACATCGCCGATGACTGCCTCAAATTCGTCGCCCGCGAAGCCCGCCGCGAGCGCCGCTACGACGCCATCATCATGGACCCACCGTCCTACGGGCGCGGCTCGGGCGGCGAGGTGTGGAAGCTGGAGCAGCACCTTTGGAAGCTCCTCGCCGAGTGCCGCGTCATCCTCAGCGAGCAGCCGCTCTTTTTCCTGATGAACGGCTACGCCTCATCCATCTCGCCCGTCGTGCTGGGCAATCTGCTGGGCGAACTCATGGCGGATAACACAGGCACCATCTCCGTAGGCGAACTCGGCATCCCCGAGACGCGCCACCATCGCATCCTGCCGTGCGGTATCTACGGGCGCTGGGAGGCGGGCGGCATCAAATGACGAAAAGCGAGGGTGTGATGAAAAACGGAACTTTGGTTTGATTCGGTGCGATGGAACTGGGTTTCGCGCCTTAAACCCGAACGCCGCTTTTTCGTCCGCAGATTGCGCAGATTTACGCAGATGTAGAGGCAGCGATCCGTTGGGATAATCCTGTGCAGACTGATGCTCCGGCTTTATCTACGAAAATCGGCGCAATCTGCGGACAACAATCGCGGCGTTCGGGATAATGCCAGAGTGATCTCAGTGGTTTTTCGCCTCTGCAGATACAGGCGAACAAAGGCCGCCGTAGGAGCCACCTACGACAGCGACATGTTTTATCCCGTGGATAAATTGCGCCACCTATCGGCGGATTGGCGTTTTCTGCACACCACTCAGAACGCGCAAAGCTGCGAGTTTTCACCTTTTTTCCTCTGTAAAAATGAGAATGGCACGGAGCTGGCATGGCCGTTGCTAAGGGCGGCGTGTCAAAGCGAGGGTCGGTTATCCGATAGTGCGCCACCACCGGTGGTCAATATCGGACAGCAGACGCCGATTTGGCGAAATCAACAAACCTACATAAGGAAAAAACAACAACGTATGAAACTACATCGAACAATAACGAACCTCGCCGTGGCAGTCGCCATGTCGCTCGGTTTTGGCACCGCATCGCTGTCCGCGCAAGATGCCGCGCCTGCCACTCCACCAGCCGCGGCCCCAGTAGCCGCCGAAGCTCCGAAGGCTGAGGAAAAGAAAGAAGAAACTCCGAAGGCGGATGCGCCAAAGGACGCGACGCTCGAACAACGCGTCATCGACCTTGAGCAATACTACCAAAACATGGGAGTCGGCGGCAGCGGCGACACCACATGGGCTCCGAAAATCGGCGGCGTCGCCGGTCCTGGTCACAACGGCTTCATGATGATCTGCACGGCGCTCGTGCTCTTTATGACGCTGCCTGGTCTCGCACTATTCTACGGCGGGCTGGTGCGGAAAAAGAACGTCCTCTCCGTCTGCGCACAATGTCTCGGCATTGCGGGCCTCGTCACCATCATGTGGTGGGCGTTTGGCTACAGTTTGGTTTTTGATGACAGCAACAAAGACTCCGGGCTCGCAGCCTACATCGGCGGCAGCGCGAAGTTTTTCCTCAGCGGCGTAACGAGCGCACCGAACACGAACTACTCGTACTGGGTGAGCGAAAACGTCTTCGCCATGTATCAGCTCATGTTCGCCATCATCACCCCGGCGCTCATCGTCGGCGCAGTGGCAGAGCGCATGAAATTCTCCGCAGTGCTGCTCTTCGTCGCGCTCTGGATGCTGGTCGTTTATTTCCCGATGGCCCACATGGTTTGGGGCGTCACCGGCTTGATGAACGGCGTCTGGAACTCCGGCGCGAGCATCAAGGCGATTGATTTCGCGGGCGGCACCGTCGTCCACATGACGTCGGGTTGGAGCGCACTGATTCTGTGCATCATGCTCGGCAAGCGCATGGGCTTTGGAAAAGAGAAAATGGCCCCGCATTCGATGGTCCTCTGTATGGTCGGCACCGGGATGCTCTGGGTCGGCTGGTACGGCTTTAATGCAGGCTCCGCAGTCGCCGCAGATGGCGTCGCAGC
>CAMDQC010000126.1 GCA_945905735.1 Prosthecobacter debontii | reverse complement strand
CACTATCCCAGCTTCGGACAGCGTTTCGCAACGGGGTCTTCTTCACTACATCGGCCCGCGCCGCGCTCCGACAGAGACGGCGTTCCCGCGCAGCAGGAGTCCGTCAGAGTAAAGTTTTTTCGCGGTGAGTGCGAACTGCGGAACTCGGGCTAGTTGTCGGCGGCGAGTTCGTCAATCCATAGGCAGTCGTTTTTATCGAGCGTGATGGAAAGATACGCCATCACTTTTGAGCCTGATTTGAGCAGGTAAATGGTTCGTTCTGGCGTGGTTGCCATGTCGAACCACCGGTCGCCCCACGTCACACGGTCGAGCGAGAGCACGCCCGAGGTGATAGGTAGGAGCGATGTGTGCGATTCGGTCAGTTTGCGAAAGTGGACGGCGGCGAGTGCTCGGTGGCTGCTCAAGCGCGTGGTGCGCGTGAGCATGGAGACGATAAAGATCGTGGCGGACGCTGCCGGGGCTAAACGAGCGGAAGTAGAGCTGTATGACGACGAGGCTGCGTCACTTTTCAATCGAGCCAGTTCTCCACGCGGAGGCCGGGGATTCTCTCGAAGTCCACGAGGTTGCGGCTTAAAAGCAGGGCGTCGTGGGCGATGCAGATGGAGGTGATTTTCAGGTCCATCGTGCCGACTCGGATGCGCTGGGTTTGCAGATTGTGAAAGATGTCTGCGGCATCGGAATCGAAGGGAAGGATCGTGAATTTATTCAGCGCCTCAATGCACGATTGAAGGCGGGCGTAGGCTTGCAGTTGGGCGGTGCCGGGGGTGTGGCGGCGGATGAAGGCGAGCCAGCCTTGCAGGGATTCTTCGGCGGCGATGATGCAGGTGAAGAAGTCGGCATTCCGTTCACTCATGCGGGCGATGAGGCGGTGCCCGCACGGGGATGCGTTGGCGAATTCGGTGAAGTGATTGGTGTCGAGGACGACGACCGCCTTATTGCTCTTGGGCGTTTTCGGATTTCCGCCATTCCGCGCCGAGGCGGGCAGCTTCCCGAGAATGCTCATCATCCGGTATCATGCCAAATGCGTCGCGCCAGTTTGGCTTCGCGACGGGCTTTGCCTTTTTCTCCAAGCGTTCGACGCGCTGTGCCAACTCGGTCAGTTTTTGTTCGATGGCTTCTGTGCTCATGGCGTGCACGATGCCCGCAATTTGCGATGCACTCAACCGGCAAAAAAGGAACCGCCCCGGCCATTGCTGACCGGGACGGTTTTTACGAGGCGGACGCTTTCGCGCACCCTCAATCTGTCTCACCTCACGGTGAAAGTGGTTACTTCTTCTTAGCAGGCGCTGCTTTCGCGGCGTTCTTGCGCTTTTCCTCGATGGCGGCTTGCGCGGCTGCGAGGCGGGCGACTGGCACGCGGTAAGGCGAGCACGAGACGTAGCTGAGGCCCACGCGATGGCAGAACTTCACGCTGTCCGGATCGCCGCCGTGTTCGCCGCAGATGCCGAGCTTGATGCCGGGACGTGTGGCGCGGCCACGGGCGACTGCCATTTCGATGAGCTGTCCGACGCCGGTCTGGTCGAGCGTGGCGAATGGGTTCTTTGCGAACACTTCGTTCTCGATGTAGGGCATGAGGAAGTTGCCCATGTCGTCGCGGCTGATGCCGAGTGCGGTCTGCGTGAGGTCGTTCGTGCCGAAGCTGAAGAACTCTGCGGTTTCCGCGATTTCGTTGGCGGTGAGCGCGCCGCGTGGCACTTCGATCATGGTGCCGACCATGTAGTCGAACTTCACTTTCTTCTCGGCCATGACCTGCTTGGCGACGCGGTGGACGATTTCGACCTGGAGGTCGAGCTCGCGCTTGAAGCCGACGAGCGGGATCATGACCTCGGGCTTCACTTTGATCTTCTTCTTCGCCACATCAGCGGCGGCCTCAAAGACTGCGCGAGCCTGCATTTCGGTGATCTCGGGATACGCGATGCCGAGACGGCAGCCGCGGTGACCGAGCATCGGGTTGAACTCGTGGAGTTGCTCCACGCGCTTCTTGATGTCGGCAACGGACACGCCGATTTTCTTGCTGAGATCCTTCTGCTGCTCGTCGGTGTGCGGAAGGAATTCATGCAACGGCGGGTCGAGGAAGCGGATGGTCGCCGGGTAGCCTTTGAGGGCCTTGAAGATGCCGGTGAAGTCTTCGCGTTGGTAAGGCAGGAGCTTCGCGAGCGCGGCCTTGCGGGCTTCGAGTGTGGTGGCGAGGATCATCTCGCGCATCGCGTCGATACGGTCGCCTTCAAAGAACATGTGTTCCGTGCGGGTGAGGCCGATTCCGGTCGCGCCGAAAGCGATCGCGTTTTCGGTCTGCTCGGGCGTGTCTGCGTTGGTGCGGACGTCCATGCGGGTGGCCTTCGAGCACCAGTCCATGAGCGTCTTGAAGCTCTTGAACTTCTCGGTCTTCTGCGCGGCTTTGTCGCCGTTCAGGAGGCCGGTGATGATCTCGGAAGGTGCTGTGGCGATTTGGCCGCCATAGACGACGCCGGTGGTGCCATCGATGGACATGAAGTCACCTTCCTTGAAGGTTTGGCCGCTGGCGGTGACGGTCTTTTTGTCGTAGTTGATGTCGAGCGCGGCTGCACCGCAGACGCAGACTTTACCCATCTGACGAGCGACGAGCGCTGCGTGCGACGACACACCACCGCGAGCGGTAAGAATGCCTTCCGCCGCGATCATGCCGCGAAGATCTTCGGGCGATGTTTCATTGCGAACGAGCAAGACTTTTTCACCCTTCGCTTCGGCGAGCACGGCGCGGTCGGCATTGAGGTAAATCTTGCCGGAAGCAGCGCCGGGGCCTGCTGGCAGACCGGTGGCGATGGCTTTGGCCTTTTTGACCTCCGCTAGATCGAAGATTGGCGCGAGGAGCTGGTCGAGCTGGTCGGCCGGGTTGCGAAGGATCGCGGTTTCCCAGTCGATGAGTTTCTCTTTCACCATGTCCATCGAGAACTTGAGCGCGGCGGCTGCCGTGCGCTTTCCGTTGCGGGTCTGGAGCATGAAGAGTTTGCCCGATTGGATCGTGAACTCCACGTCCTGCACATCCTTGAAGTGCTTCTCGAGCGTTGCGCGAACTTTCATGAGTTCGGCATACGACTTCGGCATCTCCTTCTTGAGTTGGAGAACCGGCTCTGGAGTGCGGACGCCGGCGACGACGTCTTCGCCCTGTGCGTTGATGAGGAATTCCCCGTAGAATTCGTTCGCGCCGTTGGCCGGGTTGCGGGTGAAAGCGACGCCGGAGCCGGAGTCGTTGCCCGTGTTGCCATAGACCATCGCCTGAACGTTGACGGCGGTGCCCCATGCGGCCGGGATGTTGTATTTGCGGCGATAAACGATCGCGCGGTCATTCATCCACGAGCCGAACACTGCGCCCGCTGCTCCGCGGAGTTGCTCCCAAACGTCGTTCGGGAAGCCTTTGCCTGTGCGGTCTTTGACGAGCTTTTTGAAGCGCTTCACGAGTTCCTTCTGGTCGTCCGCCGTGAGGTCGGAATCGACGATGTCTTTGTGATACTTCGCGTGCTTGAACTCCTCGATGCACACTTCAAACGGCTCGTGGTCTTCGCCTTCGCGCTTCTGGACGCCGAGGACGACGTCGCCATACATCTGGACGAAGCGGCGGTAGCAATCCCAAGCAAAACGCTCGTTTTTCGTCGCTGCGACGAGCGCGAGAACGGTCTCATCATTGAGGCCGAGGTTCAGGATGGTGTCCATCATACCGGGCATCGAATCGCGAGCGCCCGAGCGCACAGCCACGAGAAGCGGCATGCCCTTCGCATCGCCGAACTTGCAGTTCATGATTTTCTCCATGTTCTTCACGCCTGCTTCCATCTCCGCTTGGAGTGAAGCCGGATACGTGCGCTTGTTGGCGTAGAAATAGGTGCAGACATCCGTGGTCACGGTGAATCCGGGAGGCACTGGGAGACCAATGCGGGTCATCTCTGCGAGGTTCGCGCCCTTGCCGCCGAGGAGAGGCTTCATCGAGCCGTCGCCGTCCGCTTTTCCTGCGCCCCAAGTGTAAACGTATTTCGTGGATTTGCCGCTCTTCGCGGGCTTTGCTGCTGCTTTAGCCATTGTGTATTTTAGTGTGGTATTTGAGTGAAAAGAAACGCCGCCGCATGAGTGAAGACCCGCCGCGACTGGCGAAAAGGAGCGCGGTGTATGGCAGGGAAAATTTCTCTTTCAAGCGAGAAAGTGGGCAACGATGCTCTTTTGCTCTTTGTTCGTGACATGGGACTCTTGACATTTTTCAGGAACCCATCCTGGCTTAAAAATTAACGTCGCGTCCCTGAGGCGCTCCTCACACAACACCATGAAAAAATCCTCGTCCTTTATCCCACTCCTCGGCTCCATCGCGTTCCTTCTGCCCGTCGGGGCCGATGAAATCCAGAAGGCAAACAACGCTACAGCCCTCAACCTACCGGGCGCATGGCAAGCGGGAGTGCTTCCGACTGCCGCGGATGTGATGCTTTGGGATGCCACGGTGCTCGCGCCCGCTGCCCCACGAACGGTCGGGGCACTATCGACACTTGGAGCGGACACTTCGATCTTTGGACTGAAGGTCACCAATGTCGGCGGGACGCGGAACGCTGGGGCCTCCGCTGTTGGGATTCAAAATGCGTTGTCGGCAAATACTCTGACAATTGGCGCCGGTGGAATCGATCTTTCATCGGCGACGCAGGCTTTTTATCTGGAGCCGCGAATCACGCTCAGCGCGGACCAAAACTGGATTATCGGTAACGCAAGCACCGGTGCCAGTCCGATGGGCTTTAACAATAACGAGGATCTCGGATTCCGCGGAATGACGGCGGCATCCTCCACTACTGCGAACACGCCATTCAATCTAGGTGGGTTCGCCGTGACGACGTCGGGCGCTGGCTCAGTGACGATTTCGTCGGGTCAAAATCTCTCAAATGGCACGATCAACATCGGGAACGCGCTTTTCCTACTCGGCGGCGGCGATACTCGCGCGGTGAATGTCGGAAGTGATGTGAATCTGAACGTCGCGACCGGCTCGATCCTGCACTTTCAGAGTAACTCCGGGATAACCACGTCGAGCGCAGCGATCGGGCTGAACGGCGGCACACTAAAGCTGGCCAATGTGAACGCGGCGAATCAGGTGACGGTGAATAACACTGTGACAGTCAACAGCGCGAGCACGCTGCTCGTGGGCAACAATGTCAGCGGTGTCAGCACCGCCTCCACAAACGGCATCATCTTTAATGCGAACCTCCTCGGCTCGGCGAATCTTGCGCTGACCAATACCGCTACTACCGCATCGGTCCTCATCATGAATGGCGACAGCAGCGGCTACTCCGGCACCATCAACTACACGGGAACGGCAGCGCGGGTTTTGCGCCTCAATTCGGCGACAGCAGGGAGCGCCAGTGCGACATGGAATGTGGGCGCCGGGGTGGTGCTCCAAACGAACAATGTGTCCGTGAATCTCGGCACACTCAACGGTGCGGGAATCGTGAACAACTTTTCCGGCACCGGAAATGTGAGCGTGGGCGCAGGCACATTTACAGGAACGCTGGTGGATGGCGCAGGCACGCTTGGTCTTACGAAAGTCGGCACCGGCACCCTCACAATTTCTGGCGCGAATACTTACACGGGCGCGACTTTGGTGAACCAAGGCACGCTCATCGCAACGCCAGCGCAGACAGCAATCACGCCAGTGACCGTAGCGGACGGCGCGACCTTTGGCGTGCGGTTGGCGGCGGCAGGCACGACACTTACATTGCCAAGCGTGACCTCGGGAGCGACTATCGGTGCGACGTTGAGCTTTGATGTCGGTGGCACTGGAAATCCGACTCTGGCAGTTCTCAATGCGGGCGCCTTCGTCCCGACTGCTACGACGCTGCAATTGCTCGGCAGCCTTGCAGCGACGGGCGGCACTCCGTTTCCGCTCCTCCGCTATTCGAGTCTCGGTGGTGGCGGCTTTGGCGCGCTCTCGCTCGTCTTGCCATTCCGGGTTTCTGGCGGGCTCGTGGATGACTTCCAAAATTCCCTTGTGGCGGTGAACATTACGGGAACCGCGATTCCGAAGTGGAACGGAAACGTGAACGCAAACTGGGACATCGACAATGTAGGCGACGGCAGCACGGGCACCGCAAACTGGCTCGCCGGAAGCGGACCAAATACCTACGTGCAAGGGGCCCCGGTCGGGACCGACAACGTGCTCTTTGATGATACCGCAACCGGCACGACCGCAGTGAGTTTCTCGGCCGTTTTGACGCCGTCTTCCGTGACGTTCGACAACTCGACCTTGGCCTACACCTTGACTGGCGCGGGCAAACTCAGCGGTTTGACTGGGATCGTGAAAAGCGGCACCGCTATAGTCACCATCGCAAACACAACCGCCAACGACTTCGCTGGCACAACGACCATTAATGCTGGAACCATCCGACTCGGCGACGGCGCAACTGCCGGAGCAGGCTCGCTGGGCGGCGGCGGCGTCGTGAATAATGGGACGCTGGTTCTAAATCGTCCGGATGATTTCGTCCTTTCCGGCGCAATCACCGGTTCCGGCGCACTCGTGAAGAACCAAGCGAACGCGGTCACACTCTCGATGGCTGCGACATCGGGCGGAGCAGTCACCCTCAACGCGGGCAGACTGCGGCTCACGGCAGGGGGAAATCTCAGCGGCGCAATTGATGGAGTCGGCGAGCTGGAGGTTGCAGGCGGCACACTTCAACTCAGCGGCGCGGTCGCCAATACTTTTTCGGGATTGACCACGGTCAGCGCAGGTTCGCTTCAGCTCAACAAAGTGGGAGTCTCCGCTGTCGGCGGTGATGTAAGCGTGACCGGCGCTGCGACGCTCGCCATTCTTTCGGCCGAGCAAATTCTCGATACCGCGACGTTGCGGATTCTCGGCACTTCGGCGGATTCGCTATTAGGCACTACAGCGATGGAAACCGTCGCGAATCTGCTTGTCAGCCCGACCGTGACGACAGGACAGATCGTCATGCGTGCGGGCTTTACGGTGACGAACAACGCTACGCTCGTCCGAGGCATCCTCGGCGTCGCCAGCGGACATACCGGGACAGTGAATGCTGTCACAATCACCGCCACGGATACCACAAGCGCGATCGTTCGCGTCGCCGGAAATGCCGCCGCATCGACGCTCAACATAGGCCCGGGCGGCATCACCGCCAGCGGCGGCGACGTCCAGGTGAAGTTCAACACCACCAACCAGGACGCTGTGCTAAACCTCGGGGGCGACTTTACAGCCACGGGCAACGTCATTTTCACCAATGCGGGATACGCTGGAACCAGCCTCAATGTGATCAATCTCATTGGCTCCCGGATTTTCAATATCGCGACTGGCACGACGACGACTATCGCACCCGACTTCGGCGGAACCGGCGACCTCACGAAAACCGGAAACGGCTCGCTTGTGCTAAACGCCAGCAGCAGCGCCGCGCACACCGGCACGACTACAGTCAGCGCAGGCACGCTCACGGTAAATGGAAGCATCTCCGGCAGCACCACGGTGAACGGCACGGCACGGCTGAACGGAATCGGCACGCTCGCAGCGCTCACGGTAAATTTAGGCGGAACCCTCGCGCCCGGCCTGTCGCCAGGCTCGCTCAATACCTCAAATCTTTTCTTCAGCGCAGGGAGCAATCTTGAGATCGAAGTGAACAACACAACCGCCGGTTCCGGGTACGATTTCCTGAACATCACGGGAACCGTCGATCTCTCCGGTGCAAATCTCAATCTCCTCGGCAGCTATCTCACAACTCCGGCTGTCACAAACGACTTGTTCTTCGTCATCATCAATGATGGCGGTGAAGCAGTGGTCGGAAACTTCGCAGGGCTCATCGAAGGTGCTCACGCATTCGCCGTGAACGGGCAGGACTTCGTGATCACCTACCTCGCGGATTCGTCAACGACTAGCTTCACTGGCGGTAACGATGTCGCGCTCATGGCTGTCCCAGAGCCGGGCAGCGCCGCGCTGCTGCTCGGCGGGCTCGCCCTCCTTGCACATCGCCGTCGGCGGTAAGCGTGCTGACTTTAAAATACTGCTCCTAAGAAATTGTCGGGCGTGGGAACGTTCCGCACTCATGCGTTTTTTAATCATCTTCCTCGCTGCTTCGCTCACTGCTTTTGCGGAAAATCACATTGTCTTCCTCGCGGGCGGACGCAGCCACGGACCGGGAGAGCATGAGTTTTTTGCCGGATGCTCGCTGCTCGCGAAGGCGTTGGCGGAGCAGAGCGGGATGGACGTTCGCGCCAGTGTGGTAAAGGGCTGGCCGGCGGATGACTCGATCTTGGATACGGCGAAGACGGTCGTAATCTACGCGGATGCGACGAGTGTGGTGGGCAAGGGTTGGGCGAAGATGGATGCGCTGGCGAAGAAGGGCGTGGGCATTGTTTTCCTGCACTACGCCGTGCATCCGTCGTCTGCGGACGGCGAAAAATATTACCGCCCGTGGATCGGCGGTGCGTTTGAGACGGGCTGGTCGGTGAATCCCCATTGGGTGGCGGATTTGAAGGGGCTGCCGAAGCATCCGGTGTCGCGTGGAGTGGGCCCGGTGGAGGCGCTGGACGAGTTTTACTACAACATCCGCTTCCCGCAGGATCGCTCGAAGGTGCTCGACCTCGTCACCGCCACGCCGACGCGCGAGCGGATGAAGAAATATATCAATTTATGGAATGAGCACGGCGTGGCAGGGCTCGACAAAAAGCAGACGCTGATGTGGGGAATCGAGCGGCCCGATGGCGGGCGCGGTGTCGGGTTTTCCGGCGGGCACTATCATCGCAACTGGTCGATTGATGGATTTCGCACGCTGGTGCTGAATGCGATCGTCTGGAGCGCGGGGATGGAGGTGCCGAAGGACGGCGTGAAATCGAAGACCCTCACCGCGGAAGACCTGAACGAAAATCTCGACGACAAAGGCAAAGAGAAGCCGTGGCTGACGGTGCCGAAGCGCGCGGAGTTTGCGGCGATCACGGCGGCGGAGGTGCCGACGGAGCGGGAGTCGAAGTTTGGCAAGACGATGAAAGTGGAAGTGGCGACGAAGCCTGCGGAGCCTGCAAAACCCGTCGCTGCGCCTGATAAGAAGCGCAATGCGCTGGCGGAGACGACGGTCATCACCAGCACCTCGAAGCCGCGTCTTACCACGCTGGAGGCAAAACTTCGTGGTGCGAAGGAACTCGTTCTTGTGGTGTCCGACGAAGGCTCGCTGTCGTGCGATTGGGCCAACTGGATCGAGCCGACGCTGGAGATGGAAGACGGTACGACGCGCGACCTTTCCACGCTAAAATGGAAGGCGGCGAAATCCGGGCACGGCGCTGTGAGAGTCGGCAAGAATCAATCGGGCGGTGCACTGACGGTGGACGGAAAAATTTACGAAAAGGGAATCGGCACCCATGCGCCGTCGATGATCGAATTCGACCTGCCGGAAGGTGCGGTGCGATTCAGTGTGCGCGTGGGGATCGACGACGGTGGCATCGAGCGGGCAGGAAAGCCGAGTGATGCGGCGATGCGGTTTTCGGTTTTTGGGGAGCGGCAGATTGCCGTGAAGGCGTCCCAATCTGTTGCCGACGGGCCGCCGCTGGTGCCGACGGATCTGTTCACGGTGCCGGAAGGTCTGGAGGTCACCGTTTGGGCGACTTCGCCGATGTTGCTGAATCCGGTGAACATGGATTTTGATGAACGCGGACGGCTTTGGGTTTCCGAAGGCGTGAACTACCGCGGCAAAGGCGGGCGGCGTCCAGAGGGCGATCGGATCGTCATTTTGGAAGACACGAAAGGCGAAGGCAAAGCCGACACAGCGACCGTTTTCGTGCAGGAGAAAGAGCTCGCTTCGCCGCTGGGTGTCGGCGTTTTCGGAGACAAGGTCGTGGTGTCGCAGCCGCCGGATATGATCGTCTATACGGACGTGAATCGCGACGGGAAGTTCGACCCGGCGGTGGACAAGCGGGAGGTGTTGCTCACGGGATTTGGCGGGCGCCAGCATGACCACAGTTTGCACAGCGTCACGGCGGGACCGGACGGACTGTGGTATTGGAACCAAGGCAACACGGGCGCGAAGTTCACGGACAAGAGCGGTAAAACTTTCTATATGGGCAGTCCGTACATGATGTCGGAAATCGCAGGAAAGAAGAGCGACGACGGGCACATTTGGATCGGCGGATTCTCCGCGAAGATGAATCCGGATGGAACGAATGTGCGCATCATCGGGCACAACTACCGGAACAGCTACGAGCAGACGATGACGTCGCTCGGTGACTTGTTTCAGAGCGACAACGATGACCCGCCAGCGTGTCGCGTTTCGGCCGTTCTTGAGGGCGGAAATGCCGGATTTGCTTCTGCGGACGGCAAGCGTTCGTGGGGCGCGGACAAGCGTCCCGGCCAGGACACGGCCACGGCGGAGTGGCGGCAGGAAGATCCCGGCACCATGCCCGCAGGCGATGTGTATGGCGGGGGCTCGCCGACCGGCGTGGCCTTCTATGAGAACGGCGCGATGGGCGAAAAATGGCCCGGACTTTTGCTTGCGTGCGAGGCAGGAAAGAACGTGGTTTTCGGCTACCTGCCAAAGCCCGATGGAGCCGGGTGGAAGATGGAGCGGTTCGACTTCATCACTTCAAACAAGGAGAAGGAGTTCGCAGGCTCGGACTTCCTCGGCGGCAAGGCAAACGGGGAGCTGAAAACGAAGTTCCGTCCGAGCGATGTGTGCGTCGGACCAGATGGCGCGATCTACGTCGCGGATTGGTTCGATGCGCGTGTCGGCGGACATGGAACGATGGATGACGGTTTGAGCGGAACGATCTACCGCATCGCGCCCAAGGGCTTCAAATCGGTGGTGCCGAAGCTCGATCTTTCCAAAACGGAAGGACAGATCGCGGCGCTGCGCAGTCCCGCGCCAAACGTGCGCTACAGCGGCTTCGTGGCGCTCCGTGCGCAGGGCAAGAGCGCTGCGCCCGCTGTGGCCGCGCTCCTGAAGGACCCGAATCCTTACATCGCGGCCCGCGCCATTTGGCTGCTCGCGCAGATGGGCGATATGGCGAGCGTCGAGCGTTTGCTCGCCTCCGGCAATGAAACCGAGAAGCTCGTCGCATTCCGCGCAATTCGCGCCGCGACGGGTAAAGCGCCGGTTGTTTCGGGCAATGCGTCCGCTGCCATCCGCCGGGAGATCGCGGTTTCCCTGCGTGATGAACCCGCTGCGAAGGCGGTTCCGCAGCTCGTGGAAATTGCGAAGCACTTTGACGGCAAAGACCGTGCGTACCTCGAAGCCTTCGGCCTCGGCAGCGAGGGCAAGGAAGCGGAAGTGTACGCCGCTATCGCAAAGGAACTCGGCGGCGCTGCGGACAAGTGGACCGACGCATTTGCATGGCTCGCTTGGCGGTTGCACCCGGCAGCGGCAGCGTCGGATTTTAAGGCGCGTGCCCTTTCTCAAAAGCTAAGCGACGAACAGCGCAAGCTGATGCTCACCGCGCTAGGGTTCACGGATTCCCGCGAGGCGGCGGGCGCGATGATTGCGCTGGCGAACACGAAGGATTTCCCGATGCGCGATCTCGCCCAATGGTGGCTGATGAACCGCAAAGGCAATCTGTGGAAAGCATATGATGTGGACGGAGCCATGAAGGTGCTCGGTCTCTACGACCCGGAGAAAGTGAAGCTCGTCTCCATCGAGCTGCCGCCCGAGATCGCGGGCGCGCCCAAGCTTCCGCCGGTCGCCGATATCGCCAAGATCTCCGGCGACGCCAAGCGCGGCGAAGCAGCAATCGCGTCGTGTTACGCGTGCCATCGTGTCGGCAAGTCAGGCGTCGATTTCGGCCCGGACCTCTCGACCTTTGGAAAGCAGCAGCCCGTCGAAGTGATCATCGGAGCGATCGTCAATCCCGCCGCTGAAATCTCGCATGGATACGAGGGCAGCGAGGTGAAGACGAAAGACGGCATCACCATTCATGGAATCATCCTCGCCGACGGCGACCCACTCATGATCAAGAGCACCGGCGCACAAATCCAGACGGTCCCACGGGCGCGAATCGAAAGCGTGAAGCCGCTTGGGAAATCGCTCATGTTCCAGCCCTCCCAACTTGGACTCACTGCGGAAAGCATCGCGGACATCGTCGCGTATCTGAAGGGGCTCTAAATATACTCCGTCAGACCGTCGTAAGCGTGCGCCACTTGCACTGAGCTGCCGAGGCGATGGAGCATTTGACGCGTTTGGTTGAGCTTTCTTTCTAAAAAAGCGTCGTCGTGCGTGGGATCGTGGTGGGTGACGAGCCAGCGCTTCACTCCGGCGAGATGCGCCAGCAAGCAGGCGTTGCCCACGGAAGTGTGGCCCCAGCCGACTTTGGCCGGATATTCCTCATCGGTATATTGCGCCTCATGAATGAGCGTGTCCGCCCCTGTGACGAAATCGATGAGCGGTAGATACGGACCGACCACGTCGCTCTCGCGGGAGATGTCGTCGAGCGGGTCGAGGTGGCCTTTGAGGAACTCGTTGTCGGGTATCCAGACGATCTTCTTCCCTTCTATTTCGATCTTGTACCCCAACGTCATGCCGGGGTGCTCGACGCGAATCCACGAGACCTTCACGTCCTCGATTTCTATCGACTCCCCGTGCAGATGATGGAAGCCCAGATGCGCGCGCATATCTTCCATCTGGACGGGGAAATACTCACTGTCGAGTTGCCCTTTGAAGACCGATTTGAGCGGCTTGTTCAGGTGCTTTTCGCCGTAAATCTCAATCTCCCAGCCCGGCGTGTAGGCGGGCGGAAAGAACGGGAAGCCCTGAATGTGATCCCAGTGCGTATGCGTGATAAAGAGATGCAACTGTTGAGCCGGTTCGGCCATCAATTCACGCCCCAGCTCCCGGATGCCCGAGCCTGCGTCAAAAATGAGATGCATCCCATCGTGTATCACCGAGAGACACGATGTGTGACCACCGTGCCGGATGAAGCGACCACCCGGTGTGGGCGAGGAACCACGGGTTCCCCAAAGGATGATTTTACCAGAAGGAGTATCGAGCATGGAGAGTCGTGAAAGAGTTGGCCGACAAGGATTCGAACCTTGACTAGGTGAGTCAAAGTCACCTGTGCTGCCTTTACACCATCGGCCAGTGTTGCGGGAGTTGATACTACCGAGAGGCTCGCCCTCGGCAATATCAAATCTTACTCGAGCCCGAAAAAAATGTCGGCCTGCGAGTCCCGCGTGCTTTTTCGTGACAATTTCTTACTCAAAAAGGCCCGAATTAGCGTCGCATAAAGATTTCAGAAAAAATTGGGTTAAATTCTGTTGACTGCCCGTGGAAGCGGCATTATCGGGAACACTCGTAACACCTCGATTTCTACCTTTCACCCTGTCAGTTCACCTCAAAACACGCTCCGTTACGCTCATCACATGAAAACATCGACCTCAAAACCAACCCGAATCACCCGCAGCTTCATCGCTTCACTCTCACGCTCACTCGCGCTCTCAACTCTAGCCGCTTTCGGCCTCGGACAGGCCAGCGCAGTAAATCTCGACTGGGATCCCGGCGTCTCCGCCGGTGTCACCCTCGGCGGCGCGGGGACTTGGGATACGACCCTCACAAATTGGTGGGATGGGGCGGCAAACGTGGCGTGGCTGGGGACGACGGATACAGCGGTGTTTGGTGGCTTGGCAGGTGGAGCGGTGGTCATCAATACCGGTAGCGGGATCAGCGCGGGCGGGCTTACTTTTGGTACGACGGGTTACACGATTTCGGGCAACGCTGGGGCCGATGTGCTCACGCTGGCTGGTGCGACGCCTACGGTTTCGGTGAGTGGCGCAAATACGGCGACGATCAATGCGATCATTGCGGGAACTGCCGGTTTCACAAAGTCCGGCACTGGGACTTTGGTGCTTGGTGGAGCGAATAGCAACTCCGGGGTTGCCTCGGTCACGGGCGGCACGCTCAGCTTTGCTGCTTCGACCAATCTCGGTGATGCCTCGGCCACGAACACGCTTGCCATTAGCGGCGGTTCGACCTTGCTGTTCACCGGCACCACTGTCGATCTCGGTGTGAATCGCGCAATTGCGATCGGCTCGGGCGGTGGCAGTCTTTCTGCCGCAAGCGGTAAGACGCTGACGGCGTCCGGCGCTCTCAGTGGCACAGACGCACTCGGCGTCACCGGCGGTGGCACGGTTATCTTAAGCGCGGACAACTCCGGCTTCAGCGGAAATGTGAACGTGGATTCCGTCGGAGGCACGACGAACACCATCCTCCGGCTCACCAATAGCAATGCGCTCACGGGTGGCACCGTGAATCTCGCGCAGGGAACGATCGTCGGCGGCACCGGGACATCACTGGATCTGGTCGGGGTTACCATCGGCAGTGGCGTGACGCTTTCGATGAATTCTAACAACGTTGCAGGCTTCCGTTCGGCGCTGACGGCGAGTTCGGGAACGAGTGTCTGGAATGGCGGAGTGACGATGAACGGCGATGGCCTGAATCAATTCAATAGCGCCGGCACCCTTACCGTGAATGGCAATGTGAGCGCCGGTGGTGGTGGCTTTACGGGGACTCTGTTTATCCGTGGTGTCGGAACGGGCACGATTGCTGGAAACATCAATATCCCGAATGGCATCGTGAACAAGACCGACGGGGGCACATGGACGATCGCTTCGCCTTCGGCCCCGGTAATCGGCGCACTACAAGTCTCCGACGGCACGATCAAGATCGGGGCGACGAATACGTTCTCCACGAGTCAGGCACTGACGCTCGGGCAAGCTAGTGCGACAAATGGCAACTTCGACCTCAACGGTTTTGATCAGACGCTTTCGAATATCGCTGTTCTTCCTGCTTCGACCGGGACCAACAACCGCATCTCGAATAGCTCGGGCACTCTCTCCACGCTGACCTTGAACAACACGGTGGCTGTGGATTATCGCGGGTCGTTGCAAGGCAATTTGAAGCTTGTGGCGAACGGTTCCGCTCCGGTCACGCTCCGTGGTTCGGGCGGCACTTCCACTGGCGGTATCCAGATCAATTCGGGCCGGAATGTGATCGTCAACGTCACGGGTGCCAGCACCACAGTTACCGATACGGGCGTCACGACTCGCGTGGCCAACAATCCGATTGGGGCAGGTGCGGTTACCATTGCCGGTGGGGCGCTCCAGTTGAGCCCTCTTGGAACGGTGAGTCAGGTCGGTCTCTCGGGTCGCGTCTTTAACTTAACTGCTGATACCACCGGAGTGGACTTCACGGGCGCGGCAAATACCGTCCGCTACGATGCGAATGTGAACGATTATGACCTCACCACGGCTGGGGGCGGCAATACAGCCCTTACCCCGACTACGGCGGTTAATGTGCAATGGGTCGGCAAGCTGAACATCACTAATCCAGGTGCCTATCGCTTTTATGCTGCCTCGGATGACGGCACCCGAGTCTTTATCGATGGCGTGCTGGCGCTAAACAATGATGGCGGCAAAGGCACGACGGATTTGGGCAGTTCCCCAATTACCTTAACTGCGGGCCATCACGATATTGTGTTGGAATATGGCCAAGGCACCGGCGGTGGCTCGGCAATTCTGTCTTACTCTGGCGGCACTGGCTTGGATATCGGTGCCACGGAGGCCCCGATTCCTTCCTCGGTGCTCTTCGCGGCGGAGGTAAATAGCACGGCGGCCGTCGCGGCAAGGGGTGCGAATAATGCCGTGATCATCGGCTCCGGCACTGGCGATGCGGCGAATATCACGGCCGATTCTACAATCAATCTCAATGGCACCGCCTTCACTCAAGCGCAACTCGGCGGCCTCACTCAAAACAGCGGCACGACCCTCTCGGTGACTGGTGAAGTAGGGAAAACATTGCGTTTCGCAGGTGCGTCAAATTTCGGGAACGGGGTTGCGGGCACCGTCACCATCAATAACGCGCCTAATGTGGCGTTCGATGGCGTGCTGAGTGACGGCGGCGTCGCGGTGACCATCGCCAAGCAAGGCGCGGGTCGCTTGACGTTCGACCAAGTGACGGCGGCAAACTTCGTCGGTGCCAATGCGGGCACGCTGATTGATGCGCAAGCGGGCACCTTGGTGCTTGTTGGTGGAGCGAACGGCCCCATCGGCAATGTTCCGGTTCAATTGAGTGGCGGCAATCTGGTTCTGGATGCAGTTTCCGGATCACG
>CAMDQC010000125.1 GCA_945905735.1 Prosthecobacter debontii | reverse complement strand
ATCGCGCAACTCACGCGGCGTCCACACTCGCCCCGCTTCATCGACCTTCAGCACTCGCTCATTTTTCGGTTCCATAGATTGCGTAATGTATGACCTACGCAATTTACGACCACCGAACTCACACGGCGCTATGCGTGACGCTTACCTTCAGCGGACATCATTCCCCCATCCTCCGTAAGAGAAAGACGGCTCAGGGTGTGACTAGGTTTTGCGGTTGATTGGGCCATGTGACAGTGCGAGCGCACCGTCGGTTTTGCGGCATTCTCGTTCCTACCATTTAGCAACCACCGTACCCGCACACCCCTCAACTTCCGCTAAAGCACCGCCGGATTCCCATACAGGCTAAAGCCCGTCGTCCGCTCGATATTCACCTCGAACACCTCCCCCAAATGCCTATCATCCCCTTCAAAAATCACGATCTTATTCCCCGGCGAACGCCCCATCAGCCGCGCCTCGTTCGACTTGCTCACACCCTCGCACAAAATCTCCACGCGCTCGCCCACCAGCGCCGTATTCTTCTCCAGCGCCAGCGCATTCACCACCCCCAGCAAGTCCTGATTCCGCTCATCCTTCACCGATTCCGGCAACTGCCCCTCCATCGTCGCCGCCGGAGTGTCGCGGCGCTGACTGTAGCGGAAAATGAACGCGTTATCGAACTTCACACGCTCAACCAGACCACGCGTCGCCGCATAGTCCGCATCCGTCTCGCCGGGGAAACCGAGGATCACATCCGTCGTCACCGCGATGTCCGGGCGCACCTCGCGCACCTTCGCCACCAGCCCCTCATATTTCTCCGCCGTGTACGTCCGGTGCATCGCTTTGAGAATGCGATCGCTCCCACTTTGCAGCGGCAAATGAATATGCGGCATCAACTTCGGCAGCCGCCCATAACACTCCACAAGGTCCGCCTTAAAACCGATCGGATGCGGCGAAGTAAACCGCAGCCGCCGCAGCCCATCCACCGCATGGACTGCATCCAAGAGCTGCACAAACGGAGATTTCCCCTCCACCTTCTCAAACTCGTGCCGCCCATACAAATTCACGATCTGCCCCAGCAGCGTCACCTCCCTCACCCCGCGCTCCACCAGCCCCCGCACCTCATCCACGATACTCGCGATGCCCCTCGAACGCTCACTCCCGCGCGTGCTCGGAACTATGCAGAAAGTGCAGTGCATATTGCAGCCCTGCATGATGCTCACAAACGCCGTCGCCTGCCGCTCCCGCAGCGTATGCTCGCGGATCGTCTCCTGCGAACCCGCCTCCTCCTCCACATCCACGATGCTAAAGCGCGCATCATCCATCAGCCGCTCCCTCATCGCCAACCTGCGCGCAAAAAGCTCATCCACATAGTCCGCCACCTTGTGAAATTTCTGCGTCCCCACCACCAAGTCCACATGCCCGATGTCCCGCACCAGCTCTTGCCCCCGCGACTGCGCCATACAGCCGAGAAACCCAAACACCATCTCCGGCTTCTGCGCCCGCAGCCGCCCCAGCAGCCCCATTTTCCCCAGCGCCTTCTGCTCCGCCATATCGCGCACGCTGCACGTATTAATAAGCACCACATCCGCCTCCTTCTCCGCATCCGTGAGCACATAGCCCCGCGAGATTAAATCGCGCGCCACCTGCTCCGAGTCGCGCTCGTTCATCTGGCACCCATACGTTTTTAGAAAGACTTTCGGCATTGGTTCCACCTAGCTCACCACTACAGGACGAATTCGCCTTCCGCGCCGAGGAAGAGGCGGAAGCGGGATTTGTCGATGGCTTTCATGTAGGCTTCCATCGGGGTGATGAGGCCTTGCTGCATGGCGGTCCAGATGGCGTCGTCCATGAACTGCATCCCCTGCCCTTTTCCGCTGACGAGGACGTCTTGGAGCTTTTGGGTGGCGCCTTCGCGGATGATGGCGCTGGCGGCGGCATTGACGACGAGGATTTCGTTGACGGCCATGCGTCCGCCGCCGGATTCGTGGGTTTTTCTCATGAGGAGCTGGGCGACGACGCCGCGGAGGGAGTTGGCGAGCATGGTGCGGACTTGGGATTGTTGGTCGGAGGGGAAGACGTCGATCATGCGGTCCACGGTTTTGCGGGCGTTGTTGGTGTGGAGGGTGCCGAAGACGAGGAGGCCGGTCTCGGCGGCGGTGAGGGCGAGCTGGATGGTTTCGAGATCGCGCATTTCGCCGACGAGGACGATGTCGGAATCTTCGCGGAGGGCGGCCTTTAGCCCTTGGGCGAAGGAGGCGGCGTGCTCGGGGACTTCGCGTTGGGTGATGATGCTCTGTTTGTTGTTGTGGACGAACTCGATGGGCTCTTCGACGGTGATGATGTGCCGTTTGAAGTTGATGTTTATGTAGTCGATGAGGGCGGCGAGGGTGGTGGATTTGCCGGAGCCGGTGGGTCCGGTGACGAGGACGAGTCCGCCGCGCATGTGGCCAAATTCTTTGACGATCTCGGGGATGCCGAGCTCCTCTAGGGTCATGATTTTCGTGGGGATGAGGCGGAAGACGCAGCCGTAGCCGTGGGTTTGCTTGAGGAAGTTGCAGCGGAAGCGGGAGTCGTCGTTCATCTCGTAGGCGAAATCGAGGTCGCCTTGCTGGAGGTAGGTTCGCCAGCGCTCGGGGCCGGAGATTTCGCTCATCATGTAGGCCATTTCGTCGTGGGTGAGGACTTCTTCGCGAATGGGGATGATGCCGCCGTGCCGGCGGATCTTCGGGGGCTGCCCTTCGCCGAGGTGTAGGTCGGACGCTCCTGCGTTGATGAGGACTTCGAAAAATTGATCGATATAGGCCATTTGTTAGTTGAGAGTTGAGAGTTGAGAGTTGAGAGACCGCGGCAGCGCTTTCGGGCTTTGCTGAGTTCTCATGCGGTGGTGTCGATTGTTTGGCATAAAAATTTGGTGTGTGTGGTGTCGTTGCGCGGCTGCGGTCTCTCAGCTCTCAACTCTCAACTCTCAACCCATGTTTTATTTGCGGTCGGCGAAGAGGTAGGTTCTTAGGCCGCTGAGCATCTTGCTGAGTTCTTCGGTGGCGGTGTAGATTTTTTGGAATGTGGGCTCGTCTATGAAGCCTTGGTTCTTGGCGATGTAGGATTGTGAGATGACTTCGTAGGCGGAGCCGCTGGCGATTTCGATGAACCTGGCAAATTCCACGCGGGAGATGCGGGATGAGCCTTCGGCGATGTTCGAGGAGATGGACACGGCGGCGCGGCGCATCTGGTTCGTGAGCCCGAAGCGCTCGTCGCTTGGGAAGGCCCGCGTGAACGAATATACCAAATCAGCAAACTCTATCGCCTTCTTCCAAACATCGAGTTTTTCAAAGTTAAACATGGTCTGAGTGTGCGTGTGATTTGTGTTTGCGCTGTCGCGGTCTCTCAACTCTCAACTCTCAACCCTCAACCCATAAGCGCCGTGCGCATGAGGCTCTTTTGCTCGCTGCGCATGTATGCTTCTTCAGCGGTGATGGTGCCTTCTTTGTAGAGCTGCACGAGGGAGTCGTCCATGAGGCGCATTCCCATTTTTCCGCCGGTCTGCATGATGCCGGGGAGCATGTACGTCTCTCCTTTTCGGATGCAGGATGCGACGGCTTCGGTGCGCAGGAGGATTTCCAGCGCGAGGGCGCGACCTTGGCCGTCGGCCCGTGGGACGAGTTGCTGGGAGACGATGCCGCGCAGGGATTCGCTGACCATGACGCGAATCTGATCGCGCTGATCGGTGGGGAATACGTCGAGCACGCGGTCGAGGGTCCGCGCTGCGGTGCCGGTGTGGAGGGTGGCGAGGACGAGATGGCCGGTTTCCGATGCGGTGATGGCGAGCTGGATGGTTTCTAAGTCGCGCATTTCGCCGACCATGATGATGTCGGGGTCTTCGCGGAGGGCGCCGCGCAGGGCGTTGGCGAAGCTCTTGGTGTGGGTGTGGACTTCGCGCTGGGTGACGTGGCAGTTCTGCGAGCTGACGACGTATTCGATGGGGTCTTCGAGCGTGATGATGTGGTCCGTCCGCGTCTTGTTGATGTAGTCCACCATCGCGGCGAGCGTGGTCGATTTACCCGAGCCTACCGCGCCGGTGACGAGGATGAGTCCGTTGTGGTATTGGGTGAGGCGCTTGAGGGTCTCGGGGAGGCCGAGGTCGTCCATGGTGCGGACGCTCGTATTGATGATACGGAAGACGAGGTCCGTCCCCAACCGATGCCGGACGACGGATGCACGAAACCGCCCGATGCTCGTCTCGTAGGCAAAGTCCACGTCGCCCCGGTCGGCGAGGATGCGTTTTTGCGCTTCGTTCAAAAAACCGTCGGCGAGGCGCTGTGTATCCGCAGCGGTGAGCACATCCGCTTGCAGCCATATCGCCTCCAGCGAGCCGAAGCGCCGCCACGTAGGCTTGCAGTTCACAGCAAGGTGGATGTCGGAGGCGGATGACTCCTGCCCGACGCGGAGGTAAAGGTCCACATGTTCTAGGGTGTGAACTGCGCCCTCCTCCGGCCCGAGTTGGTCGTTTTGGTTTTCAGGGTGTTGATCCATCAGAAGAAAATTGGGGCATTTCCCTACGTGGCAGCGTGGCGGATGAAAAGCAAAGTTTGTGTTATCCCCACAGAAAAGGCGGAAGAATGCCAAATCACACGTTGACGTTCCGAATGCGGACTCATAGCGTGCGCGTCCATTTTCAGAATTGCAACCAGCCATCGAAAGGAGGGAAATTACCACATGCCAGAAGTACAAGTCCGTAAAGGAGAACCCATTGACCGCGCGCTCAAACGCCTAAAAGGCAAGCTTGAGAGCGAAGGGATCATGGATGAAGTGCGCCGTCTGCGCGCCTTCGAGACGCCGACCGAGAAGTCCAAACGCAAGGCGAAGCTGAACGCCAAGCGCGCCAAGGCCAAGAAGAACCGCTTTAACATGAGCTAGGCTGTTGCCTGCTTTGTTTTTTCACAAAGAGCCGCTGGAGGAATCCGGCGGCTTTTTCGTGTACGGATGCTGGACACCGCCCCACGGGCCGGGCATATCTGAGCGCCTATGAGCAAAGCATTGATACCCGTTTTAGCCCTCGCAGCAATCGGCGGCACTGTATTTTCCGTCCTCCAATGGAACGCCCGCGCCAGCGCGGAAGCCGCAGCCGCCGAACGAGACAAACGAATCGCAGCGATGGAACTGTCACTCCGTGACGCTCTCGATGCGGCGAATAAAGCAAAACGAGACCATTCTGCCGAGCTTGAAAATTCCGCCCGGCTAACGAAGGAGCGCAACGAAGCGCAGGAGAAGGCCAAAAACGTCGCCACAGCCGCACCAGCCGTTGAAGCACCGGGGACGGATGCAAAACCGCAGGTCGATCTCCGCAATATGGTGGGCAATTTTGCCAAGGGACTCGACGACCCAGAGCAACGGAAGATGATGAAGACCATGCAGGAGCGAATGGTCAGCGGTGCATACGACAAGGTCTTCAAGCAACTCGGGCTCAACGAAGCGGACTCGAAACTCGTGTCTGAACTCATCGGCGAACGGAACTTCCTCGCGATGGATCGCGGACGGAAACTGCTTTCCGGGAAGGCCGACGAGGCCACCATCGCGGCAGTCCGCAAAGACATCGAGACAACCAAAACCGAATACGACAACAAGGTGAAAGCCGTGCTCGGCGAGCAGAAATATGGCGAGTTTTCCACCTACGAGCAAACCGTGGGCGACCGCAGGGCGATGGAGTCCCTCGCCCGCGACTTCGAGCGCAAGGGAGTCCCACTCGACGACAACCTAAAGGAAAAGCTCACGACGATCATGACGGAAGAACGCCTCAAAAATCCCACGAACGACATTCCTGATCTCGGCGGTGGCCCCGGAATGCAAATCCTGATGCCCGATGCTGAGGTGAAGGCCCGGCAAAAGCAGGAAGAAGATTACCAACAGCGCGTCCTAGCCCGTGCCGGGCAAGCCGGGCTCTCGCCGGACCAGGTGAACGCCCTTCAGAATTCGCAAAAACGCCAGAATGAGATCCGCGCTTTTGGAAACACGATGACGCGCGCATTCCTCTTCCCCGCCCCAGCCCAGAAATAGAGGAATCGCGCCCATGTATCGCGTTCTCACGATCTGCTTTCTCGTCGTCAGTATGGCTCTCGCTTGGTGGGCGCTAGAGCTTCAGAGCAAGCTCGTCTTCAAGGAAGTAGAACTGCTCGCCATGCGCAAACAACGCGACGCCGCGCAAGCCGAAGAAAAGCAGGCTCGTGCGGAGGTTGCCCCGCTTCAGGAAGACGCGGCTCGGCTCAGAAAAGAGCGCGATGATGCGCAGGCGACGGCAAGCGCATCGCCTGCCGCCCAAGTCGAAGATGTGAACGCCGGGCTCCTCGGCGGATTGCTCAAAGAGATAAACTCTCCCGAGATGCGGGACGTGATGCGCGGCCAAGAACTCGCCGCCATCCGCAAGGAATACTCAGCGCTGCTGAAACGCTGGAACCTTCCGCCAGCCGATGCGGAGACGGTGCTCAACTTTTTGACAGACCGCGAGATGGGCCCAGGGTTCGACGCGCTTTCCATATTTAGCCCGAATGGAGCGCCAAGTGACTTGGCGGAAACTATAGGGAAGCGGCAGGCAGAAAATGAAACGCGACTGAAGACGCTCCTCGGTGCAGAGCGGATGGCGGAGCTGGAGGCGTTCGAGCAGGAAAATGAGCGCGCGGAAGTCATCGCGCGATATGCCGAGCATCTGGACATCACAGGCTCCCCGCTGAATCCCCAACAACGCACGCAGCTCGCAGAGCTCATCGGCGCAGAGATGGGCACCGATACTGAAAAAGCCGCCGCCGAGGCTGACGAGCTGAACTTGATCACAGGCGGCATGACGGACGAAAGCATCGCAAAGCTGCGCAAAGTCAGCGAGGAGCGGCAGTCACGAATCATCCAAAAGGCCGGCACAATCCTCACGCCAGACCAAGTGAGCGGGCTTCAATCCGCCTTCCGCGAAGAGAACGACGAGCAGGAGTCCTCCATGAAAATGGTGAAGCAACTTCTCAAGGAAGGCGGCGGGGCTGCCATCGGCGGCGCGAAGGTGCAGGTGAAAACCCAAGTCCTCCCAAGCCCGAAGAAGCCGTAGGGCTCACCGCCGCAAAAAAGCGTCCGCCTTTTTCACCCACGGCACCTCCGGCCCCGTGCCGAATCCGTTGTGCGTAGTCTCCGGTAGCTCTATCAGCAGCTTCGGCCCGGCGTAGCTCTCGTGGAGCTTCCGACCTTGCTCCACGCCGACGACTTCATCATTCGCAGCGACGACGAAGGCGACTGGGCCGTGATATTTCCCGAGTGCCGCGACGTTGTCATATGCATCGCGGAGGAGAAGTCGCACGGGCAGCCACGGCATCACGCGCTGCGCGACTTCCGCCAGCCGTGCGAAGGGGACGACGAGCAGGACGCCCGAGATCGCTTCAGGATGCTCACCTGCCATCGCGCAAGCTGTCGCTCCCCCGATGCTCTCACCGAGAAGGTAAAGCGGTCGCTCGTCCGCCGCACGCACGGTCGCGATGGCTGCACGGCCTGCGGCGAAAAATGCCGACATTCCCGGCGAGCCGGGACGCGCTCCGTAGCCGGGATACTCCATGACGTAGGGCTCCCAGCGGAGCGCGTGAAACGTGTGCAGGTATTGCGCACGGACGACCGCATCTCCGGCGTTGCCGTGAAAAACCAGCAACCTAGCCTTGGCCCCAGGAGCCGCCATTTTCCAGCCGATGAGCGCACCCGACGCATCGCGCCACGGCTCGATACGCGCCTCCTTCGCCTGCTCCATCAAGACGGGCTCCGCGCTCAATCGCGGGTGATAAATGAGACGACTCTGACACCCCGCGACGAGGAGCAAGAACGCCACGTAGGCGATGGCAAAAAGCCGAAGGATGCGAAGCGTAAGCCGTTTCATTTGAGCGAGAACGCCCATGACACGCCCCGCGCAAAAAGTATAGAGCATGTGCATTTTCGTCTGGTGACATTTCCAAAGTGATTGGGCAGTCTGCGGGTCTTACGTCCCACTTACTTATGCTCAGATCATTCACGCTTCTCGCCTGTCTCACCACGTCGCTTTACGCCGCGCCAGTCTCGCTCTTCGATGGCAAGACCCTCGACCAATGGGAGGGGAGCGCGCTTTGGAAAGTTGTGGATGGTGAGATTCACGGGGGCTCGCTCACGGAGACGGTGAAGCACAATGACTTCATCGCGACGAAGAAGTCGTTTTCGAATTTCGAGTTGAAGCTGAAGCTGCGGCTGAACGGCACGGGCTTTGTAAATAGCGGCGTGCAGATTCGTTCGCTGCGGGTGCCGGGGTCGTCGGAGATGGCGGGGTATCAGGTGGATTATGGTCCGGGCTGGTATGGGAAGATTTACGACGAGTCGCGGCGCAACAAGGTCATCGCGGAATCGAAGGACGCGAAGGTGGTGGATGCGGCGATCAAGCCGGGCGAGTGGAACGAATACGTCATCCGCGCAGAGGGCGCGCGCATTCGCTCGTGGATCAATGGCGTGCCGGCGCTCGACTACATGGAGCCGGATGCGAACATCGCGCAGGACGGACACATCGGCATTCAGGTCCACGGTGGCGGGAAGGCGCTGATTCAGGCGAAGGACATCACGATTGAAGAACTGCCCGCGACGCCCGGTGCGCCGACTTGGGAAAAGGTGGGCAAGCCCGGCGAGAAGAAGCCGAAGAAGGACCCGAAGGCTTACAATGGCGGGGATTCGGGGCCGAAGACTCCGGCGGAGCAACTGGCGACTTTCAAGCTGCCCGAGGGTCTGGAGATGGACCTCATCGCGAGCGAAATCCCGGAGGAAGGCGTGGGGAAATTCATCGCGGTGTATTTCGATGCGAAGGGCGCGATGTGGACGATGACGGCGCTGGAGTATCCGGTGGATGGAAATGAAAACGCCGCCGCCGCCGCCGCGCTCTACAAGAGCCGCGCGAAGGACAAGATCCTCATTTACGATCGCGACCCGAAGTCGCCGACGGGCTTTGTCTCCAAGCCGCGTGTGTTTGCCGACGGGCTGGCGATTCCGCTGGGCATCCTGCCTTACAAGGACGGTTGCTACGTGCAGCATGGTCCGGATTTGGTGTTCCTCCGCGACACGGATGGCGACGGGAAAAGCGACAAGCGTGAGGTGATTCTCACCGGTCTCGGTGTGCAGGATTCGCATCTTTTTCCGCATCAATTCACGCGCGCTCCGGGCGGGTGGATTTGGATGGCGCAGGGGCTTTTTAATAACAGCAAGCCGGTGAAGCCGGGCGATGCGAAGGCGGTGGATTGGCCGAAGTGCTCGATGGCGAAGATGCGTCCGGATGGTTCGCAATTTGAGGTGACGAGCACCGGCCCGAACAATATCTGGGGCCTCGCGATGACGGCGGAGGGCGAGACATTTATCCAGGAGGCGAACGACTACGGGTATCCGGTGATGCCGTTTCACGAATACGCGTATTATCCCGGCGGCATGGAGGCGCTGAAAAAGAGCTATCAGCCGGACTTCCCGCCGCAGGCCGAGTTTCGCATGGGCGGCACGGGGCTGAGCGGCCTCGCGCTCACGGATAAAGACGGCATTTTCCCCGATGGCTGGCGCGATGTGATGCTCGTGGCGAACCCGATCACGAACCGCATCCAGACGATCAAAATGCACCGCGACGGCCCGCGCTGGAAGTTGGAGAAACTCGCGGATGTCGTGGAGACGACCGACTCGTGGTTCCGCCCCGTGGCGATGACGCTCGCGCCGGATGGCTGCGTGTATGTGGTGGACTGGTACAACAAAATCATCTCGCACAACGAAGTCCCCCGCAATCATCCCGACCGCGACAAAACGCGCGGGCGGATATGGCGCATCAAGCCGAAAGGCAAGGCACCGATGGAAGTGCCGGATTTCACGAAGCTGAGCGGGGATGAACTCATCGCGAAGCTCGGTGGGGCTTCGACGGCGCAGCATCATCTGGCGTGGCAGGCGATTGTGGACCGGGGGATGAAGGAACTGGCTCCCAAGCTCAAAGAGCAAGTTTGGAAGGGGAAGAGTGATGCGGTGCGGATCGGCGCACTGTGGGCGCTACAGGAACTCCAAGGAATGAAAATGGACGCGGACTTTCCCTCTTATTTATTGGATTCGAATCGCAACCTTCGCAGGGAAACAGTCCGAGTTGCGGCGCGTGGACTTTCTTCCTCTCACGGAAACGCCATGAATAAAGCTTTAGACGAAATGGCAGTAGCTTTTGGAAAGCTGGGCGAACCTGATGCAGAAGTGAGGGCCACAATAATTGTATGTTTGGGGCGTGAACTAAATCAGCGGATGGAAACTGAGAAACTTGTCGCCACTGGAGATAATCCGTCGCCACTGTTTAAGTTGATCGATTCTCTATTAGATTTTGCAAGCCCCTCGTTTGGTGGGGCATCAGCCAAAGCCACCCACGGCAACAAGACCATCAAAGTTGGCGAAGCCTACGAGCGGGAATACGAGCGATTCCTCGTCCGCATGTTCCTTGAGCGGCATCCCGAAGCGGTTGCGAAGTTTCTCGAAACGGACGACGCGAAGAAACTCCCGCTCGAAGCCCGCCTGCTCGCCTCGCTCGCGCTGGAGCCAAAGGCCAGTGCGCCGCGTGTCGCCGCGCTGCTGCCGCAGCTCACGCGTCCACCCGAGAAGGAAGAGATTCTTCGCCTTGTGCAGTTTCTCGATGAACCGGGGGTTGCGGATGCGGTGAAGGCCACGCTGGGCAATCCCGCCACTGCGCCCGGCGTGCTAAGTGCGCTGCTCGAACTCCGCGCAAAGCTCGACCCCGCGAAGCTCTCGCCGCTTGTCGCCGATGCCGCGACGAAGCTGCTCGCCAGCAAGGACGCCGCGCAAATCGAGAGTGGCGTGAAGCTCGCGGGTGCGTTCAAGATTTCTGCCGCCGAGCCAGCGCTTGTGGCGCTCGCGGGCAGCGACACATCTGCGCTGATGGCGCTCCGTGCGCTGGGTGAAATGGGCAGCGCGAAGGCCGAGCTCTTTGAAAAGCTCGTCGTGGAATCCAAAGACCCGCTTGTCCGCGACGAAGCCCTCTCCGCGCTCGCCGGTTCCAAGGCCGCCGACGCTCCGGCCCGAGTGCTCGCGCTTTATCCGAAGCTCGCGCCTGCACAGCGACGCCTCGCGCTCGATAAGCTCACCACCACCAAAGCCGGTGCTTCCGCCGTGGTCGCCAGTCAGGCGGTAAAAGCCGACATCGACGCCGCAACGCTCGACCGCCTGCTCGCCGTGCTCGGCGACAAAGACCCGGAGCTTGCGAAGCTCGTCGATAGCCTCGGCTCGCTGTTCCGCCCCGTGCTCGCGCTGGATGGCAGTGAGAATGCGACCATCGAAACTGGGCTCACGCTCGAAGGCGCATTCACCGTGGAGACATGGGTGAAACTCGACGAAGGAATCAGCAACGCCGACGGCATCCTCGGCGCTCCGGGCAAGCTCGACATGAATTTCTACGGCGGCCAGTTCCGCGCCTACGTCTTCCCGCCGCTCGGCGACGTGGTGACCGCGAAAAAGGCGACCGTCCCCGGAATGTGGCAGCACATCGCCGCGACCCGCGATGCCGCTGGTAACTGGAAGATTTACATCGACGGCGAACTCAACGCGACCGGCACAAAGACCTCCGCCGAGAAGATCGAAAAGCCAGTCATCGGCTGGACCAGCTCGCCCGGCGGGTTCAAAGGCCAGCTCGCGGAGTTCCGTATTTGGAAGAGCGAGCGGACAGCGGATCAGATTCGTGCGACTTTCGATCGGGCGGCTCAGTCCGAGTTGCCTGCTCTCTCGACTCAAAAGCTCGGCGCTGGCGCAAAGATCGTGAAAACCAGTGATCTACCGCCCGTGCTCGCCGCAGACGCCGCCGCGAAGCTCGACGCCGACTTTGCCAAATACCGCGCGCTCGCTTCCAAACCCGGCGACAAAGAGCGCGGCAAAGTCGCCGCCGCGATGTGCCAGGCGTGCCACCTATTTGGAAACGCGGGCGGCCAGATCGGGCCGAATCTCAGCGGCGTCGGCGCGATGGGCGCGGAAGCCATCTTGCGCAACATCCTCACGCCAAACGCAGCCATGGAAAGCGGCTACCGCATTTTCCGCGTGGAGCAGCGCGACGGCTCGGTGCTCGATGCGTATTTCGTGAGCGAAGACAAAGACGCCGTAGTGATCCGCCTCGCCGGAGCCGCCGACCAGCGCATCCCGAAAAAGAACATCGTGAAAACGAGCTACCTCCGCCGCTCGCTCATGCCCGAGGGCCTGCTCGCTGGGATGAATGACCAGCAAGTGAGCGACCTGTTTGCGTATCTGCTTTCGCTGAAATAAAGTCAGGCGGAGGGCTCAAAAACAACGGGGGTATTATCTTGGCGGGACTGGCCAGATACTGTCGCGCATCTGCTTTGCTTCGGCGAGGGCTTGATGGAGTTGCTCTTCGTTGTCTGTTTGGGCGAGGGTTTGGCGGAAGTCGGTGAGCTTCGCCAGCATCGCGTCGAGAGCGTCGAGGACGGCGGCGCGGTTGGCTTGCAGGATGCCCGTCCATAGCTCGGGTGGGCCGCTGGCGACGCGAGTGGTGTCGCGAAAGCCGGGGCCTACGACAGCGAATGCGCGTGCGTTTTTCTCCGCCACGGCGCGAACGAGGTTTCCCGCGACGAGGTGCGGCAGGTGGCTGATTAAAGCGACACATTCATCGTGCTCCCGCGCGCTCATCGTGACGACGCGGCAACCGAGTGTTTCCCAAAATGCCTGCACGTCTGCATCGGGCGTGGTGATGATGCAGTTTGTGCCCGCAAAAAGCCCAGCCTCAGCGGCGGCAATGCCAGCCTCGGCTTTGCCAGCCATGGGGTGACTGCCGACATAGCGGCACTTCCCCGCGAAGATGGGCGCGAGCTCCGCATCAACGCAGCCTTTCACACTACCGACATCGGTAACGACACAGCGCGACGGGATAAAGCGGGCGATTTCTCGCGCAAGCGCGCCCATCGCCTCAATGGGAACGCACAGGACGACGAGATCGGCGTCGCAAGCGATCTCCTCGATGTCGCTGGAGACGAGGTCAGCCAGGCCGCGCGCGCGCAAGTCGGCGAGCGCGGCAGCGCGTCGCGCCCACAGGCCGATGTGCCAGCCGCCGAGCGCGCGGAGTTTCAGCGCGATGGAGCCGCCGAGTAAACCGGGGCCGAAGATAGCGATTTTGCGCATAGCTTAAAAAGAAACCCGGCTTGCAGCGCGCACGCTACAAGCCGGGTGAAAAGTTCATATCGAAATGACTGCGATTACGGAACGAGCAGTGGGCGGCGAGTATAGGGACACTCGATCTCGGTGCCCGGCGGCAACCCGCGAACATCAATCAATTTTCCAGGCGCATACGGGCTCTCGATAAAACCGGGCTTTCCTTCGGATTTCTTGCCGTACTCAGGATTTGGCACTGGCGGCGGCACTGGCTTCGTCGTGCGCTCCACGACTGGTGCGGGCTCTTCGATTTCATTCGTCGGGGGCTTAGGATTCTCGACCTTTGGCGGTTTGAGTTCTGTGCCCTCAACTGCCGCTCCGGGATCACGAGTGTTGGGATTGCCACGCGAAGGTTTGTTACGCGCAGGCTGAGGATCGCAGGCGGTGAGCAGCAGGATCGCTGCAAGGATTGTGCCGGTGAAAGTGAGATTGTTCATAAATTGCGACGCGGTGTTAGATGATTTTCAAAAAATACACAAGTGCTAAATTTACAGCATTTGCATTTTCTTCGCATCACGGGACAAGAAAAGCTCGCCCCGTGTATGGGCACTCCACTTCCGTGCCGGAAGGAAGTCCGCGGACATCGATCAACTTTCCGTTCGCAAACGGGCTCTCGATAAAGCCGGGAGGATGCAGCCGCATCACCTTGATTCGACAAGCGGGCTCACCGGGACGATCGGGTTGCGGTGGTTTCGGCACGCGACACGATATTGCGCCTCGCGCTGCCTTGGATGGATGTCCGCGATGATCTGCGCAGCCGGTGAAGGACATGGCGAGTGCGACGAACGTTCCGATGAGAGTGATGTGTTTCATAGTGTTTTGAGCGACTGTGTCAGGAACGCCTCCAGCTCCGCCAATCCTGCGTGCGAACCAATCTCGTAGAAGCGGTGGCTCGACTCGAAGCCTGCCATTTTCCCGGCAATGACTAAGTCGCGCTGAATCTCCGAGAGGTCGAATGCCTCCGGGCGTCCGGCAAATGTGGCGCTGCTGAAAATCGAGAGGCCGTAGTCGATGTGCAGCATCGCGGGAGTGCGGTCCTTTTTATCGTAGCGGACGATTCGCCCGTCGGCGAACTCGACATTGCTCGTGTCCCACGCGCCCTCGTTGCGAAAGACGGTCATCAGCGCAGGCTGCGCGCTCGCCCGCCATGCGGCCTCCACAGCGCGATACTCGATGGGCAAATAGGAGTCGCCGTAGAGGACAAAAAACGCACCGCCGAGCAGTGGGAGCGCCTGCCGTAAAGCGCCGCCTGTGCCGAGCTGACGTGGGCCGTCGTAGGAGTATGAAAGCTCGATCCCCCACCCTGCTCCGTCGCCGTATTCCGCCTCGATCCGCTCGCCGAGATGGCCGATGCACAGGACTGCGCGGGTGACGCCCTGCGCTTTCAGCATCCGTAGTTGATGCGACATAAACGGCTCGCCCGCGACGTGGACGAGCGACTTCGGGATCGTCTCCGTGATGGGCCGCAGCCGTGTGGCGAGGCCGCCTGCGAGGATGGCGACGGGGAGCGAGACTGGCGCGGTGTCGGTCATCTACTAATCCTGCGCCACTACTTTAGTCCCCTCGAAATCAAAGCGGAAGCGCACCTCCCTCAGCCCCTTCTCGCGCATCGCTCGGCGCAGCCGCGTGTTATCCTCCGTGTAAAACATCAGGAAGCCACCACCGCCTGCGCCCACAAGCTTGCCGCCGAGTGCGCCGTTCGCAAGCGCGTGGTCGTACCACTCGTTCACCTGCAAATTGCTCATGCCCGCAGAACGCTGCTTTTTCCGCTGCCAGTGGACATCCATGAGCCGCGCAAACTCCCGCAGATTGCCACCTTCCAGCGCTTCCATGCTCTGTACGCCCAGCTCTTTTACGAAGTGCAGATTCTCCACCATCTCCCGGTCCAGCGCCTTCGTCTTTTCGTTCTGCTCTTTCAAAATTCCCGACGCCGAGCGCGTGTAGCCGGTGAAGAAAAGGAGCAGGTTGTCCTGCAAATTAAACAGCGTCTCCTCCGGCATTTGCAGCGGCATCACCTCCACGGAGCCGTTCGCGAGATAGTGAAAGCAGGTGATCCCGCCGAACGCGGCGATGTATTGATCCTGCCTGCCGATCGGCTCGTGGAGCTTGTTCAGCTCTATGTCGCACGCCTGCGCCGCGATTTCGCGTGGGTGCAAAATGTTGTGCCTATACGTGTGCAGCGCCTTCAGCAGCGCGGTGGTAAAAGCTCCACTGGAGCCCAATCCAGTGCCCGCCGGAATGTCCGCCATCGAGGCGATTTCTAGCGAGGGATGCTCGTCGATGCCCACCATGCGCAATGCCTCGCGGACGATGGGGTGCTCGACTTCGCTGATGCTCTTGCACCGCTCCATGCGCGAGTATTTGAGCAGGATACCGGGCTCGAACATCTCCATGAGCGTGATGTACACGTATTTATCAATCGCTGCGGAGACGAGGAAGCCGTCGTGCTGCTCGTAGTAACTGGGCAGGTCCGTCCCGCCCCCGCCGAGGGTGATGCGAAGTGGTGAGCGTGTGATGATCATTGGGCGCAGAGTTTCTCCACGATGCAAAATGCAGTCATGGCGTCTTCTAAGCCCAGCGTGGGCACAAAGGCACTTACAAAAGCTACTTTTTCAGCTCTCGGATTGCGGCGACTACGTCGTCGAGCGTCGCTGGCGGTGGACCAACAGGCGCTGGCGGCGCTGGCGGCGCTGCTTTGAGTTTGCCCGCAGGCTTCACGATGACGAAGAAGACGACGGCGGCGAGGATCGCGAATGCCATAACGGCGTTAAGGAAACGCTGAATAAAGCGAAAGTCCCTGTAAAATAGCGGGACAGCGGGCGATAGAGCTGATAGACAAGAGCATGGAAAAGCAAATGAGTTTCGCGGCAGCGGAGTACAGCGAAAAAAAGAAAACCACCCGGCGGGAGAAATTT
>CAMDQC010000124.1 GCA_945905735.1 Prosthecobacter debontii | reverse complement strand
CGAAAAACCAGCCGCGGAGCGCAAAAACTCGGACAAACGACCACCTCACGAGCGCCTCCCGCCAAAAATCACGACTCGGCTCTGGATAACCCCCGAAAAATCTCGGGAAATGGAGCGTCAAGCAAGAGGGTGTGAGAAGTATGGGCTAGACCTCGGAAGTTGACTCGAACGGAAAAAAATACGCGAGCGTTTGAAAAGAAGAAACGCTTGGGTATCATCAATCACATTTGTGCTAGTTTCGTTGGTGCTGACGGTGTGTATCGGAGACGTTGTCGTGATTGCCAAAACATGGCAGTGCCTCGTTCAGACCGTTGCTACGGGTGCGGTGGATAGCTCGCCGAATCCTGTTATCCGGAAGGCGTTTCATAGCCAGTTGGTAACTCCGAAGAGTTTACAAAACAAGCCAATCACAAGCAGCGAACCTGCGGCAAAACCGGAGAATACCGCGCCACGGGCAAACGCAAGTGGTCCTCTGTGAGCTTCACCTGGAATGCCGTGAAACAGCCAATAAAGTGTTCCGTGAGACTCGGCCATACGGGCATCGTAATCCCGATTGACTCCTTTCGCGTAGTTCCTCGCAATAAGTCCAATTAGTATGGGATTCACGTAGAAGCAGTAAGCGACCCAGAGAGCGAGTGTGAAATGCTTGGGTTGGAAAGCAACGAGAACGCCTGCAATCGCGCAGGGAACAGCGGCTACAAAAGCCATCGCTCTTAAGCGGCGGCGACCGGTGCCGCCATAAAGGCGCGAACCGTCAGTCCGACAGTCTGCCTCATGACCGGGCTGAGAAGCTCTCTCCGCCAAAATCTCGGAGGCGAGTTCAAACGATTCTGCGGTAAAGCGACTAGTGTCGCGTTCGGCCAGCATTCGACGGAGATCATCAGAGCACATACGCGAAAAGCATAGCCGGAGCCGAGTTTTAATGAAGTCCGTCATGGGTGTGAAATACCTAATTTTCCATTAGATGAGCGGAAACCTTCACCAGTCGTATATCGGGCGACTCGGAGAAGCTCGCGTCTTCTTTTTGGATTGAAGTGCAAATATCAGATTTATGTCGTAAGAGCGGAGGATAGCGATAAGTTTTTTGGAGGCTGGGGGGGAGCTGGTCGGGCGATGAGAAAGAAAACCTACGCACCATGAAGCCGGAAGGTTCCCCAGTTTTCGCCCGACCGCGATTTCCCCGATTCCGTTTACTCGGCATCGGGCAAGTGTCGCAGAGGAAGGTTTTGGGGGGAAATGGGGGGAAATGGGGTCAGGCTTCTTATTTTGACAAAATTTAGGAAACGGGGTCAGGCGGAAAAAACGAAATAGATTTCACTCCGAAATAAACGCCTCGAACCACAATGACGTGCAATTTTACCCAAAAGCGCCCCCATTTCCTCACGAATACAACGGAGCGGGGCAGCTTGCGAGGCTGCACACGTATCGCACTGCGGCTGCGAATTTGGCGGGGCTGGTGTGGAAACGCGGAAACGGTGATCCCGTTTTCCGCAATATGGCGAAAATCAAGCACGAGTTGATGCCTCGAATGGATTGATGATCTCTAGCTCGGTGATGTGCTTGAAGTCGTCTTTGTTGCGGGTGCAGAGGGGGATATTGTAGGTTAGGGCGGTGGCGGCGATGAGGGAGTCGCCGAGGCTCATGCTTTTCTGCTGGCGGAGGGCGATGGCGCGGGTTGCGATCTCGTCGTCGAGGGCAAGCTCGGGTAGCTCGGCGAGTGTGGTGGTGATGGAGTCGTTTTCCTCGGGTGTGATCTTGTGGAAACCGAGCGCTTCTATCCGACTGATGATACTGATGTAGGCGCTCGGGTGCGATGTCCAAGGTCGCAGGGCTTCACCACCGGCTTTGCTGGAGTAGATGAGGATATTGGAGTCGAGCAGCATGATTACTCGCGGCCCGGCAATGGGCGGTCTTTGCGAATCTCCCGCTGCCATGCGGAGGGGTCTTCGATGTCGCGATAGGGGTTCACTTTTCGCAGTGCTTCAAATGCTTTTTCGCGTCGTGCAATGGCCTCTGGCGTCGCCACTGGGAGCAGGCGGCGAGGTGGTGCGGTCGGCTCATCCGCAGCCTCGATGGTTGCGGTGATTTTGACCCGCCGATGCAGGAACTCGGTGGGGAGTGGGAGATGGAGGCTTCCGTCGTCGTCTGCGGTAAGAATGGCGGTGATGGTGCTCATTTGTCGGGACGATGCGGGAAGCATGGGGATACGTCAACTCGGGGCTTGCGACTGGACCGGGAAAGCAGCAAGCGCGGCCCTATTTCCGCCGTGCTTTCACGGCTTCGATGATGGCTGCGTGCAGGCCGGAGGTCTTTTCGAGAAACGGGGCTGGCGCGGGCTGCCAGCGGGAGCGCCGGGCGGGACGTAATTCCGCGAACGCCTGCTCAGGCGATGATGTTTTTCACCACGTTCCCATACACATCGGTGAGGCGGAAATCGCGGCCTGCGTAGCGGTAGGTGAGCTTCTCGTGGTCGAGGCCGAGGAGGTGCAGCGTCGTCGCGTGGAGGTCGTGGACGTGGACGGGATTCTCTACCGCTTTGTAGCCGTAGTCGTCCGTCGAGCCATAGCTGGTGCCGCCGCGCACGCCGCCGCCTGCCATCCACATCGTGTAGCCTTTCGCGTTGTGGTCGCGTCCGTCGTCGCGGCGACTGTCGGGCGTGCGGCCAAATTCTCCGCCCCAAATAATCAGCGTGTCCTTGAGCAAGCCGCTCACTTTCAGATCGTGGATGAGGGCGGCGATGGGCTTATCAATGGCCGTGCAGTTCGTGCGCAGTTTTGTGGAGAGCCCTTGGTGCTGGTCCCAGCCGGGATGGCAGACTTCGATAAAGCGGACGCCCGCTTCCGCGCTGCGCCGGGCCATGAGGCACTGGCGGCCAAAGTTATCCGTCACGCCCTCGCCGATGCCGTACATTTTGAGCGTCTCGGGCGATTCTTTGGCGAGGCTCATCACTTTCGGAACCTCCGTCTGCATTCGGAACGCCAGCTCGAAAGACTGGATGACGCCCTCGACTTCCTGGTTGCCGGAAGTCTGCGCGAGGAAGTCGCGGTTCATGGATTGCACGAGGTCGAGCTGCTGGCGCTGAAGGGCAGGGGAGAGGTCCGAGTTGCGGAGGTTTGGGATTTCCGCTGGCGACGACGGCGTGTCGCTTTCGCCTTTTTCCCTCGCCGCGCCGACGCGCGTGCCTTGGTAAAATGCGGGGAGGAACGAGCTGCCGTAGTTCTGCGCGCCGCCCTGCGCGAGCGGTGGGGCGATGGTGATAAAGCCGGGTAGATTCTCGTTTTCCGAGCCCAGCCCGTAGAGCACCCACGCGCCCATGCTCGGGCGGACAAACTGCGAGCTCCCCGTGTGAAGCTGCACGAACGCTTGCGGGTGATTCGGGATGTCCGTGTGCATGGAGCGGAGCAGGCACAGCTCATCCGCGTGCTGGCTGAGCGCGGGAAAAAGCTCGCTAATCCACAGCCCGCTCTGCCCTTGCTGGGTAAACTGAAACGGCGAACCGACGAGCTTATTGCCGCCCCGCAGCCCGCTCGGTTTCCCGTGGTCCTCCTTCAGCTTCGGCTTGTAGTCGAACGTGTCCTGATGCGCCGGCCCGCCCTGCATCGCGAGAAAGATGACGCGCTTTGCCCGAGCGGGGAAATGCGGTGCCTTGGGAGCCAGCGGCGAGCGCTCTGCGGCCTGCGAGGACAGCGCGGAAAACGCCATCCAGCCGAAGCCTGCGGAAACGGATTTCAGAAGGTCGCGGCGATTCATCGCTCGTGGAGCGACGCCGTTGCACTCGAATGGACGAAAAGAGTTCATGGTGGTGTTCTTCCTTGGAGATAGCACGGCGGCGTGCGCTTTGGACAGCGGAGAAAGGGGCGTTGGATTTCGTCATTCCCATCTTGCGCCGTGCGGCTAGTGTCCGCGCCTCATGTTTAGTCTGCTTGCCGATAAATTACAGGGCGTCTTCCGCAACCTTTCCGGGAAGGGGAAAATCTCAGAATCCAACATCACCGATGCGCTCCGCGAAGTGCGGATGGCGCTGCTGGAGGCGGATGTGCACTTCCAAGTGGCGAAGGATTTCATCGCTCGCGTAAAGGAGCAGGCGATGGGCGAAGCCGTTCTGAAGAGCGTCTCGCCGGGGCAGCAGATCGTCAAAATTTTCCACGACGAACTCACGCGCGTCCTCGGCGGCGAGGCTTCGGAGCTGAACCTTACACCGCCCGCTCGGCTGCTCATCGTCGGCCTGAATGGCGCGGGAAAAACGACGACGTGTGGGAAGCTGGCGAACTTTTTGCGCAAGCAGGGCAAAGCGCCCGCGCTCATCGCGTGCGACCTTTACCGGCCCGCCGCCATCGAGCAATTGGCGACGCTCGGAAGGCAGTTGAACGTCCCCGTTTTCACCCCGCCGCCGGGCGAGACGAACGTGCTCGTCGCCGCGAAACTCGCGTTGCAATGGCTCGCGGAGACGCCGCACAACGTCGCGATTTTCGACACCGCGGGGCGGCAGGAAATTGACGAGGCGCTGGTGAAAGAAGTGCAGCAGCTCAAGGAGATGCTCCAGCCGCAGGAGGTGCTGCTGGTGGCCGACGCGGCGACCGGCCAGCAGGCCGTGAGCGTGGCGACGCACTTCCACGAGGCGCTGCAAATCACGGGGCTCATCCTGACGAAGCTCGACGGCGATGCACGCGGCGGCGCGGCGCTCTCGATGCGCGAGGTGACGAAGCAGCCGATCAAATTTGCCGGGAACGGCGAAAAGATGGACGCGTTCGAAGTCTTCCACCCGGACCGGCTCGCCGGCCGAATCCTCGGCATGGGCGACATCGTCTCCCTTGTGGAAAACGCCGCCGCTGCCATCAACGAAGACGACGCGAAACGCATGGAGCAGCGCATGATGCGGGCGGAGTTCGACTTCAACGACTTCCTCGAAATGTTCGCCATGATGAAGAAGCTCGGCCCTCTCGACAAAATTCTCGGGATGCTCCCCGGCATGGGCAAAGTCGCCGACATGAACATCGACGAAAAGCAGATGTCGCGGCCCAAAGCCATCGTGCAATCCATGACGCACGAAGAGCGTTCAAAGCCCGACATCCTCAACGCCCGCCGCCGCCAACGCATCGCGCGCGGCAGCGGCACCACCGTCACGGAAGTGAACGAAATCATCTCCCGCTTCGGCGAGATGCGGAAGATGATGAAGCAGATGCCCATGATGCAAAAGATGATGGGCAAGAAAAAGCGCGGGCAAGGGATGTTTGCGCGGTAGGCCCCCACCAAAAAGACATTGCTCTCTCCCGCCCTCGCTGGTACCCGCGCGGCTCCATGAAACACTTCACCATCCTCTCTACCATGATTCTATCCGCCGCAGCATTCGCACAGGACAAGCCTGTCGAAAAACCCGCCGAGCCTGTGAAAGATACGCTCGGATACCAGACAACGCCCATGATTCCGGGCTCCAAATGGCACGTCCATGACGGCCTCCGTCCGCAGCCACGTATCGTGACACCCGGCGAATACAGCACGCAGGAGAAAGTCGGCACTGCGCCGAGCGATGCAGTGGTTCTCTTCGATGGGAAAGACTTGAGCCAATGGAAAAGCGGCAACGGTGAGGCGAAATGGAAGGTCGAGAACGGCTACTTTGAGTGTGTGCCGAAGACGGGTACGCTCGGCACGAAGGGCCAGTGGGGGCCGGATGTGCAGGTGCATATCGAGTGGATGGCCCCGCCGCCCGCCGGGAAGGGGCAGGGACGCGGGAACAGCGGTTTATTTTTCCACGGGCGCTATGAGGTCCAAGTGCTGGATTCTTTCGATAATCCGACCTACCCGGATGGTCAGGCGACGGCCATTTATGGGCAGACGCCGCCGCTTGTGAATGCGACGCGCCCGCCGCAGACGTGGAATACGTATGATGTTATCTTCAACGGCCCGCGCTTCGACGCCGAGGGCAAGGTGCTGAAGCCCGCATACGTGACCATTTTCCACAACGGCGTGCTGACGCAAAACCACACGGAACTGACCGGCTCAACGCCGCACCAGCAGGTCGGCAAATACACGAAGCACGGCGAGAAAACGGACATCACGCTGCAAGACCATGGGAATACGATGCGCTTCCGCAACGTGTGGATTCGCGAGCTGAAGCCGTCCGGCGAGTAGTCCTGCTGCGACAGTTTGAACGGGCCGTGCCGTGCGTGGAAACGCGTGGCACGGCCTTTCGCTTGCTCGCTACTTCTTGTTGCGCGGCTTCTTCGTGGTGGCGGCGCGTTGGGCGGCGGCGATTCCTTTTTCGGCCCACTGGCAGAGGAGCGGGGAGGAGTCGAGAGCCTCGGTGGGGACGGTGTGGTAGGCCACGACGGCTCGCTTCCCGCCGCTGGCCTCGTAGGTGAACGGGGCGAGCCCGAGCGCGGCGAACTCGGGGCGTGTGGTGTCGTCCACCTTCACGAAGAATGTCTCGAAGGCGACGAGGGCGAACATTTTTCCCCCGCAGTAGATTCCCCAGCCGCCAAACATGCCGCGAGCCGTGATGTCGCCGAGTGGGTGGAGCAGATCGAGCAGGTGGGTGACGAATTCGCTCGGGCGGGCCATTAGTTGAGGAGGAGTTTTTTGACGAGGTTGGTGAGCTGGTCGGGGCTGTAGGGTTTTTGGAGGAAGACGCGGCGGGCGGTTTCCTCGAAGTTTGGGGCGGTGAGTTCTTGGCTGTAACCGCTGGCGTAGATGATGGGGAGCTCGGGCCGCTCGGCGCTGAGGCGCTGGGCAAGCTCGCGGCCTGTGATGCCGTTGGGCATGACCATGTCGGTGATGAGCATGTCGATTTCGTCCTTTAGCTGCGACCAGATACTCAGCGCCGTGGGGCCGTCCTCGGCTTCGAGGACGCAGTAGCCCGCGCGTTCGAGGATGATTTTGGCGAGTTCACGGACGACGGCTTCGTCTTCGACGATGAGGATGGTCTGGAGTTTTGGTGCTTCGATTTTTGCGGACTGGGTGCGCGCGGTGCGGACGCTTTCGGGTGGTTTTTCGGAAGTGGGGAGGTGGACGCGAAAGGTGGTGCCTTTGGCGAGGACGCTCTCAACGCTGATCCAGCCGCGATGCTGGCGGACGATGCCGTGGACGACTGCGAGGCCGAGGCCGGTGCCTTTGCCGACTTCTTTGGTCGTGAAGAAAGGCTCGAAGATGCGGGGAAGATTGTCGTGCCGGATACCGCTGCCGGTATCGGTCACGCTGATCTGGACGGTGGGGCCGGGGCGGGCTTCGGAGTTCTCGCGGGCCGCTTCGGCGGTGACCTCGATGAGTTCCGTTGCGATGGTGAGGCTGCCGCCGCGCGGCATCGCGTCGCGGGCGTTGATGGCGAGATTGGTGATGACTTGGTCGAGCATCGCGGGGTCGGCTTCGACGGTAGGGAGTCCTTCGGCGAGGCGGACGTTGAAGTGGATGTGTTCTCCGATGACGCGCTGGAGCAGCTCAGCGGAGATTTGCACGACTTCGTTGATTCGTAGCGGGCGCGGGAAAATGGCCTGCTGCCGACTGAAGGTGAGAAGCTGGCGGGTAAGCGATGCTGCGCGCAGTGCGGCGTCTTCTATACGCTCAAGATCAGCTCGCGCGTCGCTTGGGATGTCGTCTCGGGAGAGGAGGAGTCCGGTGTGACCGGTGACGATGGTGAGGATGTTATTAAAGTCGTGGGCGACGCCGGCGGCGAGTTGGCCGACTGCGTTGAGGCGCTGGGATTGTTGGACGTGTTTCTCAAGGTGGATGCGGTCGGTGATGTCCTGCATGAGGGAGAACACGCTTACCACTTTCCCGTGCTCATCTACGAGTGGTGTATTGAACCATTCGCAGGTGATGATCTGCCCGCTCTTGGTTAGGTTTTCGTTGATGCTGTGGGTGCCACCTCGGTTGACGAGGAGATCTTCGAAAATTTGATCGACGTGAACGCGGGCCGCAGGCGCGACGATTTCGTCGAACATGGAACGCCCGACGGCTTCTCCATTGGAAAAGCCGAAGATTTTTTCGGCCCTCGGATTCCATGCGAGCACTTTGGCGTTCACATTCCACTCGATAAAGCCGATGGGCATCTGCCGGATTGTGAGCTGCATCCGCTCGTCGGTATCGCGGAAACGGGCTTCTACTTCGGCGCGCTTGGACATGTCAGTACGGAGAAGGGAAAATGCCGCCCCGCCGATGGCGATGATGGCGAGGAAAAATGCGGTCCCGATCATTGTATCGCGCCGGGCCGCAGCGATGGCCTTGTACCAGAGGCTTGATGGGTAGTCCACACCGACGGCGGCTTCTATTTTCCCCGATGAGTTGCGGATGGGTGCCCACGAGCCGACCCAGGAGCCCCAGCGATCTTCGATGATCTCGGCATTGAAGCACGCTTCTCCGGCAAGCGCACGTTCGAGCCCGGCGTCGTGTTCATTGAAGATTTCGCCGATGGGAGTTCGCTCTTCGCGTTCGCCGGAGAAGCGCCCGTCGCCGTCGTAATCGGTCGGAGGGTCGGCGATGACGACGATATTATCCGGTGAGACCTTGCGCATCGTGTAGATATCGGAGGCGATCGGGTTGGCGATACGCCAATCGGATAGCGCCTTGCAGATGGTGAGGTAAGTGGGGTCGTCTTCCTTTGTTTTGAGCGTCACCTTCTCGTGCCCCAGACGTTCAAGCTCGAGGGCGTACGTGCGGGCCATGATGATCATGGATTCCTCCTGCTGCCTCGAGATCTTCACGCCGGATTGCGCTGTAGCCCAACCGCCAGCGAACAGTGTGACGACGCAGAGACCCCACCAGACGGGGTGCAGCATCACGCCATGGCGCGACTTCAGCACATAGGCGAGGCCGACGAGGATGAGCCCGATCGCGGCGGAGAAAATGATGTAGTCGATTTGGTTGGGCACGTTAGTGGCGCGCACTTAAAGCAGAACGTGCGCCGATGGAGAAGCGGGGCTTTCAGGAATGTATGCCGAGTCTCATCTCCGAGTAATCACCAAAGGAAGCGCGGCAAAGCGGGTCTTCTTCGCGTGCACCCGATTGCAGCAGCAAAACAATGGCAGCATTAACCCGTTGCCGCCCGCGCATTCGAGTGCTATTAACGAGGGATTACTTTTCTAAATATGAACATTCAACTTTTTCCGACGCTCGCGTTTCTCACACCCCAAACAACTTTGTTCTTATTTGCCATTGTCGTGATGATGTTCGGCGCGAAGAAGCTGCCTGAACTCGCACGCGGCATGGGGCTCGCAATCAAAGAGTTCACAAAGGCGAAAAACGACATCAACGATGAGATCATGCGCGAGCCAGCGCCCACGCCACCACAGCCCGCGAAGCAGATAGACGCCGAGGTCGCCAAGGCACCAGCGCCCCAAGCGCAGACCGACACCCATGCGTAGCCGTCCATAGACGATATTTTCCAGATAAACAGGCTCGCCGCGATGGCGAGCCTGTTTGCTTTCTTCCACGAACATGCGTCCCGTTTTCCTAATCCTTGCTCTCCTCTGCGCCTGCGCCTGTGCGGCGGATAAAGGGATCGTGTTCTGCACTTACAATATCCGCAACTGGGTCGGCGACGACCAGCTCTCCGCAAAGGGCACTCCGGCCAAGCCAAAGTCTGAGGAAGAAAAAGAAGCCGTCCTCCGAGTCATTCGCGACATCCAGCCCGACATCATCGGCATCTGTGAGATGGGCTCGCCTGCACAGTTCGAGGACTTCCTAGCTCGTGTAAAACCGCTCGGCTTGGAACACGCGGAGTATGTGGATGGGGCGGACCCAGACCGTCACCTCGCGCTTGTCAGTCGCTTCCCCATCGCCGCCCGCGACTCGCAGACAGACCTCCGCTTTATGATGAGCGGCGTTGAGCAGATCATGCGGCGTGGGATCCTCGATGTGACCATCCAAATCACCCCCGACTACCAGCTCCGCTGCGTCGGCGTGCATCTCAAATCGAAGCTCCCCAGCGCCATTGGCGAAGCCCTCGTCCGCCGCCACGAAGCCGCAAAACTCCGCACGCATCTTGACGCCATCCTCAAAGCAACGCCCACCGCAAATCTCCTCTGCTACGGCGACTTTAACGACGCGCGCAACGAGGCTACCTTCCACGAAATCACCGGCAGCCGCGAGTCCGTCGGCTACCTCGACGATATCCCCGCAAAGGACGAGCTAGGAGATCGCTGGACGCACTACTGGCGCGAAGCCGACGCGTATTCCCGCATTGATTATCTCCTCGTGAGCAAAGGTCTAGCGCGCGAAGTGCAGAAGGACAGCGGGCGCGTGAATCGCTCGCCATCATGGAACCAAGCCAGCGACCACCGCGCCGTATCCGTCACTATTCTGCCGGTGAATCGGTAGGCTTACCCCCGCCGCCGCTCCAACATGGTGAGCATGATGAACGAAAGCAGAAGGTTCATCGTCTCGCGTGGCGTCGCTTCGGAGAGCTGTTCGATGCGGAATTTCCCCTGCAAAAACGCAGGCAACTTGTGCATCCGCAGCACGCCCATGCCATCGCCGCGTGTGGCGATGTATCGAGGGTGGAACAAATAAAGGGTGAGCAGCCCGATGAGTGGAATCTGGCCAATAAGTCCGTCCATAAACTTCGCAAATGGGTTCTCTTCCCGGATGGAAAAATCGGGCGTCGAATCGCCGGGATTAAACACCTCGTAGTGAGCACGCCACATGGAGCGCCAGCCTTTGCGCCCGGTCGCGCCGATTGCGCCACCCCATACGTCGGCAAAACTGTAGCGAGCCGACCAGTCTAAGATGCGGTCCGCACGAATGTCGGCGAGTTTGGTTTTTCGCGTTGCGTCGGTGAAAATCTCGACGTGCTCTTTCAGGCGGAAAATCTTTTGCCGGACGTGAAGCACCGAGCGCCCCGTGGCATCTATGACGTCCATTCGTGGTGCAAACGTGAGCACGCGAAACGTGAACTTCAGCGGGTACACCAGATTCTCGAGGTAAGGCGAAAGTTGGTCGCCGGACGCAGGCTCCGATTGGAGCGGGGCTCGTGGCGGCGCGTAGGGATTAAACTCGGGTTCGTTCATAAGTGTGAGGATTGCATACCGATTGCGTAGCCCGTCAAATTCCCTTTGGAGCGGCAGGTTGGGTCGCTTCGGGCGCTTTGAACTCCACGAACTTCCGCTGCAGCGTGCCGTCCGCTTTTGCTTCGCAAACGAACCAGCCTTTCAGCGGCGACTTGTCGTGATTCCCCCGCACGCGGGCGCAGCAGCGGTTCGTCGTCATCAGCCCGTGCCCAGCCGCCGTTTCGCTCGCCCCGTGCCAGTGCCCGCTCAACACGCCGCGGAGATTCAGCTTCAGCAGCCGTGCCACGACGGCGGGCGCATTCAGCGGCACATGCGTCACCTTTTCCCCGAGCGGGAAATGCGTGAAGCACACGGTCGGTTTCGCGGTGTCGAGCTTCGGCAGCTCCGCATCCATCCACGCGAGAGTCGCGTCGCTGACGGTCGTCTTGTCGTAACTCGTCCCCATCGTCGTATCCAGCGCCACGAACTGCCACCCCGCGTGCTCGAAGCGATAATTCAGCTTGCCGGGAAACTCGGCGTCGTAACCCGCGCGCGACTGCTCTTTGTCCGTGTAATCGTGGTTTCCCGGCACGGTATGAATCGGCACGCTGAGGCCGCCAAAAATCTCCTTTACCGCCGCAAGAGCTGCTTGCTCGCCCGTGTTTGCGAGGTCGCCGCAGAGTAGGCAGAATGCCGCATCCGGCGCGCTGGCCTTCATCTGCGCCACCATCGCCGTGAACCACTCGCGGCACGGTCCTTTATCGTAGTGCAGGTCGTTCGCCGCGATAAACCGAAAGCCTTTCGCGTCCTCCGCCATCAACGGCACCGCAGCAGCGCCGACGGCGAGCGTGGTGATAAAATCGCGACGAGTGATTTGCGGTGGCTGCCAGAAGTTCATGCGCTCGGTGTCGCCGATCTACGGGCACGAGCAAGTCATTTGTCTTTCAGCGCCTCCAGCACATCGCGGAGTAGCGGCAGGTGCGCGAGGTCTTTCGGGCGGCCTACGAACTCCTTGCTCTGGATCACTTTCGCGAGCGGCAGCACTTTTACGCGAAAGCCTAGCCAATCCAGCACCAGCGCGCGGCGCGACTCGGTAGCGAAGGATGCGACTCCGTCCACTCGGTAGAGGAAATTGACGAGCGTATCGTCGCTGAGCGCGACCACCGTATTCGCCACTACGGTCGCGCCGAGTTTCGTGCAGAGGTTTAACACGCGGATATACTGGCGTTCGGGGAGGTCAATCCACAGGTCGGCGTCCAGCGTCGTCGCGGGAACGCCCTGAAGGATCGCTGCCGTCATTCCGGCGACTTGAAACCGAATTTTTGCCGCTCGGAGAGCTTCGATAAGCCGAGCGAGCGGAGAAAGTTCTGGCTCATCCGCCAGCGTTCGTCCGGCGTCGCTGCGAGGCTGCGCGCCATCAGCAGTCGCTCGCTTTCGTCGAGGTGCGGTAGGAATTTCAGCTTTTCGGCGATGTCCCGGATTTTTTTTTTGCACAGTGCATATCTGCGCCTCGGCACCCTTCACCGCAAGTCTCAAAAAACGGCGGCTCGCGCTCGCAGCCGCAGTCAGCCACACACAGCCATGCTCACCAAACTCTTCGCCTACCTGTGCCGCTTCCCCGTGCTCAAGCGCTTGCTCTGGCGGCGCTGGTATCAGTTCCTCGCGCGCCGCTTTGCCATCCCGGAGTGGCAGACGATGAACTACGGATTCTCCGCGCTGCCCGTCGCCGAGCCCATCGCGCTCGACCTCGCCGAGGAGGGGGAACGCTACGGACTTCAGCTCTACCACGCCGTCTGCGCCGGGCACTCGCTGGCGCAAAAGCACGTCCTCGAAGTCGGCTGCGGACGCGGCGGCGGCGCGGCATTTCTGCACCGCTCGGGCGAGCCTGTTGCGATGACGGCCCTCGATTTCTCCGCCGAGGCCATCGCACTTTGCCGCAAACGATACACCCGCGACGGCCTCACGTTTCTCACTGGCGATGCGGAGAAACTCCCCTTTGCCGACGCCACGTTCGACATCGTCGTGAACGTCGAATCCTCGCACTGCTACGGTTCCATGCCCGCCTTTCTCAGCGAAGTGCGGCGTGTGCTGAAGCCCAACGGACGCTTCCTCTGCGCCGATTTTCGCGATCACGATAAAGTGCAGAGTTGGCGCGAGCAGCTCGCTGCCAGTGGGCTGAAAGTGATCGTCGAAACCGAACTCACCGCAAACGTCCTCGCCGCGCTCGATGCCGATAACGACCGCAAGCTCGCCCTCATGCGGAAGATTCTCCCGCCCCGTCTATTCGGTGCATTTAGCGACTTCGCAGCCGTGAAGGGCTCGCTCGTTTATGAGCACTTCCGCAGCGGCGAGATGCGGTATTTTCGCTTCGAGTTGTTGAAGGAGTGACGTGAGCCGCTAGGGGCACCGAAGCTGCTTAAAAGGCGAGCAATGCTTCGTAAGCCCATCACCGCCGGATTTTCGCTCGTCGAGCTGCTCATTAGTGTGCTGCTCATCGCGACGCTGTATGCCGTGGTGCTCGGGCCGTCGGCGGGGCAGGTAAAGGCTCGGCAGTTTGCGGCGTGTGCCGAAAACTTACGGAAGATACACCTCGCTCTCGGCATCTATGCGAACGAGCACAATAGCGCGTACCCTTCGGCTCCTGGTGCGACTTCCTCGGAGCAGCCGCTGAGTCTGCTGGTGCCAAAATGCACGACGGATACGAGCGTCTTCACTTGTCCCGCAACCGGGCGCGCTCCGTTGCGGCAGGGGCAGGCGTTCTCAGGTCGGCGAATCTCTTACGCCTACGTCTCAGGTCTCTCTCGGAATGATCCGCCAGGCACTCCGTTGGCTTGCGACACGCGCACGGGCGACAACCACAAGAAGTCTGGAGGGAACGTGCTCTTTATCGACGGCCATGTGGAGCAAGTAGCGCCCAAGCCGCCGCATGATCTCGCTCTCCCAGCACACGCCGTTTGGCTCGAATCGAAGCAATAATGCAGACGTCCGTTTTCAAACCGAAAGTAACGACCGAACCGAAGAGTCGGAAAACGAAAGGACTGCTCTTCCTTCTCGCGGTGATGCTCTTGGGCGGGCTTGGCGGCACGAGTTGGTGGTGGTTTTTTGGCAGCAAACCACGCGCGGTTTTCTCCCACCCCATTGCGGCGAACAGTTTCGGAAAGTCGGAGTGCTGGCGTGTCAGCGACGATGAGATTGCGTTCGTTGGCGGGGGAAAATTCACACTGGTTAACCTGAAGAGACGAGAAGAACGCTGGAGTGTGCCAGTGCCTATGGCATTGGCAGTGGATTCCGCATGGCAGCAATCTGTGGCAAAGCGCTTCCTGAAGCTCCAACAGCGGGCAGCCGAACTCGCTGATCAGCGCGGAAAACTGAAAGGGAATAGTGAGGTGAAGGCGTTTAATATCGAGGCCGCCAAGTATGCCTCGGAGCTGGCGAGTGCAAGAGCCGATGCCACGCGGATGAGCGCGCAACCACGACCCGTAGTCAACGCCGCAGGGACTCCCAAGAAGGCGGAATTTGTCTTTGGCGGTGACCGTGCATCGGTGGATAAACTCAACCCCATACAGACCGGGGATGAAGCGATCCGGCTCGCACGAATGGCGAAACGGAAGGATCAAATTGCCCGACAGAGGACAAGTCTCAATGCCCTGCGGACTACCGCCGACACGCGCCTAAAACTTCAGCAACTCCGCGACGATGAAGGAAAGCTGCAGGCACTCGAACAGGAACAAAAAGCTGACGAAGCCGCCATCGCAAAAAAGCCGGAAATCGCAAAGCTGCCGGAGCCGAAAAGTGAGCCGGAGCCGGACTACGATTATGGCTACGGTATCGGCGGAACTCCGAAATTTGCAGTCCTCGGTGACCGCCTATGGCTTGCAGAAGGGGCGCGCGTAGTCGGCTTTGATCGTTCTAGCGGCGTGGTGAAGGCGAACATGCAAATGCCCGGCCCGGTGATGACGATGCTCGAGACCAACGACGCCGTTTACACCGTGGCATACGTGGGCCCGACGATCCGGTATGTCGTGAAGATTTCTGAGGACGGGGCGATGCAAACTTTTTACCTCCGTGTTGCGCAAGAGAAGGAACTGTTTGAAACGCGGGATGGTCTCTACGAGCCAGTGATTACGGAGTCGCGTATTGAGTTCTTCGGAGCAGGGACGCTGGCAACGGCTGAGATTAAACTCGTCGCCAAAAAGATCGAGGAACGGCAAGCCATCAAGCCCGGCGCGGAGAAAGCAGCGGAAGACGCCGTGCAATCGTCCGTGGGCGGCGGTGTCGATCATGAAGGTCGTCGAGAACGATAAAATCCGCGCCGAACGCGGCGGAGTAGAGCGAGTCGATGCGAGCACCTACCGCGTGTCCGTCCGGCGTCCATTTGCGAAAGCGCCGACGTGGACTGGAGACTTCACGGGCCGCGTGCAGTGCTTTTCCACGTACAGCCTGAGCCTCGTCACGGGCGGGACAAAGCTCGTCGCGCTGGATGCGAACAATACGAAATTGTGGGAAGCCACCCTCGCCGCTCCTGCCGTATTGGGCGACGACAACCAGTGGGCTTCCGCCAGCGCCGACCCGTGTTTCGAGCAGGGCGACCGGCTGTATTTTTTCGACCGCGCAGTGCTCACCGCGTTTAGTAAAGCGACTGGAGAAGTCCTTTGGCGGCTCCCGAGCGTGGGCATTAGAAAAGTGGTCACCGACGGGGCGGGATTCCTTTACGTCCACTCGGAGAATCTTCCGGCGGAGAGCCTGACGTATCTGTCTGAAATGAACTCCTGCACGGAGCCTGTGTTGATGAAAGTGAACCCGGCAAGCGGCGAGATTCTGTGGATCGGCGAGAAATACGAAGACGTGTGGGCCTCTGGCAAAGACGTCTATTCCAAACGGACAGGGAAGCACGGATCGGACATCGAAAAGGCCGTGTTCACCCCCGGCGCAGCGACCGCGCGAGTGAAGATTTACAAGCTGAGCACGAGGACCGGAAAGCCGCGCTGGGAGTGGTTTCAGACACGCCACCCAGAGCACATCATCGCTGCTGGAAAGACAGTTGCGATCCTTTACATGGATGAGCTTCAGGTAATTCACAGCACAGCACTGTAGCGAGCTTGATTGGCCCCGCCCCGCCCCTACTGTCGGCGG
>CAMDQC010000123.1 GCA_945905735.1 Prosthecobacter debontii | reverse complement strand
AATAGACGGATTTGTAGTTAGCCGTAAATGTCCCACTAAACGTCGCCATGTCGGTGAGTTGCGTGCCGAGCGTCACGCCTGTCTCGGTGGTTGTCGCGAGGGAGGTGCCGTTGTTTTGGTAAAAGACGCCGATCGGCGCGTTACCCGTGAGCCAACTGCCGTCGAGGGTGAACGTCTCGGCGTGCCACGCGCTCATCGGCGAGGAGGCTTCGCTGGTGCCTTTGCGGTAGCTCCACGCGCTGCTGCCGGCGGCGAGGTAATTGACGACAGTCGGCGCTGCCGTGCTTGCGCGCCAGTTGCCGCCGAGATCGTTGTCGAGCGCGGGGTGGATGAGTTCGAGCGTGGGGCCATCGCCGTTCGGTGTCGCAGGCCACGGCGACGTGATGCCAAAATCTACGCCATCCACTTTGTTGCCGAGCGTGTCGCGGAGGACGACTTCCTCGCCCATGCTGTCGAGCCCGCCAGTCCACGGTCCCAGCGCGGTGACGCCGTAGAGCGCGGCGATGGTTGCCGGATTTCCCGCGACAACGAGATACGCGCCCGGAGCGATCGTGGTGCCATTTGGGAACACGTATTGCACGCCGCTATCGAAGCGCCAGCCGCTCATATCCACAGTCGCGGCGGTCGGGTTGTAGAGTTCGATGAATTCGGTGAGCAGTGTGTTGCGAGCGGGGTTGTAGTGCAGCTCGTTGATCTTCACATGCAAGTCCGGGGCGAGCACGGGGAAGGTGATGATTTTTGTAAATGTGAAGCCGGTATTGTCGGTGACGAGCACACGGATGGAGATCGTCTGCCCGAGGTCGCCGCTGAAGTTGTGCGTCGAGATGACCTGATTGCCGACGAGCGTGAAGAAGCCGTTGTGCGTGTCCCCTGCGCCCGCGACGAGCGCGAGGGTGAACGTGTTGCCGGGGTTTGGATCGACGGGCTTGAGCGTGGCGATGAAGCTGCCGTTTACCGCCGTGGTGCGGATGTTGGTGTCGTTCGGCACGATGTCCGTCGGCGGCGTTGGCGGCGGGAGCACGGTGATGTTCACGGTCGCGATGACCGAGTTTGAAATCCCGTCGTTTGCGCGGAAGGTAAATGAATCCGGCCCGCTGTAGCCTGCCGTCGGCGTGTAAGTGCGCGTCGCACTAGTGCCACCGCTGAGCATGCCGTGTGCGGGATTGGCGAGCACGTTGAAAGTGAGCGAGCCGACGGGCGTATTTGGGTCCGTCGCAATCATGGTGACGGCCGTGGCGGTTTCGTAGTTCACCTGCACGGTGCTGTTCTGTGCGACTGGCTCGCTAGGCAGGACGGTGACGGTCGTCGTCGCGGTGCGCGTGCCTGCGGAATTGGTGACGCTGAGTGTGTAAGTCGTCGTAACCGAAGGCGTGACATCCACAAAGCCTATGGGCACGCCGACTGCGCCGACGCCTTGATTGATGGACGCCGTGATGCCGAGGCTCGCAGGGTCCGCGAGTACCCAACTGAGCCGTGCGGTTTCGCCGCGATAAATGACCTGATTCGGCACCGCAGCAAACGCATCCACACGCGGCGGCTGCGGGAGCACGTCCGGCCCGGAAGCTGTCGCATCGAGGATCGCAGACTCGGGCAAAGCGCCGTTCCAAATGCGGAACTCGCTGTAACTGCCGTTCGTATTCGCATCGCCAGTCCAATTTGAGCGCCCCAGCCAGTTGTTCACGTCTGCGATGTTTTGAAGCCGGTAGCTCGTAGCGAGCTGACCGACGAGCACGCCGTTTTTGTAGTAGCTCACAGTGCCGCCCGCGCCCGCCACTTTGAATACGACCGCAAAGTGAAACTGCTGACCGTAAGTCACGGCGTCAGTGAAGTTCACGCCCTGCTCCACTCCGCCATCCATCATCGCCAGTCGGCGCTGGTTCGTCGTTGCGCCGACTTGCGCAGAGAGTAGGAGCACCTCGGCACCGTTCCCTGTTCCGCCGGGTGCCGCGAGCTCGCCAACGCTCGTTGTGCCGAAGTCGAAAATCCGCGACCAGTCCTGCGGCCCGTTCAGTGTCATCCAGCCTTCCAGCGTCGCCTCGTTGAGCGTGGAGATCATCCCGTTTGGCAGATCAATATACGGCGCAGTCCCCGACGCACCGCCCGGCAGCGAAGCTTGCGTGCCAGTAAAGGTCGCGCCCGTTCCGCGAATAAATGCGTGCGCCGTCCCGATGAGGTCATTCACCTGCGCACCATTCGCGGCTGCGGCGGCGGCGTTGGAGAAACTCCATCGATTGCGCAACTGAATCGCTGCCAGCGGCGAGATCGTAACGGATGCCGTGGCGCTGCTGGCCCCGTTCGTCGCGGTGATTGTGTAGGTTGTTGCTACGGTCGGCGTGACAATGGTTGTGCCCGATACCGCATTCACACTGCCCACGCCTTGGTTGATACTGGCGGAAGTCGCATTCACGAGATTCCACGAAAGCGTCACCGGTTGGCCCGGCAGCGTCGCCGTACTACTTGCGGTAAACGTTCCGATGCTCGGTTCATTGCGCCCAAAGGTTGGGCCCTCGGTCCCGTAGGTCGTCTGGATTTGCCCCAATGTCATCAACTCGTCCCTGACCCTCACCCGTCCGTAATACATCGAACCCGAGATGTTCGTAGTGGCTGCGGTTCCGTCCGCGTTATTTTGCGCACCGATTCGGAATGACAGTGCGCCACCGCCTGTGTTCGTCGCTGCCGTAGCAAGCGAGACGGCTCTGCTGTTCGTTTGCACGCCGTCCACATACACGCGCGCCGTGCTGCCGTCGTAGGTATAAACGAGGTAGTGCCAGACGTTCGCAGTCGGCGTCGTTCCCCAACCCACATCGTACGCTGCCCCGAAGTGCCCGACGGCTCCAAACGTCGCGTTCGAGCCGTAGTTGAATGAACTGTTCAACGCGTCCGTCCCGCGCCGTCCCCACGCGAGAATGGTTTCCTCGGCAGCGAGCGCCGGATTTCGCACCCAGGCCTCCACCGTTCTCGGTGCATTGCTTCCGGTGAGTGATGCGGGAACCGTCGGGCCGACGTAGTTGCTCAATGCGCTTCCGGTGAGTTGCACGGCATTAACGGTCCCCCCCGATGGCAGCGAGAGGTTGAATACGCTGATGGAACCACCCGTCGTGAAGTTTCCGCCCAGTGATCCGGCATTTGGCCAAGTGTTCAGCGTCCCGGCGGTCTTATCGGTCGCGTCGAGATTTACAAGCGTCGCAGCCCACGCCGCAACATTGACCGCGATGAACGCAAACAGCGCGAGTAAGAGTTCTCGGAGTTTCATGGTGAGATTGAAGGTGGGCCTATTTTATACAGCCGGACGCTCGCACCCGAAATTCAGCGGGAACAGTCGGGATGCGGCATGGTTCATCTTGCACTACGGCGACGGCGGCCGGCGAGCATCGCAAGGCCACCGAGGAGCAATGCGGCGCTGCCGGGCTCCGGAACGGCCTGAAGCACAAAGTCGTTTCCACCAGTCACGGTGCCACCGACGGAATCACCGAAGTAGCTGACGATAAAGTCCTGCCCATTGGGAGCGAAGACGTGGCTGCCATTCGCCACTCCGGCAAAGGTGCCGGTGATTGGGTCGGAGCCGTCGTTGATGATCCCGAAAAAGAGATCGTTCGTGACTGTGGGCGTCGTGAGGTAGGTGCCCGAGAGACTTAGCGTGCCGCCCAGTGTGACGCCACCGGTGACGTTGAGAACGTCGTAGTTTCCAGCGCCAGTCGCGTTCACTTCGAGTGCGAGCGATGCGCCGGTATTCAATGTGAATGCCCCAGTGTTAAGCTGGCCGGGCGAAAGACCTGGCGAGACAATCGCTCCCGAATTCGCCGTAACTCCACCGGAAATTGTGCCGGTGCCGCCGAGAGTGCCTCCGTTGTTCACTGCCACCGAGCCGCTGATGCTGCCGGTCAGGCTAAGCGTGCCGCCGTTGACGGATGTAACTCCGGTGAAAGTGTGGGCTGCGGAAAGCGTAAGTTTTCCGTTGCCGACCTTCGTGAGACCGCCACCGGCTGTCAGGCCATCCGAGATCACCTGCGTGACGCCGATATCGAACCCGTTCGTGTCGATGGTTGCCCCGCCTGCTTCCACTTTGATTTGCGTGTTCGTGAAGCCCGGGAAGAAGTTTGCTGCGCTGGCTTTTGCTTTCAGCGTGCCGCCGTCGAAATTGAACGCCGCCACCGAGGTCGTGACGTCCGTGCGTTGGACAATCTTGGTCGCGAGTGTTCCGCCGATGAGGTTCACGGTGCCGTTTCCAGTCGCGACGTGGCCCAAAAACAGACTTTCGACATCGGTGAGGCCGCCGCCGTAAATATTCAAAGTCCCCGTGCCTTGCTCGCCGAGAATGAGCGCAGCCCCGACTCCCGTTTGGTTAAACGTGCCGCCTGCATCCACGGTGAGTGTGCCGACGCCACCGACGAACCGTCCGACCACAGGAAATCCGCCAGTCGAGTTCACCGTGCCTGTTCCCTGAACATTCATCGTGCCTTGGCCGTATGCGCCGATTTGCAAGTTGCCGCCGAAGTTCATCGTCCCGCCGCTCACGCTCACAGTTCCATTTGCGCCGACGCTCACCGCACTGTTTGCCCCGCCGATGATGCTGTCACCTGCAGTAAACGTCGCAGTTCCACCGGTCATATTCACCGTGCCCACGGGAGCGCCGTTGACGATGACGCCCGTATTGATCGCTGCGTTGGCAGTTTCCGACGCAACTAGCAACCGCCCTGTGACATTGACTGCTGCGCCGGGCTTGATGTTCCAGGTCGCCTCCGAGGAGCGCCATCCGACGTTTACCTCGCCATTGATGGTGGACGAACCGCCCTGCATGTCCCAAAGCCCGCCAAGCGCCGGAATTGCGCCATTGTTTTCTCCGATACGCAAACCGCCTGCGGTCACGTTTAGGGCACCACCTGTTTGCGTGATCGTGCCCGTCCCTGCGAGGCTACCGATGATGGCGTAGGTCGTCCCTGCACCACCTTTGGTAATGGTCCCGCCGCTGAGGTTCAGTGCGCCCGTGCCGAGCGAACGTCCGACTACAAACCAACTGCCCGCGTTGAGCGTCCCTGCCGACATGGTCATCGTTGCAGAGTTCGATGCGATGCCGTTGGAGACCCAAAACTCGTTCGGAACATTGAGCGTTCCTCCGCTGATGGTTGCGGTGCCCGTGCTGCCCGCAGCGCCGACGCCGAGTTGGAAGCCCGCCGTAGCGGTGCCCGCGTTCACGACGCCGCCGGTCTGCACGTAGGTGCCGGAACCGCCGTTTGCGCCGATGACGATTCCAACGCCGCCCGTTTGGTTGATGGTCCCGCTGGTGCCGACGGTCAAATTCCCCGCGCCGACTGTGCCGATGTCGATGGGTCCGTTGATGGTTGCGCTGCTCGCTGCTTGGAATGCCGCACTGCCGCCGGTGTTCACGGTGAGCGAGGTGGTCCCGTTTATCGTGCCTTCCGTGACGAGTGCTCCAGCCGTCACGTTTGTAGCCCCGGTATGGGTCGCCGCGCCCGTGTAGGTCGTCGTACCGCCGCCGAGCTGGGAGAGCGAACCCGCTCCGCTGATGTTGTTGGCGAAGCTCACTGCGTCGCTGCGATTGAAGGCAAGCATCGCTCCCGAACCGACCGTAATCGCACCGCTACCCGCCGTGCCCGTGGTGCTGCCGTTGCCGATTTGCAGTGTGCCGCCGGTGACGCTTGTGGTGGTGTAGGTATTTGTCCCGGCGAGCGAGAGGGTGCCGCCCCCGCTCTTGGTCAGGGCCAGTGTGCCTGCCGCGCCGTTTTGTAAGGTTCCACCAAAGACCGAGGTGCCCGCCGTGCTGACGTTGAGCGTCGCGGTGCCCGCGGTTCCATTTTCCACAACCGGAGTCCCTACAGTCGCGTTGTTGCTCAAGCCCCCGACGGTGATGTTGTTTCCGGCAAGCTGCAATATTCCGGTGCTGCCAGGGCCGAAGCTCACAACGTTTGGAGTGGTTGTGTTGAATGCACCGCTGCTGCCGGCACGAAGGATTCCGGCGTTGATGGTGACACCGCCGTTGAAAGTATTCGCCCCGCTGAGGATGAGCGTTCCGTTGCCTGCTTTGGTCAGCCCCAGCCCGACGCCACCGATTGCTCCGCTGAGGGTCAGTGCGGCGGTGCCGTTTGTGGTGACGGTGCGGGATGCGCTGAGCGTGATTGCTCCTGTCCCGAGGTCGAGCGCATTGCTTCCGGCAAAAACGACGTCGGAATTCCAAGTCTGCGCGTTTGCCGTCGAGAGGACGATGGGGGCGCCGCTCGTGTTATCGATCGTGCCGCCGTTGATTGTGAGTGTGCCAGTGCCGATGGCCGAGGCGTTGTTGAGGTTCAGCTTCCCGGCGTTGAGGGTCGTCCCGCCGTTGTAGGTGTTCGCCGTAGTGAGGCTGACGCTGCCGGTGCCGTTCTTGAGTAGCAAACCGCTCGCGATTCCGAAGCCACCAGCGCTGGAGACGGTGTAGTTCAGAGCCGAGTTGTTAAATGTTGTGCTGGTGGGGCTGACGTTTGCATCGGCAATGTTTACCGCTGTGGTACCAGTGGCGGAGTCGTCGAAGAGCGGCGTGTCGTTTGCAGCGAAAAATTCCGTCCCGCTGTTGTCCGACTGCTTCTTCCAGTTGAACGTGGGCCCGACTGGCGTGCTCGTCCAGTTTGCACTGGCCACACCGGTCCAAATCGGGAGATCTCCCGAGATCGCGAGGGTCACTGCGGTGCCGCTGTCCCCTAGCATCGCGCTCTGCCGAGCACCGAGCCCGTTGACCGTGACGACGTTGTTGAACCCCGCGAAGCCCGCGCCGCCGATGGCTCCGGTGTAGCTGATGAGGTTGTAGGTGCTTCCGTTCCCCCAAACTGCATTGGTCGCGGTGAGCGAGACTGTGCCCGCGCCGGTGGTGGTCAAAGTCGTGGTAACCAATGGTGCAGCAGTCGTGTTACTGAAGAGGTTGACGTTTGCAGCACCATTAAAGGTCAGCGCCCCAATCGTGAGCGCCGCGCCGAGCGTGCCGTTGCCGTTGGTGACAATACCGCCCGTGCCTGCGCCTACGTTCACGGTGCTTAACGTGCCGGTTCCGTCGAGTGTTCCTTGGGTCAGCGTGACGACTGGTGTCGCCGCCTCGGAACTGGTTTGCAAGAGCTTGGCACCGACTCCATTGACGGTGATGCCGCTGGTATTATTGGCGGAGCCCGCACCGCTCAGCGTGAGCGTGCCAGCGTTCACCGCCGTAGGGCCGGTGTAAGTATTCGTGCCGGAAAGCAGGAGCGTGCCGTTGCCCGTTTTGGTAAGACTTCCGACGTTTGCGGTGCCTTCAAGGGTGTCGCGGATTGCCCCGGAAACGGTGAGGCTGGTCGAGGTCGCTACGTTGAATTGCGCGGTGCGAGCAATGTTGCCCGAGACGCCAAACCCGGAGGTAATGCCGTAGGCTGCGGAGATCGTGCCGGCATTGCCACCGCCGGTCGCGGTGATGACCGGGGCTGCGTTTTCTAAAGTGAATGCGCTCGTGCCAGTGCCTATGACGGAGCCCGCGTTGCTCATCGTGAGCGAGTTGAAGTAATCGATCTTCGTGTTGAAGTCCAATGTGCCTCCGTTGACGGTGATATTGGAGGTGCCGATTTCGTTGCTGGTCAGCAATTGGACCGTGCCGCCCGTGTTGATAATGGTGTTGAAGATGCGGTTGCTTGCGCTCGCTCCCGTCAACGCAAGGATGCCGCCGTTGACAACCGTGTTGCCGGTGTAGGTATTGGCGGCGGAAAGGGTGAGGGTTCCGAGCCCGTTTTTCGTGAGTCCGCCATCGGTCGCAGCGTCGCCGCCAATCGCCGAGTGCAGCAACGCCTGCCCGATTGTGATTGATTGGCCGTTGGTATCGATCACCGCACCGCCGTTGCGGACGTTCGCCGTGGTCAGGCCAGTCATGAATGCGGTGGCTGCGCCAGTGCGAGCCTGCAAGGTGCCGCCGTTGAAATTGAAAGTCGCAGTCGCCCCTGCGTTCACTTTCACGATCTGGGTCGCGGCAATCGTTCCGCCGTTAAGATTGACCGTACCGGTCGAGGCTGCATTTTGGCCAAAAGTCAGGCCGGGAATGTTTGCGACAGCATTGCCCGAGATCGTGTAGGTGCCGGTGCCCGCAACTTCTGCTACGAAAAAGTTGCTGCCCGTGCTGTTAATGGTGCCGCCGCTTTGATTGAGCAAGCCGCCTCCGGTCGAGCCGATGGTGATGTTACCGGCGCCGGTCTTGTTAATCGTGCCAGCCGTCATGTTCAACGTTCCGCCAGCGCCACCACGGGCAATGGCGATCCAGTTGCCGACGTTTAAAGTCCCGCCATCCAAATTCAAGATCGCCGAGCCACCGGCTCCGTTGCCGACCCAGAGTTCGCTGGCGACGGTGGTGAGGACTGCGGTGCTGGTCAACGTGACGGTGCCGCCTGCCGCGCCGTTGCCGATTGTCACAGGATTATTGTTGGCCCCGTTCTGTGTAATCGTGCCGCTAAGGGTCAGCGTTCCCGCCCCGTTCTTGATGAACTGCGCCGTTCCGTTACCAAGCCCGCCAGCCGCCGTGATATTCCCCGGATAGTTCACGTCGGTCGCGTAGTTCAGGAGCAATACACCGGCGTTGATCGTCGTGTTGCCGGTGAAAGTGTTCGCGCCGCTGAGTGTCAGCGTGTTTGCGCCGTTCTTGGTCAAGCCGCCCGAGGTGTTTGCCGCGATAGTTGCCGTTGCGGTGGCGGTACCGCCGTTTGCGCTGACAAATGAAACTGTCGGAGCCGCAGTATAGCCGGTGCCGGGGCTGGTGATGACGAAGCCTGTGATGTTTCCGCTCCCATCAATCGTAGCAATCGCAGTCGCCTGCGTGCCGCCTGCCGGTGGTGCGGAGAGTTTGACGATTGGCGGGGCTTTGAATCCCGATCCGCCCGTCGCAATGCTGATGGCGTTCACTCCATTTCCCGCAGGTGCTAGCAATGGCTGGGCGATGGTGAAGCCCGCCGTCGTAGTGTCGATGATCGCGCCGCCAGCGAAGATGTTCGCAGTGCCGATCCCGGTGAACGTCGTCGTCCCAGCCGTGGGCTTCAGTGTGCCGCCGTTGAAATTGAAAGTGCTGCCGAGCGTGTTTACTCCCGCTTGTTCGATCAGTGCCGTTGTCAGAGTGCCACCAGTTCCAAGGTTAAATACACCGCCAGCCGTGGTGCCGCCATTGCCAATTCTCAACCCGCCCGTCAGGGTCATCACGCCAGTCCCACGGACGTTGATGTGGCCAAAACCGTTCTCACCCGCAAATAAACGGACGCCAGCACCCGTTTGATTAAACGTTCCGCCGCTGACGTCGATGACTCCGTAGCTGCCAGCGGAACGTCCGGCATCCGTCCATCCAGCCGAATTGAGGGTTCCGGCAGACTGAGACAGGTATCCCTGCCCGCTGGCACCGATTTGGAAGTTGTTGACCGGGGTGAGCGTCCCGCCGGTCATCACGTAAATACCGACCGCGTTCTGGTTGGCCGCATCCACCACGGTGTTGTTCACCGAATTGCCACCGATGCGCCAATCACCGCCGCCTGCCGACCTCGTAATCGAGCCGCCGCTTTGATTGTAAATTCCCTGCGCCGTGCCCGCCGCGCCCACGAGCAGTGTGGCTGTGGTGATCGAGCCAGTGGTCTGATTGAGCGTGCCGATGGCCGACGTTTTTCCGACGAATAGAGTCCCCGACGTCACAAGCCCCGTGCTGTTCATATTCAGCGTTCCCACCGTATTCGGCACGTCTGACACGTTCAGGTCCGTAGTGACGGACATTGCCCCATTGCCCGAGAGCGTCACCGTGCCGTTGTCGCCGCCGGTTAGCCCGATGCTTGAAAACGCAGATCCCGTAAAGGAACCGCCGTTGCCGATTTGCACCGTGCCCTGTCGGACAAACAGGTTCGCAGCGTTGTTCGCCGCAGAAAGGTTCACCGTCCCGGGCCCATTGGTCGTGATAGAACCTGCGTTCGTGTTGCTATAGATATTGCCGCTTACATTGATCGTGGCGCCGGTGTCCGGAGCGAGCGTCAGCGCCAGCGTCTTGATATTGATGCCGTTGGCACCAGTCGCGCCATCGGTGTGGAGTTGGGTAAGATTCAGCGCACCGCCAGCGGATTGGTTGATCGCGAGATTCGAGTCGAGAACGATGAAGCCGCTCAACGTGTTTGTCCCGCTGGTGTTCTGCGAGTTCACGGAAAGCGCCCCGGAGGTGTTGCCCGCGACCGAATTGACGATGCCGGCATACATCAATCCGCCCGATGCAGGCGTGAGGTTGAACGAGCCGCCGAGCGCCAGATTTTGATTTCCCGTGGCGGTGAAGTCGCCGCCTAAACGAACACCTTTGCCAGCGTCGCTCGTGAGCGATCCAGCGAGGTTCAGCGCGCCTCCGTTCATGACATAAATATCCGCTGCGGTGACGCTGCCCGTGCTGCCGATGGTGATCGCCGCGCTCCCTGTAGTTGCGAGCCATTTTCCGGTCGCGCTCACGGTGTTGTTAAAAGTCACCGTCCGCCCCGCGCCACCCCAGAACTTGATGCCGTTCACCGAAGAACCATTGACCGTCAACGCCGCCGTCGATCCAAACGTGATATTTCCACTCGTCGCGTTGATTTCGCCAAACGGGTTGGGCGGCGTCCCGTTATTCGCGGCGAAGGTTATCGGGGCATTGATGGTCAGGAGCCCGGAACTCTGGTTTTCCACTTTCGCCTGTGCGCCACCGTTATCGAAAAGTGAAATCACCGCACCGTTCGCATTGTTCAGCGTCCAATCATTCGTTCCGGTCCACAGTAACATGTTCTGACTGATGCTCGCATCGACCACATTAGTCGTCTGCGTCGCCCCGCTGAAAGTCAGCGTCCCGTAGCCGGGAAAAAGATCATCGTCCCAGTTTGTGATCGTGCTCCAGAGATTGTCCCCGCCGCCGCCATCCCACACATTGGCAGCAGAAGCCGACGACGCAAAGCCGAGGCTGAGCGCGAGAATGGAAGCGATATTTTTGGAGAGGACACGACGGTTGTGCGATTGTTTCATGGTGGCGAAGATGTAGAGTTTTGTTACGGCGAGGTGCCGTTCAACTTACACCACTTCCCCATCAACGGAATGAGATAAAGCGCATTCTTCTTGTGAAAACACGCACCGCACCAAGTGGACCCACTTGACTAACCTAGCCCGCACGCTATTTTCCTAAACATGCAAACGGTCACCACACACGAAGCGAAAACGCACCTTTCCCGACTGCTCGCCGCCGTAGAACAAGGCGAAGAAATCCTCATCGCACGCGGCAAAAAAGTCGTCGCGCGCCTGCTTCCGGCGGTACCGCCCACGAAGACACCACGCCCAAAGGTCGGAGAAACTCTCGACCCGCCATTCCCAATTCCTGATTCCGCGTTTGCCCCGCTCACGGAGGGAGAGCTGCGCGAATGGGGCCTGTGAGATACCTGCTCGATACCTGCACCTTTCTTTGGCTGGCGTTGCCCCAAGGCAAACTTTCCGCACAAGCCACCGCGACCATCAACGATCCGGCGAGCGAATTGTTTTTAAGCGACGTCAGCACGTGGGAAATCACGCTGAAACATACTGCAGGAAAACTCCCGCTGCCGGACCTTCCGCGCAGATGGTTGCCGAGTCGGGCTGCATTCTTTCGTCTCACGACACTCCCGCTCACGCAAGACGCCATCTTCCGCAGCGGCGAACTCCCAAAGTTGCACATGGACCCATTCGACCGGCTGCTAGCCGCGCAAGTGCTCGAAACCCAAATGACCATACTCTCGCCGGATGCGCCGATCTCGATGCTCGGTGCTGCGCGGGTTTGGTGAATTCCTATCGCCCGGTTCCCCGCTCGCGCCGATACTCGCTCGGCGCCACTCCCGTTTCCCGCTTAAAGGCCACACTCAAATACTCCGCGTGGCGAAAGCCGCATTTGTCCGCCACTTCCAGAAGTGAGAGCGACGTGGCTGCAAGCAGTTGCCGGGCACGCGCGATTTGCACGCGAAGGATCTCGGCGTGCGGCGTGCGCCCGATCACCGCTTGCATCCGCTGTTCGAGCGCGCGGCGCGACATCGGGCACGCGCGAAGGACATCGCTCACGTCGATCCCGCTGCACGCCCGCTCGCGGATAAAGCGGACGGCTTTTGCCACCTGCACATCGTCCACTGCCATCGTGTCCGTGCTCTGCCGCGTGGCGACGCCGAGCGGCGGGACGTGCGTCACCACTGCGGGCACGCGCTTCCCACGCATCATTAAATCGAGCGCCTCCGCTGCGAGCCAGCCGCTGCGCCGGGGATTCAAGATCACGCTGGAGAGCGGCGGCGGCGAAAGTGCGCAAACCAGCTCGTCATTGTCCACGCTCAGCACCGCAACTTCATCCGGCACCGAAAAGCCGGCGCGGCGGCACGCGTCCAGCACCTGCTGCCCGCGGAAATCATAGCACGAAAGCACCGCAAGCGGCTTTGGCAAGGTGCGCAGCCACGATGCGATGCCCTCGATCTCCGCATCGGTATCCGCCGCCACGCGGCTCGGACGCGAAAAAACCGCGCATTTCTTTCCCGCCGACGCGAGCCGCCCCGCAAACGCCTCGCCTCGGTCGATGGACCACGCAAACTCCTCCCGCCCACAATACGCGAAATTCTGAAAGCCCCGCTCCAGGAAGTGCCCCGCCGCCAGTTCCGCGATGCCCGCGTTATCCGTGGTAAATGTAGGTGCCGCCGCGATGAGCGGCGCAAAACTGAGATTCACCACCGGAAGCCGCATAGACTCCAGCGCGCGGGCGATGTTCTCATTCTCCACCCGCGCGATGATTCCATCGCCATCCCACCGCTCCAGCCACGCCGGCGGACGATCCCCGCGCCCGTGCTCGCCGAGATACACAGTCCACGGCCCGCGCGCGGTGATGAAATCCTCCACCCCCGCCAGCATCCCGCGCGCATACGCATTGGAAGTCTCAACGAGCAGCGCGACCTTCGGCGGGGAAACACTTTTTTTACTGACGGCACGAGCCTTCGGCATCCTCGACCGCTACGCCTGCGCAAGCATCGGGTCAATTCACTAAACGCAGATCAGCGCCCGAGTTCCGCCAAGAGCTTTTTGGGTTCTGGCCAGTGCGGGGCCAGTTCGGCAGCGCGCTGGAGGTAAGGGACCGCCTCATCGATACGGCCATTGTTTACGAGGAGGCGGCCAAGGATGAAGTGCGCCGTGGTCGATTTTGCATCGAGGATAACGGCTCGCTGGTAGGCGTGGATGGCGGCAGCGGGGCGGTTCAGTTTCGCTTCGACTGCGCCGAGGTTATTCCATGCGGTGAATTGGAAGGGATCTATCGCCAAGCTCTCCATGAAGTGCGTCTTGGCGCGGTCGAGTTCGCCCTGGAGAAAGTAGAAGGTGCCGAGGTTGCCGTGCGCCATGAAGTTGCGCTCGGTCACGGCAATAGCGCGCTGAAAAGCGGCCCCGCTATCGCGCCAGTATTGCACTTGGAAATGCGCGACGACGGCGAGTGCCACTACTGCGGCGGTAGCGATGGCACGCTGGAGGGCGCGCGATTTCACCCACTCTGCGCCGAGCCAAACGGCGGCGATGAAGAGGCCGATTCCCGTCGTGTAGAAATACCGATCGGCCATCGCCTGCCTGCCCACTTGCACCAGCCCGATGACCGGTGCCAGCCCGGCGAGGAACCACAGCCAGCCGACCATGGCGAGCGGACGGGCCCGCCACGCAAGGAACGTGATCACGAGAAGCGCGGCGACGCAACTGGCTATCAAGCCGACGGAGAGCGCCCCGTCCGTGTGTGGATAAAAGACGCACAAATCGCTCGGCCACACCGCCCGCCGGACGTAGGTCGCCGTGGCGTAAAGCGCGTTGGCGATGCGCGCGGGCAAAGGATACGAACCCATCGCGCCGACATCTGCTTGCGCCAAGACCGCCAGCCCGGCGGCAAGCCCGGCCAAGATGAACAGCGGCACTTTTTCCGCAAGCAGGCGGAGATTGGTAGCGCGATCCTGCCAGCGACGAAGCGGCCAGAAATCGAGTAGGAGCAGTAGGATTGGCACCGAGACGGCCATTGGTTTCGCCATCAGCGCAGCGATGAATGCGAGCAGCAGCACTGCGTATCTCCCGCGCCCCGGCTGGCGCGCATAGCGGGCATATGCCAGCAGCGTGAGGAAGAAAAACGTCGCGGCAACGACATCCTTGCGCGCTGAAAGCCAGAGCACGGGCTCGATGTTTTGCGGGTGGACGAGGAATAGCAACGCGACCACGCAAGAGCGCCGCCATGCGCCGGTGAATGCGTGGAGCGCCAGCGCCAGCAGGCAGGCGTTGAGCGTGTGCAGCACGACGCTAGTGATGTGCATCGCGCCAGGCGAGATGCCGAAGAAGTGCGCATCGGCGAGGCGGGTGAGCAGCGTGAGGGGAGACCAGTATTCCGCAGTTTTATCGAAATGCGTGAGATTCGCGGTGAACGCCCACTCGAGGCTGGCGGCGGTAAAAACTTCGCGGAGATGTGGGTTGTCTTGAAGGTAGATATTATCGTCCCAATTCAAAAACCTAAACCCGCCGACGGGAAAAAAGAGCGCAACGGCAAGCCCCACTACGAGCAGGAAAAAGAGCGCGCGTTGCTGCGTTGGTGTGGGCTGAGACATCATCGGACGCCAATTCTATGCAGCCACCGTGCCTTGCAAACTCCGCAATCGCAGATTCGTCGTTGAACACGCCGGGGCGCGCGGCGTAGCGTCAGGCATGGCTGAGATACAACGCGCGACGCAAACGTCGGAACTTACGGATACGTTCCTCCAATTTATCATGATGCAGACACAGCAGGCGCTCCTCGCGCTGGGCAAGCATCCGAGCCGCCCGCCGGGTGCGCCGCCGCCGAATTTGCAGCTCGGGAAAGTGTTCATCGATCACCTCATCATGCTGCGATGGAAGACGGAGGGGAACTTGAACGGCGACGAAAAGAATGCGCTGAACAATGCGATCACCCATTTGCAAAATGCGTTCGTGGAAGTGACAAAGGAGTCGCTAAAATGAGGCCGCAATTTTCTATCGGCGATGTGCAGTGGGGCGGAGAACTGCCGGTTTTCCTGCTGGGGCCGTGTGTGATCGAGTCGGAGGAATTCGTCTGGCGGATGGCGACGGCGCTGCACGCGATTTGCAAAGAGGTCGGTGCGCCGTTCATTTTCAAAGCGAGCTACGACAAAGCAAACCGGACCAGCGGCAAGAGCTTTCGCGGGCCGGGCGTGCGCGAAGGCTGCAAGCTGCTGGCGGAGATCGGAAAGAGCCTCGGCGTGCCGGTGACGACGGATATTCATACGCCGGAGGACGCAAAGATCGCGGCGGAATACATCGACTTGCTGCAAATCCCCGCGTTCCTCTGCCGACAGACGGACCTCATCCAGGCCGCCGCAGAAACAGGGCGCGCGGTGAATGTGAAAAAGGGCCAATTTCTTGCCCCCGGCGACGTGAAGAATATCGGCGACAAGCTGGCGGCGTTTGGCTGCGAGCGGTTCATGTTCACGGAGCGCGGGACGACTTTCGGCTACAACAATCTCGTCGCCGACATGCGCTCGCTCTACTGGATGCGCGAGTTGGGCTACCTCGTAGTCTTCGACGCCACGCACAGCGTCCAGCGCCCCGGCGGCGGCGGCGATAAGACGAGCGGCGACGGCATTTTAGCCCCCGTGCTGGCGCGGGCCGCGATGGCGGCAGGGTGCGATGCGCTCTTTATCGAGACACACGAAAACCCAGCCGAAGCAATGAGCGATGGACCCAATCAGATTCCGCTGGCGCAAATCGCGCCGCTGCTAAAGACGTTGCTTCAAATCCACGCACTCGTTCGCTGAACCCAGCGCGGTGATGCGGCTTGCCTGAACCACCCCGCGTTGCTTACCTCCGCCCCGCCATGCCCACCGAGCCACTGAGCTACGAGCACTACGAAATCCAGACCGATGAAAGCGGCTCACCGCTCCGCCTCGGCGCGGGCGGTATGGGCACCACGTATCGGGCTTTCGATACCCGGCTGAAGCGCGTCGTCGCGCTGAAAATCATCAATAATACCAAATTTCATAATTAAAGTGACATTTTAGAGTAAAAAGGCAAGAAAGCGAAATGGCAGGAGTGAAACTCAAACTTGGACTACCGGAAATTGCAGCGATCATAGACGAGCGGCACGCGAACGAACCCGATGGGTGGAGCAAAAA
>CAMDQC010000122.1 GCA_945905735.1 Prosthecobacter debontii | reverse complement strand
TGGCCATGTTCTCTTCGATCATGTGCATTGGGACGTGGCCGGGGCCTTCGTTCATCACTTGCACGCCTTTGGCCCATGCGCGTTTGGTGAGTTCGCCCTGCACTTCGAGTTCGCCAAATTGCGCGCGATCGTTGGCGTCGGCGACGCTGCCGGGGCGGAGTCCGTCGCCGATGCTGAAGGACACGTCGTATGCGGCCATGATGTCGCAAATGTCGTCCCAATGCGTGTAGAGGAAGTTTTCCTTGTGATGCGCGAGGCACCATTTCGCCATGATGCTGCCGCCGCGGCTGACGATGCCGGTCATGCGCGACGCGGTCCACGGGACAAAGCGCAGGAGCACTCCGGCGTGGATGGTGAAGTAATCGACGCCCTGCTCGGCTTGCTCGATGAGCGTGTCGCGGAAAATCTCCCACGTGAGGTCCTCGGCCTTGCCGTTCACTTTTTCCAGCGCCTGATAAATCGGCACGGTGCCGATGGGCACGGGAGAGTTGCGCAGAATCCACTCGCGGGTGGCGTGGATGTTTTTGCCGGTGCTCAAGTCCATCACCGTGTCCGCGCCCCACTTCGTCGCCCAGCGCATCTTCTCCACTTCCTCCTCGATGGACGAAGCGACGGCGCTGTTGCCGATGTTGGCGTTGATCTTCACGAGGAAATTGCGGCCGATAATCATCGGCTCGATCTCGGGGTGATTGATATTTGCGGGGATGATGGCGCGTCCGGCGGCGACTTCATCACGGACGAACTCGGGCGTGATCTCTTTCGGGATGCGCTGCGGGAAACGGCGGAAAATCGAAGGCGTGTATTCGCTCTGAATCTGCGCGGAACCGGCGTGCTGCTTGTCGAGGTCGGTGCGGATGTTGTCCTGCGAATAGTCCGCAATTTTTGCCAGCCGCATGTTCTCGCGAATGGCGATGAACTCCATCTCCGGCGTGACGATTCCTTGCCGCGCATACCAAAGCTGCGTGACCGGATGCCCGGCGCTCGCGCGGAGCGGCTTTCGCCGCTGACCGTGCAAACCGGGAAACTCCACGAGCCGGTTGCGCTCGGCCTTGCTGGCGTATTCGGCGTGCTTGCCGGAAAGGTAGCCGTTGTCCTGCGGCAGCACTTCGCGACCGTCGTATTCCGCGACATCCGCGCGGCCTGAAATCCACTGAGCACGCAGCGCGGGAAGTCCTTCATCGGACGTGCCGGTGAAATCCGGGTCGCCCCACGGTCCGCTGCAATCATACACGCGAACGGGCTCGTTTTCCTCGATCTTGCCGTTGAACGACTTCGTCGGCGAAAGCACGATTTCCCGCATTGGCACACGCACGCCGGGCAATGCGCCCTCCACGTAAACGCGTTTGCTGGCTGGCAGTTGCTCGCTGCTGTGTGGTTCGAAGGATGTTTTTGGATCGGCGATCATTTCGTTAGTTGAGAGTTGATGGTTGAGTGTTGAGAGATGCACGCAGCCGACCGAGACAAAACAACTCCGCTCCCTGCGGCGGCATTACCCGCATTCAGGTTCGAAGGGTAAGGTGCTTGTAAGCACCACTCTCAGCCGGCTGGCTCCCCTGCGTTTCGGCGCGCACCGTAGGGGAGAAAGCGCGCACGTCAATCTACGCTTTCCGGCCGACGATAAACCCGCGTGCCACCGCGGTATCTTGGTGGTCCATCCAGTCAAAGCCCGCGTCGTGTAGATACCTCGCAATTTCCGAAATCCCGTAGCAGCGGCCCTCGGTAATGTTCATCAGCAGCGCGGAATACTCGGCGACGTGCAGCGGGCCGGTCTTTTCTTTGTTTAAGAAGGCGTCGTGGATAATCACCAGCCCACCCTCAGGAAGCGCTGCCGCCGATTTCGCCAACAGCGAGCGCACGGTTGGCTCATCCCAATCGTGCAGAACGTTCGACCAAAGGTGCGTATCGTATCCGGCTGGCAGCGCGTCTTTGAACATATCGCCCGCCACGACATCCACTTCCACGCCTTGCTTCGCGATGCACTCACGGGCGATTCGATCCACGGGTGGACGCTCGAACACGGTCGCCTTTACATGCGGATGCCGCGCTTTGATCGCACATGCGTAAATCCCGCTGCCACCTGCGATGTCGAGAAGCGCCTTGTGTTCGGAAAGGTGAAGTTTCTTCGCCAGTGCGGGGCCGAGCAGGATGCCCCGGCAGTCCATCGCTGCGGTGAACGAGGCCGCGAAATCCTCGCGTTCCATCGCTTGCGCCCAGGCCTGCGCGTCGTAGCTGCCCCAGTTTGCGGGTTTGCCCGTGCGGAGCACCTTCAGCATGTCGAGCGTGGGCTGCCGGTCTTTCATCGAGGTATAATACGGGGCCAGATTCCACGGCGATTTCGACGAGAGATGTTCGCGTCCGCGCAGCGTGAGAATCCACACGCCGCCGTTTTGCTGGATGAGCCCCTGCGCGGCGAAAAGGGAGAGCATCACGTCCGTCGGGCGCTCGTGGATGCCGAAGTGCGCGCACATCATCCCCATCGTGGCCGGATGCCCTTCCAGCCATGTGAAAAAGTCGAGGTGCGCGATTGCGACGGCCATCAAATCCACCGCCGCAATCGCATCGCGGTAGCGGTAAAGTGCGAGCGGATCGGAAAGTGGTTCGTCGAGAAGTGAGTTCATGCGCGGAGCCATAACGAGGGACGCGATGGCGGGGAAGTGGAATTGCTGCCACGTCACACTTGCCCGCTCGCTTTCACGCACACAGAGTCGCCGAAGATGAATCTCTGGCAGATACGGTATTGGATGAATGGCGTGGCGCTTTTGCTCGCTCCCGATCTTTTCGCGGCGGAGGTCTTTGTCGCGCCGGACGGGCTGAACTCAAACGCGGGAACGCTCGATGCGCCCTTCGCCACGGTGCAGCGGGCGCAGGAGGCGGTGAAGCCGGGCGACACCGTTTTCATTCGCGGCGGGACTTATAAAGTGAAGGCCGAGGAGCTGGCGCGGCGCGCTCGGAACTACGCGTATATTTTCGACCTCGCCAAGAGCGGGACCAAGGACGCGCCCATCAAATACTGGGCCTACAAAGCGGAGCGGCCGGTGTTCGATTTCTCCGAGGTGAAGCCCACGGGGCTCCGCGTGATGGCGTTTCATGTCGGCGGTTCGTGGCTGCACTTGCGCGGCTTTGAGGTCATAGGCGTGCAGGTGACGCTCCCCAACCACACGCAGTCGGAGTGCTTTCGCAACGAGGGAAGTCACAACATTTATGAGCATCTCGCGATGCACGACACGCAGGCCATCGGGCTGTATCTCACGAGCGGTTCGGACAATTTGATTTTGAATTGCGACGCCTACCGGAACTGGGACCGCACTTCCGAGGGCGGGCGCGGCGGGAACTCCGATGGCTTCGGCGGGCACCCACAGTCGGGTGCAAAAGGGAACGTCTTTCGAGGGTGCCGGGCGTGGTTCAACAGCGACGACGGATTCGACTGCATCACTGCGGCTGAGGCCGTGACGTTTGACCACTGCTGGGCTTTTTACAATGGGTTCTCCGCCGACTTCGTGAAGCGCGGCGACGGCAACGGATTCAAGGCTGGCGGCTATGCGGGCACGCCCGTTGGGAATCTTCCAAAACCCATCCCTCGGCACGTCGTACAGTTCTGCTTTGCCGTGCGGAATCGTGCGAGCGGCTTCTACGGCAACCACCACATCGGCGGCGGTGATTGGTTTAACAACACCGCGTTCAACAACCCGACGAATTTCAACATGCTCGAACGTCTGCCCGACAACGTGACGGACATCCCTGGTGTCGGGCAGAAAATGCGGAACAATCTCGGCTTTCGCGGACGCAATGAGGTGGCAAGCCTCGACCGCACGAAGAGCGATGCGAGCAGCAACTACTTCGACATCAAAGGGCTCGTCGTTTCGGAAAAGGACTTCGCGAGTCTCGACGAAGCCCAGCTCACCGCGCCGCGCAAAGCCGACGGCAGCTTGCCCGACATCACCTTTATGCACTTGGTAAAAGGCAGCCCGCTCGTGGATGCGGGCGTGGATGTGAAGTTCCCCTTCAAGGGCGCACGACCAGACCTCGGCGCGTTCGAGTTCGATCCCGCTGTGCGCAAGTGACGCAGGAAAAGATTCGTCTTTCGTTTCAAACCACTGTGAGTTCTTCAGCCATGCACGCACGCACACTCATCGCCGCCATCGCCCTCGCCGCAACCGCCGCCTACGCAGAGCCCGTCCCAATTTTCGACGGGAAGACTTTCGCAGGCTGGGAGGGAGACACGGAGAAGACATGGCGCATCGAAAATGGCGAGATCGTCGCGGGCGACGTGACAAAGCAGCAGCCGCGCAACGAGTTTCTCGCTACGGTGAAGCGTTACGAAAACTTCGAGCTGCGGCTGAAGATCAAGCTCACCGGGACGGAGGGGTTTGTGAATGCGGGCGTCCAATTTCGCACTGAGCGCATCCCGAATCACCACGAAGTCAGCGGCTTTCAGGCGGACTTCGGGCACGGCTACGACGGCGCACTTTACGACGAATCGCGGCGCAAAAAAATCCTCGCCCAGCCCGATAAAGAGACGCTGGCAAAGGCATCCAAGCCCGGCGATTGGAACGATTACCGCATCCGCGTAGAAGGCGACCGTATCCAGCTTTGGCTCAACGGCGTGCAGACCGTGGACTACACCGAGAGCGACCCGAAGATCGCAAAGACGGGAATCCTCGCCCTGCAAATCCACGGCGGCGCGAAGTCCGAAGTCCGCTACAAAGACATCACAATCGAAGAACTCCCCGCGAAGTAGAATGCGCAGTCGCTCAGCTCTCAACTCTCAGCTCTCAACTCCCAAGTGATCGATCTACACAGAGACCAATACTTCATGGGCGAAGCCCTGCGCCAGGCTCGCAAAGCATGGGAGCGCGAGGAGGTTCCCATCGGCGCAGTCATCGTTCACGACGGGCGCATCATCGCCCGCGCCCACAACCAAGTGGAGACGCTCAAGGACGCTACCGCACACGCCGAAATGCTCGCCATCACTCAAGCCGAGAGCGTTCTGGAAAACCACCGACTCACCGACTGCGACCTCTACGTGACGAAAGAACCCTGCCCGATGTGCGCCGGGGCCATCGTCCATACGCGGTTGCGGCGTGTCATTTTTGGCTGCCCATCGCCGAAGGACGGCGCAGCAGGCGGCGTCGTAGATTTGCTCAATCACCCGAAGCTCAACCACCAATGCCTCGTCACCGGCGGAGTCATGGAAACTGAGAGCGCCGAGATGCTGCGGGCATTCTTCCGCGAGCGCCGAGAGGAGCAAGAGTGAAGGCCATCGCCGCCATGTCGCTCAACCGAGTCATCGGGCGCGACAACACGATCCCGTGGCATCTGCCGGAGGACTTCCGTTGGTTCAAGCGCGCCACGATCGGGCAGCCCATCGTCATGGGGCGGACGACTTTCGAGAGCCTCGGCAAGCCGCTGCCGGGCCGGAAAAACTGCGTTCTTTCCCGCACGCTCGCGCCGAGCGAAGGCATCCACATCGCCCGCGACCTCGCCGAGCTAGGCGACCTCACCGACGCATGGCTCATCGGCGGCGCATCGCTCTACGCGCAATTTTTACCCGAATGCACGGACCTGTATTTATCCGTCGTCCAGCGCGAGGTCGAAGGCGACACGTTCTTCCCGCCCTTCGAGCACCTCTTTGAACCCGACTACGCTGTGGAACTCACCACGGACGACTTTGAAGTGCGGCACTACCGGCGCAAAAACGAACGTGCTTGCGCCGTGGGGTAACGTCGTATTTTCTCCGCCTCGCATCGTGGACAGCAGCACTATCGAATTCATCCAACAGCTCATCAACGGGCTCTCGCTCGGCGCGACATACGCCCTCATCGCGCTCGGCTACACGATGGTCTTCGGCGTCTTGCGGTTTATCAATTTCGCCCACGGGGACATCTTGATGCTCGGTTCGTTTGCGGGGTTTTATTGTGGGCCGTGGGTCACCGCTTTTACGAGGAAACTGGCGGGCAATCCTGATCCAACGAGAGATTTGACGGGGTTCCAAGACTGGGTGGGTCCGTGGGAGTCTCTGCTGGGCCTCGCGTTGGTGTTGGTTGTGGTGATGTCGGCGTGCGCGGCGTTTGGGATGCTCGTGGAGTTTTTGTGCTATCGGCCGCTGCGCAATCGCCCGCGCATCACGGTGCTCATCACGGCGATTGGGGTGTCGCTTTTTATTGAGAGCATGGGGCAATTTATCTTCGGCGCTGCACCTCGGCTTTTCCCGGAGATCATATCGGATAGGAGCATTGATTTTAGCGCACATGGCGAGCAATGGGCGGGGCTTACGCTGCTGCGCAGTCAGGTGCTTACGTTCCTCGTCACGGGGCTGCTGCTCGTCGCACTCACGCTGCTGGTGAAGCGCACGAAAATCGGGATGGCGATGCGGGCGCTGGCTTTTAATCCGACAGCCTGCGCGCTGATGGGCGTGAATGTGAGTCTCATCGTGTCGTTCACTTTTGGCCTCGGCTCGGCACTTGGTGGAGCGGCGGGAATCCTCTCCAGCATTGAGCGGCCGAGCATAGACCCGCTCATGGGGGTGCTGTTTGGGCTGAAGGCGTTCGTTGCTGCGGTGCTTGGCGGAATCGGGAATCTCGCGGGGGCTGTACTCGGCGGGCTTTTGATTGGTGTCATCGAGATCATGGTCGTCGCGTATGGCCCTTCGACGTATCGCGATGCAGTCGCCTTCGCCGTGCTCATCGTCATCCTTTTGCTGCGGCCCGCCGGGTTGCTGGGGAAAAATGTGAGGGAGAAGGTCTGATGAAATCATTCGACCGCACCAAGATCGTCCTCCTCGTCACCATCGCGCTCGTGGCGCTGTTGGCGTATGTTTGCAATCGCTCGCCTGAATTTTTGCAGTCGCGAATCTACGACATTCTCCTCGGAATCGGCATCAGCATCATCTTGGCGGAAGGACTGAATCTCGTGAACGGTTACACGGGCCAGTTTTCCCTCGGTCACGCGGGATTCATGGCCGTCGGCGCATTCCTCGGCAGCGCGATGTCGCTCGGTATCGCATTCCCGTATCTCGATGGCCCGACTTGGGCGGGTGCAGGCTGGACGGTGATTTTCAAAGTCCTCCAGCAAGGCTTCGCGTGGCTGGTGAACGTCTTCTTTTGGCTCCACAACAGCCTCGTCGGCCTCGCTACTGGCCTCCCCGGATGGGGAAAATTTCTCATCGCGCTCATCTACGGCGGCTCGACGGCGGCGCTCTCCGGTCTGCTCGTCGGCGTTCCGTCGCTACGCTTAAAGGGCGACTACCTCGCCATCGTCACGCTCGGCTTCAATGAAATCATCCGCGTGATTATCCAAAACGCCGAGCCGCTCGGCGCGCAGCGCGGGCTCACGGGAGTCCCATCGAATACCAACTTCTTTTGGGTCTTCGCCTTCGCCGCGCTGACGATTTACGTCGTCCATAATCTCGTCCACTCCACTTACGGGCGCGGCTTCCTCGCCGTGCGCGACGACGAGATTGCTGCCGAATCAATGGGCATCAACACGACGAAATACAAAGTCCTCGCCTTCGTCGTCGGCGCAGCATTTGCCGGAATCGCGGGCACGCTCTACGCGCACCAAAAGCAATACATCAACCCAGAGGGCTTCAACTTCATCCGCTCCGTGGACATCGTAGTCATGGTCATCCTCGGCGGCATGGGCAACACCGTCGGCGTCTGCATCGCCGCAGTCCTGCTCACCATTCTGCCCGAGATTCTGCGCGACGTGGCGAAGCTCGAATGGCTCCCCATCTGGCTTCGCGAGGTCGCCGAGAACCGCATGATCATTTACTCCCTCATCCTCATCATCCTCATGCTCGCAAGGCCGCAAGGGCTCTTTGGCGGATGGGGTAAAAAGAAAGGAGCCGCGTGAGCCTCCTATCGCTCGATAACGTGACCGTGCAATTTGGCGGGCTCAAAGCCGTCTCCGAAGTCTCCTTTTCCATCGCCGAAGGCGAACTCGTCGGTCTCATCGGTCCGAACGGCGCGGGCAAGACCACCGTCTTCAACCTCATCACCGGCGTCTATGCGCCCACCGAGGGGAAAATCGCGTTTGCGGGCAAAGCCGTCGCAGGCAAACGCCCCTACCTCATCACCGCACGCGGCATCGCCCGCACCTTCCAAAACATCCGCCTTTTCCCCTCCATGACCGTCTTCGATAACGTCCGCTGCGCCTGCAATATGCACCTAAAGCACGGCATCTCCCACGCCCTCTGGCGCGGAGCTAAAGTCGCCGCCGAAGAAGCCCGCATCGAAGCGGAAGTCATGGAACTTCTCGGCATCTTCGACCTCGCCGACGACCGCGACGCCAACTGCAAAAGCCTCCCCTACGGAGCGCAGCGCCGCCTGGAAATCGTCCGCGCCCTCGCCACCAAACCGCGCCTCCTTCTCCTCGACGAACCCGCCGCCGGCATGAACCCCACCGAGAAGGTTGAGTTGATGAAACTCATCCGTTTCGTGCAGGAAAAATTCGCCCTCGCCGTCCTCCTCGTCGAGCACGACATGAAAGTCGTCATGGGCATCTGCGAGCGCATCGCCGTCCTCGACTACGGCCAAAAGATCGCAGAAGGCACTCCCGCCGAAATCCGGGCCAACCCCAAAGTCATCGCTGCATACCTTGGCAAAGAAGCTTCTCCGGAACCGACAGTCGGAGGGTCTAGTCTGCATTGATGAAACGTCTCCTTTTACTCGCGCTGCTGGCTGGCTGCGGGAAAGCACCCGTCGCTCCGCGTGGCGGTCGCCCCGATGGCCCTCTCGCTGTGACGACTACGGAGGCGCGCACGGTGAAGTGGGAGCAGCGCCTTTTATGTGTCGGCACGCTCCTCCCTGCGCAGGAATCGCGACTCTCGGCGGAAGTTGAGGGTCGCATCGAGAAGACGCACGTGGAAGTCGGCGACACGGTGAAGGCAGGGCAAGACCTCGCGCAGATTGACACGGCGAGCTACCAAGGCCTTGTGAATCTCCACACGGCGAACCACAACAAAGCGCAGATCAATGCCGACAACCAAAGCACGAATCTGGAGCGACTGGAGAAGCTGCGGGCGACGGGCGCGGTGTCTTCGACTGCGTATGATGAAGCGGCGTCGGCGCAAAAGGCGGCGCTGGCGGAAGTGGCCGCGACAAAGGCGCAACTCGGGGGCGCGACGACGTCGCTGAAGCGTAGCACGCTGCGTGCGCCGTTCGATGGGCGCATCACTGAGCGACTGGTGACGGATGGAGACTTCGCCCGCATCGGAACGGTGCTTTACCATATCCTCGACGACTCGACGCTGCGCTTCCGCGCCGAGATTCCCGAGCGCCACGCGGCACGGGTGAAGCAGGGGCAAACGGTCCGCATCCGCGTGGATGCTTACGCGGACCGTGAGTTCACCGGGCAGATTACGTGGGTGAACCCGGCGGTAAATCCTGACTCGCGGGCCGTGGCCATCGAGGCGCGTGTGGAGAATAAGGACACGCTTTTGAAGGCGCACGCATTCGCCCGTGGCGAGCTGATCACCGATGCGGGAGCGGACACGCTGATCGTCCCCGGCGATGCGGTGGTGACATTTGCCGGGGTGAACAAAGTCTTCCTTATCGCAGACGGAAAAGCCGTACCGCACGAAGTCACGCTCGGCGAGCGACGTGGCGCAGATCAAGCGATCCTCAGCGGCATCCAGCCCGGCGATAAAGTGATCGCGAGTGCGCTGAGTAAAGTGCAGCCGGGCGTGGCGGTGTCGGTGAAGTAAAGGGTCGGCTCAACTCTTCGTCAGTGCTTCGTCGAGGTTGAAGAGCGAGCGGACGAGAGCGGTCCACGCGGCGGCTTCGGGTGTCTTCGCAGCGAACTTGGCGGGGTCGAGTTCGCCTGCGGCGAAGCGTTTGCGCTGGGCCTCGTAGAACTTCTCAAGCATGGCGATTTCCTCCGGCTCCGGGGTGCGGGAAAGAATGCGTTGGAAGATGCTGGAAATGCGCTGCGACGTGGGCTCGGTGGCGGCGGCGAGCTTGCTGCCGAGGGCTTGCGCGGCTTCGGCGAAGACGATGTCGTTGAGCACGCTGAGGGCTTGGAGTGCGGTGTTCGAGACATCGCGGCGCGCGATGCAGGATTCGCCGGTGGGGGCGTCGAAGGTGTTATAGAGCGCGAAGGGCGCGGTGCGCTTGGAGAAGGTGTAGAGGCTGCGGCGGTAACGGTCTGCGCCGGTGGAGGCATTCCATTTTTGCCCGCCGTATGCTACCTCCGTCACGCCGTCGGGTTGAGGTGGGCGCACGCTGGGCCCGCCAACTTTTTCCACGAGCAAGTCGCTCGCTCGCAAGGCGGAGTCGCGGACGATCTCGCCTTCCAAGCGGACTCGCGGAAAGCGGGAGAGGTATTTGTTCTCCGAGTCTTTCGCGATCTGCTCGGGGAGGACGCGCGACGACTGCTGGTAGGTCGCGCTGGTGACGATGAGGCGGTGGAGCTTCTTCTGCGACCACCCAGTTTTGATGAACTCGGTGGCCAGCCAGTCGAGGAGTTCTTGGTTGCTGGGCGACTCGCCTTGGAGCCCGAAGTCCTCCACAGTCTTGACGATGCCGCGCCCGAAGAAGGCCGCCCACGCACGGTTCACGGTGACGCGAGCGGTGAGCGGATTTTCCGGCGAGACGAGCCAGCGGGCAAAGACGAGGCGGTCGCGAGGGCCGACGGGCAGAGGGTTGAGCACGGAGAGCACGCCCGTCTCCACGCGGTCGGTGGGCTGGAGGTATTCGCCACGATTGTGCATGAATGTGGGGCGCGGATTCTCCGGCGGACGCTCGCGCATGACGAGTGTGGTGGCGGCGGGCTTCGTCTTGCGCAGTGCGTGAATCTCGCGTGCTTCCTTCGCCAGTTCCGGCGCGGTGATGAGGAAGTGTGCGCGCAACGCCTCGCGCTGCGCGGCGACCAACTGCGCCTCCGGCACCGCGAGCAGCTCGCGGATGTCCTGCGGGATTTCCGCTGCCAGCGCGCCCTTTGCCGCAGTCGCGGAAATCCGAAAGCGCCCAAGCGAGCAGGCGTAGTGTCGGCCAAAGTGCATCGTCACTCGCACTTCGCCAGCAGCGGCGAGGGGCTGCGCCAAATTAAACACCGCCTCGTGCGCCTCGCCGGGGCGGTCGGAGCATGACCACGCGGTCTGCCTATCGCCATCAATCGCGAGCTTGGCGGTGGCGGGGTTGCCGCCCATTCCGTTCTTCGCGTAGCTCTGCGAGGCGTCGGAAATGATCGCGGGCTTGCCGTCCACGGAAACTTGGAACTCGGTGAGGAAGAAGTCGCCCTTCGGCCCTTCGTAGTAAGCCATCCCCGGCCCGCGTGCAGGCAGTCGGTCGTCAGGCATCGCCTCCAGTCGGAGGGCTGCTGTGCCTGCCGGGACGTTGCGGAAGACGAGTTCGTAGGTGTCCTGTTTTGAGATGTCACCGGAGACGAAGATGGAGTCGTCCGGCTGGACGGTGAGGAGCGGAAGGTTCGACTTCGCTTCCGTAGGCCGCATCGCTTTCCACACGACGTTTGCGGCGCGCTGTTTGGCGAGCCAGCTTTGGAATGCAGCCGCTACGAGGTCCGCACGAGCAGGCACAGGCTCCGCCTTTGCGGGCGATCCGAGGCTGAGCTTCGGGCGTTTGAGCGTGTGTTGAGTGCCGTGGTTTTGTGCAAGCGTGACTTGGAACTTCGCGGCTTCGGGGATGGACTTCTCGAAATAGAAGGTGGCGCTGCGGGTGACGTTGAGCGGGACTTTGGGCACGTGTACGGCCCAGCCGGTATTCATCTGCCCATCGAACGCGGCGGTTACAGGGAGTCCGCTTTGTTCCGCCGTGGCTTCCGCTCGGGCGATCTTCACGGGAGTCTGTGTGCCGTCCTTTGTGATGAGGGCGATGGTGAGTTCTGAGAGAACGAAGTTGCCGTGCGCGACGCGGCCCACGAGGGAATCTGCGATGGCTTCGAGCCGCAAGCGATCCGTCGGGCCCGTCGAGTCCAGCACGAGAGAGATCGTCTGTTTCTCCGGCCCCGGCGCGGTGAACTGCACGGAGTTGTCGTCCAGCACTTTGAACGCGTCCTTTTCCACGACGGTCACGGCTGGGCGTGGAGTCTCCCACTTTGCCGTGGCTGCTGCGGGGAGCGGCCAGCGGTCGGCGAGGCTGGCTATGAGCTTTGCCATGCGCGCCGAATCGGCGGCAGCACGCGCCGCTGCATCGGGCGCGGGGATCGGCTGCTCGGGCTCGTCGGCGTTATTGAGGAACGCCATCATTTGAAAGTATTCTTTGTGCGTGATGGGGTCGTATTTGTGCGTGTGGCACTGCGCGCAGCCGACGGTGAGGCCGAGCCAGGCGGTGCCGGTCGTGGCGACGCGGTCCACGATCGCGTTGAAGCGGAACTCCAGCGGGTCAATGCCTCCCTCTTCGTTGAGCATCGTGTTGCGGTGGAAACCGGTGGCGATTTTCTGGTCGAGCGTCGCGCCGGGCAGCATGTCGCCAGCGATTTGCTCGATGGTGAACCGGTCGAACGGCATGTCGGCATTCAGTGCGTTGATAACCCAATCGCGATACGGCCAGATGCTCCGGTCGCGGTCCTTTTCGTAGCCGTTCGTGTCGGCGTAGCGTGCGAGGTCGAGCCACTTGCGCGCCCAGCGTTCGCCATAGGCAGGCGATGCGATGAGCCTGTCCGCAAGCTCCTCCGTGGCCTTCGTGCGGTCGAGAGCGGTTGCTTTTTCAAAAGCGACGACGGCTTCCGGCGACGGCGGCAGACCGACGAGATCGAGGTGCAGGCGTCGGCAAAGCGCCGCCGCATCCGCAGGCGCAGAAGGTGCAAGCCCGACATCCTTCAGTTTCGCACGGATGAACGCATCCACGGGATGCCCCGGCGCGCTAGGCTCCACGCGGCTCGGTGGGATGAAGGACCAGTGCTGTTTGTATTCCGCCCCGGCTGCAATCCACTTGCGCAGGACTTCCTTTTGCTTCGGCGTAATCGGGATTTTCGCCGCAGGCGGCGGCATCACTTCGTCCGCGTCCGTGGAGAAAATGCGCTTCACCAGTTCGCTCTCGTCCGCCTTCCCCGGCACCACCGCGTGCGCGCCGGACTCCGCCGCCGCAATCGCAAACTCCCGCCCATCGAGCCGCAGCTCGCCCTTGCGCGACTTCTCATCCGGCCCGTGGCACTTGAAGCAATAGCGCGCCAAAATCGGGCGCACCTCGCGGGTAAAGTCCGGCACGTCCGCAGCGAAGGCAGAGACGGAGATGAGAGTGAGTGCGATGAGTTTCATAAGGTCGTCCCCTTGTTAAACAGACGACCCGAGCGGAGCAAAGCCGTCTTCACTACCTCGGTGAAAAATATCGTCCGCTGTAAGGAGCGATCTTCTCGTCCCTTCTTCGCGCCCTACGGACGCCGGATTTCCAGCCGGAAAAAGCCGTTCATCCCTGCCGGGGCGTTGAAGCCGTGCGTCACGTTACTCTGCGGCGTCTCGCTCGTGAGTGTGTCGCCATCCGTCCACGGACCGCCGGGCGCGGGGGCGCTTTGGATCACGTAGTTGCGGCCCGGCTCCATGCTGGAAAGCCGTACCGTCACACCCGGAAGGGCGAGCCCGGTGATTTCAAAACGAAACGCCGACGCCGGATCGTGCGGCCCCGTGAGCGCGAGGAACTCGAACGCATTCGTGCGTCCATCGCCGTCTGGATCCGCGCCGCCCACGCCGAACGGGTCGCCGGTGCCGAAGTGCAGCACCTGCCACGCATCCGGCACGGTGTCGCCCGCGTAGAGGCCGAAGTTATCCGCCAGCGTGTCGAGCACGCTCACGCCGACGTCTGCGGAGAGGCCGTGGTATTCGCCGCGCAAGTTGAGCGCCGCAGTTTCATACACGGGCTGCCCCGTGATGAGGCCCGCCGCATCCACGATGGCCTGGCCGGTGGCGTTTGTGAAAAGCCACGTCACCGCGCTGCCGGGCACGGGGGCGAAAAGATTGTCGTCCGTGATGACGAGCGCGGTGGCTTGCAGCGTGCCGTTCTCCGCGAGGAACTGCGCGCCCCCGCCGATGGAAAACGCCGCCTCGTCGTAGAGCCGCCCCGCGAAGCCCTGCCGCGCGACGACGACGTTGCTGGGCGATTCCGCGACGACTCCGCCGAGCGTGCCGATCTCGGAGACGATGCTCACATTCGCCGAAGTGACGCGCCCGCCGCCGCTGCCGACGGTGTGGGATAAAATGACGACCGGCTCCGCGTGGGCGACGGCGGCGAGGGCGATGAGGATGAATGGTGTTTTCATGGCAAGAATCAGGGCTTGATGATGAGGACGTTGAATGTGTCGTTCGCGGAGATCGAAGCCCCGGCACCGTCCTGCTTCGCACGAATCAGCCAGCGTCCCGAAATCCCGCCCTGCACTCCCCCGGCATCGTAAAGGACAGAGACACCACTTTTGGATGTCGGATTCGGCGTTTGCTCCAGATGGGTGACGAACACCATCGCCGTGCCGGCGAAATTGAGCAACGGATGATCGATAATCGTCGCTGTGTGGGCAGTGTCTCCGGGCAGTGTCCGTAAGGAACCTGCGGTGGCGCGGTGGATAAAGGCCACCGTTGGTGTGTTCACCCCTGCGTTAGCGACACGGAGTTCGTTGAAGAGAGTGAGAGTTGGCGTAGTCACTGCCTGTCCGACCTCAAGAATCCCGGAGACGAAAACATTGCCGTCGAAAAACCCCGCGAACAATTCATCCACCAAGTCCTGTCTGGTAATCAGGCCGTTGGAAAATCCGGGGCCGGTCGCCCAAACTATATCATCCGTCCTAAGTTCCCCCGTCGTGCGCACGCGTCCATTGAAGTATCCCGCGTGACCGACCGTGTTGCTGTTGCCGTTTGAGCCATACACGGCCGTGCCGTCCGTCGTGTAGCCACCGACGCCGAGCCCGGAGGCGCTCGTCCCGCGCATGGCCTCGCTGTTGCCTTCCGCGCGCACACCAAAAGCGCCACCGGTGATGTAGGCTCCCGTGCTGCCCGCCGTCGCATTCAGCGCGCGGAGGCCGAGACCACCAACCGAGTTGGCCTCGCCCCACACGCCTGCCGCCGTGCCGGTGGTCGCGCTTGCTTTGCCATACACGCCCCGACCGCCAACCTCGGTCGAGGCTGTTTCGCCTTGCACGCCCGCGGCGATGCCGGCTGGCGACGAATGAAGCCCAAGGATTCCCAATCCGTTATCGCCCGCGGCCCAGCCGAGGACGCCGCCTCCTGTGTCGTGCGTGTTGAAAACCGTTAGGCCCGCGCCGGTCTGCGTGCCGGAAAAGACATGGCCGAAGTGACCGTGGTCGCTGCGTGCGGCGGTCTGCGCGCTGCCATTGCCGGCGAAGTTGACGCTGAATTCCGTGCCCGCCAGCGACAGCCCCGCGCCCGCGCTGAAGAGCGTGTCGTTATCCACGCCGTCCGCGAAGCCACCGGGGATGCCCGCGAGATTTGCCCAGCCGACGGATTGCCACGTCGCGCCGAACGCATTCGTCGTGAGAAACTGCCCCGGCGCACCCAGGCTGAAATCCAGCTTTTGCAGCGTCACCGAGCCGTTTGCGATTTGGTTCGCGGTGACGGTATCCGCTGCGAGTTTTGCCGTCGTGATGGAGCCGTTCGGCACAGTCCCCGCCATCATCGCGTAGCCGACGCTGGCGATGCGCTGGTCCGGCGTGAGGAGCTGCCAGCCGCCATTCGCCACGCCCGCGTCATACCACACGCGGAGCCGGACATCCGGATTGGAAAACACGGACGACGGGATTGACGACATGCCCGCCAGGGAATCGTCGCCGAGCAGCACGGAGTAGAGACCGTTCACGACCGTGAGAGAGATGCCGCTGGTCGGTTCGTGATTCGGTCCCGGCAGGAAGTTGTTGTTATTTCCCCAGAATGCCGTGCTGCCGTCGCCGTTCACGAGCGCGAATTTGAATTCGCCCGGCCCGTTGACGAGCGTGCCGTTCAGCGAGACGCGGCCCTGGTAGTGGATCATCTGCGGCACCGCGAGTGCGGGCGCGATGGCGAGAGTGAGTGCGAGGATGATGAGGATGGCGCGTAGTATTTTCATTGGCGTTGTATGGTTTCGCCGATGAATCCGCACCGCCGGGCGCGGTGTTACAAATGGGACGATTTATTTTTCGAGAATCTTCACAGACTCAATCTCCGCACCCGCTTCCAGCCACGGCTCAGGTGGCGGCGGGGATTGCTCCCAGTCGAGGGCGAGGTC